>CAYFYE010000031.1:0-24463 GCA_964347285.1 uncultured Acidimicrobiia bacterium
CTCGCCTCGCGCCGGGAATTGGCGGCTGCCGACTTCTACCATCTCGGTGTGTCGATCACCCCCTACGAGCCCCGATCCGCAAAAGTCCGCCGCCGGATCGTCACCATTCCCCGACTGTTCGTGGCGTTCACCTTGGCAACCCTGGCGCTCCCGGTTCTGTTCGTCGGGGCGGTGGTGGTGGACGCGTTTCGCGGCCTTTGCCGCCGGAAGCCGTGGGTGGCGGTACGGCTGACGGCAATCGGCTGGGTCTACCTGGCGGCCGAGGCGGCCGGAGTGTTGGCCCTCGGAGCAGCGTGGGTTCTCTGTGGCTTCGGTTCCCTGGGCCCGCCACTGATGACGTCGTCCTACGCCATACAGCGCTGGTGGGCGGCAACGATGTTTTCCGCCGCCCGGACCATATTCGGCCTCCGGCTCTCGGTCGAGGGCGACGAGCATGTGGCACCCGGGCCCATCATCCTGCTCTTCCGCCATGCCAGCATCGTCGACAACTTGCTGCCCGCCGTCCTCGTCTCCGGGCGCCACCACATCAGGCTCCGGTGGCTTCTCAAGCGAGAGCTCCTTTCCGACCCGGCCCTGGACGTAGCCGGCAATCGCCTCCCCAACTACTTCGTCGACCGTGCCGGCGAAACCACCGTCGAGGTCGCCAATATCCGTGCACTGGCAGCCGATCTCGGGCCCGGTGACGGCGTGATGATCTACCCCGAGGGCACCCGCTTCACGCCCGACAGGCAGGAGCGGGCATTGGCCCGCCTGGCCGATGGTGACCCCAAAGCGCATGCGGCGGCCCGTCGGCTCCGCCACGTCCTCCCGCCCCGCCCCGCCGGAACGCTGGCCCTGCTCGAAAGCGCCCCCGAGGCCGACATCGTGGTGGCCGCCCATACCGGACTCGACGGCTTTGCCCGGGTGAGCGACATCTGGGCTGGGGCCCTGGTGGGCCGCACGATTCGGGTCGCCTTCTGGCGGATTACCCGCAACACAGTCCCCGAGGGCACTTCGGCGCGCCGCGACTGGCTGTATGACCAATGGCGGCAAGTCGACGACTGGATCGAAGACCATCGGGAGGCGTAATGGAGGTGCTCTGGATCAACGCGGCGGTGGCGGCCGGGGCCTTCTGCGGCCTCTGGCTGGTCAGTCTGGCGCTGCGTGACGCCAGCATCGTCGACATCTTCTGGGGTTTCGGCTTCGTGGTGGTGGCCTGGGCGACGTTCCTCGTGGCCGACGGGCCCCTCGAGCGCCGTCTCCCCCTTCTCCTGCTGGTGACCATCTGGGGATTGCGCCTCTCCGGCCATCTGGCGTGGCGCAACATCGGTAAAGGAGAGGATTATCGCTATCAGGCGATGCGGCGTCGCCACGGGTCCCGGTTCGCGCTCGTGAGCCTGTTCACGGTCTTTCTGCTGCAAGGCATCATCCTGTGGATCGTGTCGCTCCCGGTGCAGGTGGGCATGGTCCCCACCGGCCCGGACACCTTCCTTCCGGCAGTGGTGGTCGGCATCGGACTGTGGGGCGTGGGGCTCTTCTTCGAGACCGTCGGCGATCTGCAGCTGGCTCGTTTCAAGGCCGATCCCGCCAACGACGGCAAAGTCATGGACCGGGGCCTGTGGCGGTATACCCGCCACCCCAACTACTTCGGCGATTTCCTGGTGTGGTGGGGTATCTATCTGGCGGCGTTGGGCGTCCTCGAGGTGTGGTGGACGATCGTCGGGCCCCTCCTGATGTCGTTCCTCCTGTTGCGGGTCTCGGGGGTGGCCTTGCTGGAACGCTCGATCGGCAAACGCCGTCCCGGCTATGAGGAGTACGTTCGACGCACCAGCGCCTTCTTCCCTCGACCTCCCCGCGAAGCCTGAGCCCGGTTTTTCGCGGGAACCAGTCCCCGGCGACTACTACCCTGACGCGTAGCGACCCCCCGGGGAGCTCGGGAAAGCCGGGCTGAGAGGGCGGCCGGGCAGCAGGTAACGCCGCCGACCCGTGGAACCTGAACTGGGTAATGCCAGCGGAGGAAGCCGTGGACGTACACCCCACAGCATGGGTCCTCACCGGTGGTGATCCGGTGGGGCCCGATCTGGGCTCCGAACTCCCACCTGCTCGCTGGGTGCTGGCCGCCGACTCCGGCCTGTCCCTGGCGGCAACCATGGGGGTGATGGTCGACGTCGTCGTCGGCGACATGGACTCGGTCGAACCTGCCCTGCTGGCCGACGCCGAAGCGGCCGGCGCCCGCCTCGAGCGCCATCCGATCGACAAGGACGCCACCGATCTGGAGCTCGCGGTGGCTGCGGCCGTCGGCCTCGGTGCCGGCCGGGTCGTAGTCGTCGGCGGACACGGAGGACGCCTCGACCACCTCCTCGCCAATGCGTTCCTCCTCGCCGCACCCGGCCTGGCCGGTCTCCAGATGGAGTGGTGGGTGAACGGTTTTCGGGTCGTGGCGGTACGGCGAGAGGCCGAATTGCATGGTTCCCCCGGTGACGTGGTCACCCTGCTCCCGGTCGGCGGAACGGCGAGCGGAATCACCACGAGCGGTCTTCGCTGGCCCCTCCACAACGAGCAGCTGGAGGCCGGCTCCACCCGCGGAGTCAGCAACGTGATGACCACCGGTGCCGCGGCGGTATCGGTTCGGGACGGGGTCGTGCTCGCCATCCATCACAGGAGCCAGCTATGAGATCCAGACTCTTGAGCGTGCTGCTGGCTGCCGTGGCGTTGACGGTCACGGCGTGCGCCGAGGAAGCCGCCGACACCCCCCGCCCTCTGGTGCTGCTCACCCACGACTCGTTTGCCGTGTCGGAAGAGGTGCTGGCCGGATTCACCGCGGAGACCGGCATCGGGGTCGAGGTGCTGCGAGGCGGGGATGCCGGCACGATGCTCAATCAGGCCATCCTCACCAAGGACAACCCCATCGCCGACGTGCTCTTCGGCGTCGACAACACCTTCCTGGCTCGGGCCCTCGATGAGGAGATCTTCGAGAAGTACGAGCCCTCCGGCCTGGATGACGTCCCCGGCGAGCTGAAGGAGGGCACCGAGAGCCGGGTGGCGCCGGTCGATTTCGGCGATGTGTGCCTGAACTACGACAAGGAGGCCTTTGCTGCCTCCGCTGTGACAGTGCCCGAGACTCTCGACGACCTGCTCGAACCCGACTACCGGGGAATGTTGGTCGTCGAGGACCCAGCCACTTCCTCCCCGGGCCTGGCCTTCCTCCTCGCCACTATCGACCGGTTCGGCGAGCAGCAATGGCGTGGCTTCTGGGAGGGCCTGCGGGCCAACGACGTCGAGGTCACTTCCGGTTGGGAGGAGGCCTACTACGGGTCCTTCTCCGGCGGCTCCGCCGAGGGTGATCGGCCTCTCGTGGTCTCCTACGCCTCCTCCCCGCCGGCCGAGGTCATCTTCGCCCCCGAGCCGATCACCGAGGCTCCCACGGGAGTGGTCCTCGACGGCTGCTTCCGCCAGGTGGAGTATGTCGGGATCCTCGATGGAACCGAGGCTCGCGACGAGGCCGAGCAGCTCGTCGACTTCATGCTGTCGATCCCCTTCCAAGAAGACATCCCGCTCAACATGTTCGTGTTCCCGGCCAACGAGCAAGCCGAGCTCCCCGTCGAATTCATCGAGCACACCGAGATCCCGTCGGATCCGGCCACCCTCGACCCGGCGATGATCGCCGCCAATCGCGACCGCTGGATCAAAGAGTGGGCCGAAATCGTATTGCAGTGACCGCCCGGTACGGCTGGGTCCTCGTTGCCGCACCGCTGGCCTTCCTCGGATACTTCTTCGTCTACCCGGTGGCCCGCATCCTCGGCGAGGCGCTCTCGGGGAGCGACGGATGGGAGGCCGCGCCGTTCTTCGACGTGTTCACCGATCGACGGCTGCGCGGTGTTGCCTGGTTCACTCTGTGGCAGGCCGCCCTGTCCACCGTCCTCACCGTGATCGTGGCCATGCCGGGCGCCTACGTCCTGGCTCGGTACGAGTTCCCCGGCAAGAGACTGGTGAGGGCGGCGGTGACCGTTCCATTCATGCTCCCCACGCTCGTGGTCGGCTCCGCTTTTCTTGCTCTGTTCGGCTCATCGGGCGCCCTCGGCATCAGCCTCGAGCGCACCGTGTGGGCGATTCTCATTGCCCACGTCTTCTTCAACTACGCGGTGGTGGTGCGTACGGTTGGGGGCCTGTGGGCCCACCTCGACCCTTCTCTCGAGGAGGCCGCCCGGATGCTGGGCGCCTCCCGCTGGAGGATCTTTCGAGAAGTGACCCTGCCGCTGCTCGGTCCGGCCCTCGCCGCCGCCTCGTCGATCATCTTCCTATTCACGCTGACGTCGTTTGGCGTCATCCTCGTCCTGGGAGGGCCCCGACTCGCCACAGTGGAGGTCGAGATATACCGCCAGGCCACCGCATTTCTCGCCCTCGACGTGGCCGCGGCCCTGGCCATCGTCCAGCTGCTGGCGGTCGCCGTCATCCTCATCATTTACTCCCGCTATCAGGAGCGGCGAGCGGTACGACAGCGCTTGCGCCCGGTGGCCGAGGTGGCCCGGCGGCCTCGCAACCGGCGGGAGCAAATGGTGGTCGGGGCCAACCTCGGGCTCATGGCGATCCTCCTGGGCGGCCCGCTGCTGGTGCTGGTGGAACGGGCACTGCGAGTCGCCGACGGCTACGGCATCGGCAACTTCACCGCGCTCGGCGAACCGACGTCGGCCCTGCTGGTGCCTCCGGTCGAGGCCCTGCGCAACTCCTTGGGTTTTGCCCTGGCGGCGACTGCGCTGGCGCTGACGATCGGGCTGACGGCCGCAGTCGTCATCGCTCATCGCAGCGGACCGGCCTCTCGCTGGTTCGACACACTGCTCATGCTCCCGCTGGGCACGTCGGCTGTGACCATCGGATTCGGCTTGCTGCTCGCCCTCGACTGGCCGCTGGACATCCGTACCTCTCCGGCGGTACTCGTCGTCGCTCAGGCCCTCGTGGCCATTCCCTTCGTGGTGCGGGCCGTCACCCCGGTGATGCGGTCGATCCAGCATCGCCTCCGTGAGGCTGCGGCCGTGTTGGGCGCCGCTCCAGGGCGGGTGTGGCGCGAGGTCGACCTACCCATCGTGGGCCGGGCTGCGCTCGTGGGAGCGGGATTTGCGGCCGCGATCTCTCTGGGCGAGTTCGGCGCCACTGCATTCGTCGTGCGGCCCGACGCCCCCACGCTCCCGGTGGCGATCTTCCGGCTGCTCTCCCAGCCGGGTTCGGCCAACTTCGGGCAGGCGATGGCGATGAGCGTCATCCTGATGATCCTCACCGCGGTCGTGGTGCTCGCCATCGACCGGTTCCGAGCCGGGGAGATCGGAGAGTTCTGATGCTGACCGTGGAAGACGTCGCGGTCCACTTCGAGACCAAAGCGGCGCTCGACGGCATCGACCTGACCGTCGGCGGACGCGAGGTGGTGGCCGTGCTGGGCCCGTCGGGATGTGGCAAGACCACGTTGCTGCGCGTGATCGCCGGCTTGCAAGATCCCGAGCGAGGACGGGTGCGCTGGGATGGACGGAACCAGGCCGGTGTTCCGTCCCACCTGCGGCGCTTCGGCTTGATGTTTCAGGATCTGGCGCTGTTTCCTCACAAAAGCGTCGGAGGGAACGTGGCCTTCGGGCTGCGCATTGCCGGGCTCGAGGAAAGAGACATCGAGGCCCGGGTGGCTGAGGTCCTGGAGCTGGTCGGACTCGAAGGCCAGGAACACCGCCGCATCGGCACCCTCTCCGGCGGGGAGCAGCAGCGGGTGGCGCTGGCCCGGGCGCTGGCACCGTCGCCACAGCTTCTCATGCTCGACGAGCCCCTGGGAGCGTTGGACCGGGCGCTGCGGGAACGACTGACCCTGGAGTTACGGCGGATTTTCGACGAGGTCGGCTTGCCGGTCCTCTACGTCACCCACGATCAGGAAGAGGCCTTCGCCGTCGCCGATCGCATCGCAGTGATGAACCGGGGCCGCATCGAAGCGGAGGGCGCCTCCGATGAGCTGTGGGATGACCCCGGCACCGAGTTCGTGGCCCGGTTCCTCGGCTTCAACAACATCGTCGACGCCGAGCTGGGCGACGGACGGGCCATCACGCCGTGGGGCGAGCTGACGGTCGGCGATGATCTCCCCCCTGGGCATCATCGGCTCGTCGTCCGCCCCGACGCCGTCCTCCTCGACGACACGGCGCCCCTGCGAGCGTCGGTCGACTCGATCACGTTCCGGGGTGATCACGTCCTCCTCCGCCTACGTCCGGTGACGGGACCCCCCCTCGAGGCAGTGGCGGCCCGCCGGCCGGAGTCCTCTCACGTCCGCTGGAGAGTGGATCCAAGCGGAGTACGGGTCGTCGACTAGAGTGTCGGCTTCAGTCTGGCCCCGTAGCGGCCGATACCACTCTCTGTGTCATTGACCGGGGAGCCCTCCTAGTGCCACGTCCCACCCACGCGATCATGTCCGCCATCGTCCTCGCCGCCCTGCTGGCGCTCGCCCCGGCAACCGCCCACGCCGGCGGCGAGGTCCTCATCGAGTCCGACGGTGTGGTCCGGGCCGGCTACTACCCGGATTCGTCAGTGCCCTTCTTCGGAATCGACGCCGACATCGAGTCCTTCGGCGTGGCCGCCGGCAAGAAGGCCACCTTCGTGGGCTCCTTCCACCGTATCGACGAGAACAATCCCGGCGATCCGTTCTCGAACACCGGTCACCTCCTCGAGTCGGCCTGGTCGGCCGGGGCCACCCCCTTCGCCAATGTGGCGGTGCCCGGCAAGTTCGGCAACGACGCCAAGATCGCCGAGTGGGCCGGCCGGGTGAAGGACTGGCTCAACCAGGGCGGAGGGCGCTCGCTCATCGTCGCCCCGATGCAGGAAATGAACTGGCTGGTGCCCGGCGGCGTCGTGCCCTGGCAGTGCGACCCGGCTTTCTACCGGAGCGAGTATCGCAAGTTCGTCTCCACCTTCGCCTCCTTCGGCATCGACGAGACCAAGGTCCGCTGGGCGTACGCACCCAACAACGCCACTGCCCCCGGTTGCGGCTCGATCGCCGACTACTACCCGGGCCACGACGTCGTCGACATCCTCGGTGTGTCCGCCTACAACCAGGAAGGGGTGGGGGGCGGCTACGACAGCCCGTACACCGCAATGGACGCCGCCTTGGCAGAGCTGACCGCCCTGGCCCCCGCCAAGCCGCAGATGATCGCTCAAACGGCTTCCTGTGCCGGGATCGGCCAGGACGACTGGGTCTCGCAGCTGTTCGACTACACGGCGGCCGCCGACAACGTCGTCGCGTTCATCTGGTTCAACCACAACAAGGAGTGCGACTGGCGTTTCTGGAACGGGAGCTCGATCACGTCGGGCGCCCGATCCGGCATGCTGCGGGCTACGACCCGCTACGAAGCAGCTCCGCTCAGCGACTGGTTCAAGGCGGGCACGACCCTGGCCGTGGCCGGACCGCCCCCTGCTCCGGATCCCTGCCCCGACGGTAAGGACTGTGACACGGTGGCCCTGGTGGATGGCGGCGCCAAGTTCTATCTGCGCGACGGCCTCACTACCGGCGCCGAGCAGGACTCTTTCTTCTACGGCAATCCCGGGGACTACCCACTCATGGGCGACTGGAACTGCGACGGCACGGCCACGCCCGGCCAATACCGACAGAGCGACGGCTACGTCTACCTGAGGAACTCCAACACCCAGGGCGTGGCCGACATCCGCTTCTTCTTCGGCAACCCGGGTGACCTGCCGCTGGTGGGCGACTTCGATGGAAACGGTTGCGACTCGGTGTCGCTGTACCGCCCGGCCGACCAGAGCTTTCACGTCATCAACCGACTGGGGAGCAACGAGGGCGGTCTGGGCGCCGCCGACACCGCCTACGTCTTCGGCAACCCCGGCGACAAGCCCTTCGTCGGCGATTTCGATGGAGACGGGATCGACACCTTCGGCCTGCACCGGGAGTCCACCGGTTTCGTCTACTTCCGCAACTCCCACGGTTCGGGCATCGCCGACAAAGAGTTCTTCTTCGGCGATCCGGGCGACATCATCTCCGCCGCCGACTGGAACGGAGACGGTGTGGACACGGTGGCGGTCTACCGCCCCGGCGACGGGAAGATCTACGTCCGACTCTCCAACACCGCCGGGAACGCCGACGTCGCATTGGGCGTAGGGACCGGGTTCATCGGCTTCCTGCGCTCGGCCCGCTGAACGGACCCCAGCGCACCCACAGCATCCGGACCACCGTCGTTCCATACTTCGGGATGAGGGGCAGATAGCGCATCTTCGAGGTGCCGGCGGCTCGGTCCTTCAGCAGCAAGGGCACTTCGGCAATGTGAGCACCGCGACGGATGAGCCGGACCGAGATCTCCAGCTGGGCCTCGAACCCCTTGGCCCGGAATCCGAGGCGGCGGACCAGATCTGTTCGATAGGCGCGCAGCCCGGTGGTCAAGTCGCGCAGCCGTGTCCAAAACAGCAGCCGGAACACCAGATTGCCGATCCGGGACAGCCAGGCTCGCAACCAGGGAACACCGACCATCCCGCCGCCGGGCACAAACCGGCTGGCGAAGGCGGCGTCGGCGTCGTTGCAGGCCGCCACCAGCCGGGGAATCAACTCCAGGGGGTGGCTGAGGTCGGCATCAACCGTGACCACGATCCGTCCCCGGGCCGCGGCAAATCCGGAGGCGAGGGCCGCCCCCAGGCCCCGGTTGCGCTCGTGGGTGACCACCCGGAGCCGGGGATCAGCCTCTTCCAGGCGGGACAGCGTATCGGCGGTGCCATCGGTCGAACCATCGTCGACGATCAGGAGCTCCCACGAGGGCAGCAGGGAGGCGAGGGCTGCCTCCACAAACTGTCCCACCACCGCCTCCTCCTGGTAGGCCGGAGCGAGGATCGTGACCTTTATCGATGCCGGCTCGGCCATCAGCTCTCGGTGACCAGCACCGTGGAGACCCGGCCCCATCCCCAGCCGGTCTCGATTCCCGGCTCGGCCACCACGGCGATCTCGACCTCGGCCTCGCCGTCGTCCGGCAGAGGAATCTCGACGTCGACCCAGCGACTGCGGGCCGCGATGTCGGTCTCGTAGAGAATCTCGGCCCCGGCCCGCACCTGGAGGACGATCCGCCCCTCGTTGAACCCGTGGCCGTACAGCCAGCGGATCCGCCGCTCCTCGATCGAGATCTCCCCTCCGCCGGAGACCCGGCCGAGCAGCGCCGCCTCGGCGCCGGGCGCCGGATCGTCGGCGGTGAACTCGAGGGCCATGTAGGGCGACGGTCGAATGGGCACCTCCGTTCCGTCTTCGGCCAGATACACCCATCCCTCGCAGCCGCAGCCGGCCGTATCGAGATCGAGTCGTTCCGCCCCCGGACCGAACAGGTGGTAGCGACCGACCACGGCGTCGGCGGGGCCGCCGATGTCCCTGATGCGTTGCGGCAGACGCTCCACCCACAGATCGATGTGGGGCGGAGCGGCGGCCGGATCCTCGGTTCCCACATCGGAGAACCGGCTGACCAGCACCCTGGCGCCGTTCGTCACCGAGAGCGGGATGGCCTCGTCGTCGACGCCGGGGCCGAGGGCGATGTGGATCGGGTCCTGGTCGCCCGCCGTGGCGCGGCCCAGCGCCGCGTTGAGCTCCAAGAGATCGGGGGCGTGAGTCCACTCGCGGGGCCGATCGGCGGTGCGCACGACGGTCACCCCGACCACCAAGCCGGCAAGGGCGATTCCCACGGCGATGGCGGCTCGAGCCGGCCGCAGTCGGCCTACCAGACCCGGCAGGGCACCGACCAGAGGTGCCAGCGCCAGGATGAAGGCGAACATGAAACGCTCCGAGAAGGCACCCACCGCCGAGGACAGCAACGAGGTGCCGTAGAACATGGCGAAATGAAGCCCCACCAGAAAAGTCAGTCCCCGTACCGGACGTTTGCGCCGGCTGGCTACCAGGCCGACGGCCACCAGCACTCCCAGGAGTGGAGCGCTTCGGACCAGTGCTCCCGGGTAGTAGAGAATCCGGCCCAGCGGGTCCGAGAAGAGAGTGCCCCCAAACGCGCCCGAGAAGTAACGAGCCGACTCACGGGCAAAGTGCAGCGGATCGCCGGTCTGGGCGTAGTTGACCGCCACATACCAGAGCGGCACGAGGAGCGGAGCGGCCGCCAGCGCCACGGGCCGCCAGTGCCGCCTCAGCGCCGGCCGCCAGCGGCTACCCGAGGCGGGAGGCGCGCCGGTGAGCCGGGGAAAGATGCCCAGCTCCCATGCCGCCACCGTCGCCGCCCAGGCGGCGGCCAGGGTCCACCCGTCGTAGCGGAGCAGTGTTGCCGAAGCGACCGCCAGACTCCCCAAGGCGAGGGCGATCCAGGAGCGACTCTGCAGCCAGCCCACCAGCCCGGCGACGAGGCCGGCCACTGCCAGGTAGTACAGCCCCTCGGAGAGGCCCGACAGCGAGACGAACAGGCCCCACGGCGCAAAGAGGATCACCAGGAACGCGAAGAAGGCTCCGAGGCGGGATTGGAACAGACGCCACGCCGACCACCCCACCAGCAGGGAGGCCGCCACCACTGCGACCGTGTTGATGACTGCGGCCAGCACCATCGGGCTGTCGGCGAACCCGTCGCCGACGGCCCACTGAGCCATGCCGTACACCCAGGTCTGCAGCGGGAGCCAGACCAGGTCTCCGATGACCAGGAACGGGTCCTGAGCCCACTCCCTGGCCAGCACCACCCTGGTGAAGTCATCCCAGGTCAGCGCGCTCCAACCCGGCTCCCACCTCATCACCCCCAACAGGGCGCGCCCGACCACAGCTGCGGCGCCGGCGGCGCCGAGAGCCAGGGCGTTGTGGGTTCGGAGGCTTGCCGGACGGGACAAATGACTCCCGGTCGACGGCCGCTCACGTTAGCCGGAGGACAACGTCCGCCTCCGGCCCGCAACCCTCCTAGCGGCCCCTGCGCCTCGCCTTGGAGCGGGCTTTGAGGACCGTACGCAACGCCAGCACGGCGACCACGGCCACCACCTGAGCGCCCAGAACGATGCGCGACACGTCCACGGCCGGCTGCCAGGTCGCCTCGCCCCGCTTGATGACGAATGCCCCGACTGGTCGGGCGGAGGCCCCGAAGCCGCCGCCGACCCCCTGACCGCTGCCCGGCTCTCCTCCTACGCCACCACCTCCGCCGCCGCGCACGGCCGCCACCGGGATGATGGTGACGCCATCCTTCTCGAACGGCTCGCCGTAGACCCGCTTCACCGTCAGCACGTCCTGAGCCCCCGTCCACGGTCCCTCTGTGGGGAATCCCATGGGGCTCTTCTCGAACAGACCCTCTTCCACGGTGGCCATTGCTCCTCCCTTCATCCCGCTACCGAACGGTACATGCCCAGTCTGATGCTATCCACGTGCGATTCGTAGGGCCGAACGGCCGACCTCCTCAGTCCTCCGCCAGATCGGCCCAGGTGGCCCCGGTGACCCGGATCAGATCATCCAGGTCGATCGGAAAGACCGTGGTCGGTGTCCCCGCCGCCGCCCAGACTTCCCGGTGGCGGCCCAGGTTCGGATCGGCATAGAGGACCAACGGACGGGTGTGGCCGAACGGCGGCGTCCCTCCGGCGACATAGCCGGTCGCCGCCCGGACCTCGTCCAGGGAGGCCCGGCGCGCCTCGGCGCCGCCGTGCACTTCGGCCAGCTTGGCCGGATCGAGGCGTACGTCGCCGGGAAGAAGCGCAATCACCGGCTGACCGTCCACCACGAACACAAGTGATTTGACGATGGCCGACACCGGACAGCCGATGGCGTCGGCCGCCTCCTGCGACGTCTTGGTGCCCTCGGGAAAGAGCAGCACGGCGATGTCGAGCCCCAAGTCCCGTCCGGCCGCGGCCACCCGGTGGGAGGCCGTCGGCAGATCCGACAGGGCGGTGGGCGGAGGAGGTGTCCTGCACACCGAGACGCCCCCCTCCGTAGCCAGATGGGTCATCGCAACGTCATGAGGTTTCTCGGGAAGAGCGTCTACCACCAGTGCAGAAGGCACGATCCCCACCCGAGGTACCCCGGGCTCCAGCCGGGTCAGCAGCTCATCGAAGTACCCCGAACCCCTCCCCAGGCGGATGCCGGTCCGGTCGAAGGCCAGCCCGGGAACCAACGCAACATCGATCTCGACGGGATCCACCTGCGGTGCGTCGGCCAACGGCTGCAGGAACCCGTATCGGTGCCACTCGGTCGGCGAGGCGTACGGGTGCACGGTCAACGGCCCGCGATCAGGAGTCCTGGTGACGACCAACTCGACCTCAGATTCGGCGAGCGGCGACAGGTCGATTTCATCGGCCAGAGGGTGGTAGGTGAGGACCACCCCCTGGAGTCCCTCCCAGGCGAGCAGCCCGACGACCACTCGCTGCGATAGCTCTTGGAAGTCGAGCCCACTCCGAACACTCCGGGCCCAGGTCCGCCACTCCTCCTTGGAGGCCCGCGACGACGGCCCGGCCATCACCCGGCGAGCTTCTGCCCCAATTTGCCCAGCTCCTCCTGGGACGAGGCGGGGACGCCGTAGCCGTCCTCGCTGCGAATGGCCTCCAGGTTGGCGGCTACTTCCTCGATGGTGGGCGGTCCCTCCTCCCCGTCCTTGAAATAGCCCTCGGCGAGCCCGATGAACATGCGGGCCACCTTGCCTCCTCCAACCGACCAGAGCTCGCCGCTCAACTCGCATTCCTCAGAGCAGAGATAGGCGACGACCGGCGACACCTGTTCGGGCCGGAGCTTTTCGGCCAGTGGACCGAGCAGTTCGGACGTCATGCGGGTGTGAGCGATGGGGGCGATGGCGTTGACGTTGATGTTGTACTTGGCACCTTCAAGCTTCAGCACATTCATCAAGCCGACCAGGCCCATCTTGGCTGCGCCGTAATTGCTCTGGCCGAAGTTACCCAACACCCCCGAACCAGAGGAGGTCAGCACGATGCGGCCGTAGCCCTGCTCTTTCATGTGGAGAAACGCCGGTCTGGTGACGTAGAACGCTCCCTTGAGGTGCACGTCGAGCACGGCATCGAGATCGGGCCAATCCAGCTTGCCAAAGCTCCGGTCCCGCAGGATGCCGGCATTGTTGACCAGGATGTCGACGCGGCCGAACTCGTCGAGGGCCTTGCCGACGATGGCCTCGCCGCCTTCCGGGGTCGCTACCGAGGATCCTTCCGCCACCGCCACCCCTGCCGCGGCAGTGATCTCCTCCACCACCCGGTGGGCCGGCTCCGTGCTCGAGCCCTCTCCCGACACCGTGCCACCGAAGTCGTTGACGACCACGGCGGCACCGCGCGAGGCGAGGAGAAGGGCGTGCGAGCGACCCAATCCCCCTCCGGCGCCGGTGACGACGGCGACCCGATCCTGGAAGTCGATCATGACCGAACCTCCTCCGCGCCCTGTCGCAACCCTAGTCCGGCCCCCTCCAGCGCCCGCCGGGGTACGGTGGACACATGTCCGGCAACCAGCGTCCCCGCGGATCGGTCCGCCCCATCGGCCCGACCGATCAGCAGCCGCCGCGCTTCGGAGCCGCTCTGGCAGCCGCGGCGCTGGTCACACTGGCGGTGGGAACGGTCGCCCTGGTGCTGGCATCCCGGCCCGATAATCCAGGAGACCGGCGGGAGTCGGCAACGGAAGAAGCCGTGGAAACTACCACGACAACGTCGACGACGACGCCCGCCCTCTCGCTCGGGGAACAGGTCCGTGGATTTCAAGGTGCCCTCCGAGCTACGTTCGTTGGCGAGAGCGGCTCCCCACATCCGTGGACGTGGGGAGCCGAGCGGCTCTCACCTCTCCTCCTCGATTTCCCCAACGGCACCGAGACGCTCTCCTGGGACCCGGCAGCATCGCTCCTGGCGGCCATCGTCCGACCCGACACCGGGCCGGGCACGCTCCACCTCGGGCCCCCGACGACCATTCGCGGGGCTTTCGACGCGGTGGCCTCTTACGTGTGGCATGACACCGAACCGGAGCGCCTGGCGTTCCTGACCGAGCCTCGACCGGACGGGTTCACCGAGCTGTGGAGGACCGTGCCCACCGTGCTCAGCCAAGCGAGCGGAGCGTTTACCGCTTTTCGCGTGGCCCGCCTGCCTTTCGAGGCCCGCCTGGCCGGCTACGGGAGCTGGGGGTTTGCCCTCGTCGACACCAACCCCACCGAAGAGCGTGTCGACCAGCTGATCACGCTCGATCCGGACGGTGCCTTGGTCGCCCAGGCATCGCTCCGTCTGCTGGACACCGGCGCGGGGGGACGCTTGCTGGGCGCAATCAATCCCGCCGGCACCGCCTATATCCTGATGATCACCGACCCCTCTCTGGCTAATCCCGAGCTTGTGGGGACTACCGGGGGCCCGGAGGGTTTGCTCTCTCCTAACGGCAAGTGGGTTGCCGGAGTCATAACCGCGTCGGGGAGAGCAGTGCTCGAGGTGTTTCCGACCGCCGAGGTCGAAACGCTCGACCTGCTGGCCACCGGCGGCCAGCCCTCCATCCGCATACCGATCGGCACGGCATGGGCCTCGCCCGCGGCCTGGAGCAGAAACGGCCGCTGGATTCTCCTGACCCAGACCCAGCAACGTGCCGGCGGCCCGGCGACGGCACTGTATTTCGTCGACCTCCTCGACGAATCGGTCTATGTCGTGCCCGTCGACGGCCTCATCCTCGATCCGGTTGTGGATGCCGACGGCGTCGGGGCGGCCGCCTTCGGGCTGACCTCAGGAAGCAGCTAGCCGACGCCACCCGGAGAGCCCGGGCCAGACGGCCCGGGGTCGACTCCGACGTCGCCGAACTCCAGCCGGCCGCCCAGCTCCTCCAGCCTCCGGACCAGCGCAACCGCCACCCGAGACTTGTCGCAGCCTTCCTCGGGTAGGCACCCTTCACCTCGAGTCGCCCTCCGACCCGATCAGACTTCACATCGACGCGGGCCACGAATTCCTCTCTCAGCAGAAGCGGGAGCACGTGGTAGCCGTACAGCGCTGGGGCTTGGGAACGTAGATCCCTCTACCGACCCGAACCCCGAATGGTCGCTGGGGCGGCCGAGACGGGAGAACGGCAGGTAGTGGGGCCGCACCAACACGTTCACGGAGTCGATCCGGACCGCACCACCCGGCGCAGATGGTGCACGTCGATCCTGCGCCGGGGCGGGAGCCGACCGGATCCCCATTTGCGGCCGGGGCCAGTCGTCTCGCTTCGAATGCTGAAAGCTGGGCCAATGGGAGGACGGGCTAGCCTACCTGCGGTGGGGCGGACCCTCTTGGCTGCGGTGCGCACGGCCTTCGGCATGACGGTCGTCGTCCTGACCACGCTGGTGCTGGGGACCGTGGTGTGGATTGCCTCGGCCCGCAACCCAAGATCGCCCCTCATCGACCGCTTGCTTCTGGTATGGGCGCGCATCTTCCTGACCGTTGTGGGCGTCACCCTCTCGGTCGAGGGAGCCGAGCGCATCGATCCCTCTCGTACCTATGTGTTCGTGTCCAACCACCTCTCCAACATCGACATCCCCGTCCACTTCCTGGCGGCCCGGGTACCGATTCGGTACCTGGCCAAGAAGGAGCTGTTCCGGGTGCCGTTCCTGGGCGGGGTGATGCGCGCCATCGGCATCATCGAGGTCGATCGTCGGGCCGGGGCGGCCGCCCACGCCGCCGTCAACGAGCAGGTGGCTGCGGCTGTCCGGCTGGGCAGATCACTGATGATCTACCCGGAGGGGACGAGGTCGCGCGGCGGTGAGATGGCATCCTTCAAGAAGGGGGCGTTCCGCATCGCCATCAGCAATCGCATGGATGTCCTCCCGATGGCGATCAGCGGAAGCCATGAGGCCTGGCCGCCCGGCAAGAAGATAATTCGGGGAGGCCCGGTTCGGTTGAGGATCCTCGAGCCGATCTCGGTGCAGGGGCTCGATGTGGCCGACATCGACCACGTGCGCCGGCGGGCCGAGCAAGCAGTGGCCGATGCCTTGAGGGAGCCGGCGCCCGGCCCGTAGCGCGGCCGCTCGCCTCGGCACCTCGGACCGACCACACCTTCGGCGAGTGGCGACGGCCCGCATCGAAGAAGACGTACCGGGAGAGATTCCGGGCTCGGCCGCTTCCCGGCGGGCGAGGGTCGAGGCCGACCATGCCCTGGAGCCACCGGCCTGAGGCGAGCGACGACCCGTGAGCGGGACGTGGGGTGAGGCCACTCAGTCGTAGATGCCGGACAGGTAGGTCCGCCCGGCGCGTACCTCGCACAGCACCGCGCCCGCCGAAGTGACCACCTGGTAACGGTCGCACGAGCCTTCTCCTTTCCACCATCGTCCCAAGCGCCGCCACGGTCCCGCCCACGACAGCACCGGCTCCCAGCGGGAGCCGAGCCGGATCCGGACCGGCATCCCTCCGTCCCACTCCACTTCCAGCGGAATGGGCTGGGGTGGTACCAGGGCCGGGGACGGGCCGGGAAGCCGGCCCGGCCAGGGCGCGGCCGGATCGCGCTCGGGGGCCGCCGCCTCCTCGCCCCACCGATACCACTGCACCCGCTCGAGGGGATCGCGCCCGCCCTGGGCCCTGGCCCGGCGCACGGCATCGGGCCCGCCCAGCGCCTGGACCCGGGCAAACGACCGGGCTGCTTCGGCCTCGGTGGTGGCATCCTCATCGAGCGCCAGCTGGCGGCCCTCGTCGGAGAGATCGCCCGGCGCCAGCCGCAGCCGGGCCAGGCCGCCGGGAATGCCGCCTCCTTCCACCCAGGCCCGCAACTGCCACCACACCCGGTCCCCCAGCTCGGCCTCGCTCATCGGGTCGGCGCTTCGCCAGACCCGCCGCCGGATCTCCCCCCCGGCCGCCTCCGCCTCGACCTCGACCCGATACGGTGCGGAGCCGGTGGGCATCAGGCGCTCGACCAGCCGGGCGGCCAAGGCCCGGGCGGCGAACCCGGCCTGCTCCAAGACCTCCAGCGGAGGAACGAATCGCTCCTCGACGGCCTGATCCTCGGAGACGCGGCGCGGCGCAAGAGAGCGGTCCTCGCCGCTGGCGATCCGGTGGGCCTCGAGGCCGGGACGGCCAAATCGGGACAGGACCGCCGCCCGCGGCAGCCGGGCCAGATCGCCGAGCGTGGTGACCCCGAGCCAGCGGAAGGTGGCCACGAGGTCCTCGGGAGCGATGGCGGCTACGTCGAGCGAGGCCAGAAAAGCGGCGTCGTCGGTCACGATGTGGATCGGGTCGCCCTCGCTCGCCAGGTCGGCGGCGCGCCGGGCGGCAAACGGCCCGGCGGCCAGCCCGAGCCGGACCCCGGGCCCGCCGGCACTCTCGGCTTCCTTCAGCACCCGGTCGGCGAGGGGCGCCTCGCCGCCGTAGTAGCGAACGGCGCCGGACACCGGGACGAAGAGCAGGCCGGGCTCGGCCACCTCGACCCGGGGTACCACCTCCTCCACGGCAGCGACAACCGGCTCGAAGTCGGCGGCTTCCTTCCCGAGATCGCGACGCAGGGTCACCACCCGGGGACAGATCGCCTCGGCCTCGCCCCGGGCCATGCCGGGACGGATGCCGGCGGCGGCAGCCGGGCCGTTGACCGCCGCTACCCGATTGTCGTCGTCGACGGCCTGGCAGGGCTCATCCGGCGACGTCCCCGGCCGTCGCAACGGCCACTCGGGGAACCACACGCAAAGCGTCCGTCCCATCGTCCTCCACCTCATAGACCTGCATCATCCCGCCCGCCCCCTTCCCCGACGCTTCGATCACCATCCGCCGGCGCTGGAGGCGCCCGTGACCGGCATCGGGACCTTCCCAGGCCACCTCCTGTACCGCGAGGCGGAGATGGGCCACTCCAGCGGGCAGCACGCCTCGCAGCGGGCGAAGCAGCACCGACGACTTCCTGGCTCTGACCAAGGCCCCCAATCGGCGCAGTACGGGATCGGCCACCCCGGTGGGGACCTCGGCGTACACGGCCCGGACCCCCTCGACCAAGGCAGCCAGCACTCGGGGCCAACGCTCCCGATCGTTGCAGCGGACCACGATCAGCCGTTCCGGCAACACCCCGGCCTCCCAGGCGGCGAGGGGACAGAACCAGCCTCTGACGTCGAGGACGGCGATGGGTCCGGCCCGGGCCGGCTCAGCGAGGAGAGCCAGTCCGAGGCGGGTCAGCCCGGTCCCCACCGGACCGGAAAGCCCGATCACCCGGCCGGGCTGTAGCCCCGATAGCCCGGCCGGGTTCGCTTGCAGCATGAACCCCACGTCCGCCCTCCAGAATGGACGAACATGGTATCGAACATATGTTCGATATGTCAAGAGAGGCTACGGACTCTCCCTCTTCTGCGCCTCAGAAGTGCCCCACAACTCGGTGGCCACGCCCATCACCGAGCGGATCGGGACGGCGGCCACGTGCACCAGGCCCTTGCCCACCGCCACCGGTATTCGGCCCGGTCGGAACCGACCGATGAACCCCCGCCGGATGAAGTAGATCCACTGCCCGATCGCCACGGCGGCCATGACACCCAGCAGAGCGAAGTACCCCCATCGCCATTCCCGCTCGGGCATGTTGGCGAAATTCATGCCGTAGATCCCGGCGAGTAGCGACAGCGGGAGCAAGATGGCGGCGTATACGGTGAGCACCTTCATCACCGCGTTCATCCGCTCCGCCACAGTGCTCCGGTAGGTATCGAGGAGCGCCGCCAGCATCCCCTTGGCGACATCCAGGCTCTCGACGAGCCGGAAGTGGTGGTCGTAGACGTCTCCGAAGCGGCGCTGGGCGTGCTCGCTCACCACAGGCGAGTACTCGTGGCTCAGGGTGAGCAGCACCTCACGCTGGGGACCCACGATCCGGCGCAGGCGAGAGGCATCCCGGAGCAGGGCCTGAACCTCTCCCACTACGGCCGGGTCGCCTTCCACGGCCCGTACCTCGATCTCATCGACCTGATCGTCGAGTGCCTGGATGATCGGCAGGTACCTGCGAGCCTGGCCCTCGGCGAGGCGGGACAGCATGAGGTCCGGGCCGCCTTCGGCAAACGCCGGCCTGGACTGGGCCTGTTCGGCCAGCCAGGCGAGCGCCGGCACCGGGTCCTGGTGGAACGTGACCAGGAAGTCGGGGCCCACGAAGGCGTCCAACTCGACCGTCACGAGGCGATCATCGCCCCGGCCCAGGCCGTGCAGCACGACGAAGAGGTACTCCCCGAAGTCCTCAACCTTGGGGAAATGCGCTTCGTCGATGACGTCCTCAGTGGCCAGCCGATCGAACCCGAGGCGCTCGCACAGGGCCACGATCTCGGCGACATCACCGCCTCCGAGGTCCAGCCAGAACCATCCGGCGCCGGCCCGCACGTCATCGAGCGCCGCCGGGTTCTCCTCCGTCATGGCCCGGCCCTCGGTTTCCTTGTTGAAAAGTCTGATCACTCGACGATTATCCGCCACGAGTGGGCCAAAGCTCGGTATTGCCGGGGACTCCGTGCGATACCGCCGCCGAACAGAGTGCCGTTACGTCAAGGCGCGGGGGATGTCTGCCGGGATTCCGGCCGGCAACGGGTGTTCCTCCAGCGAAACACTCGAGTGCTCCCCTTTGGTCGGCTCGGCTTTCTCCGGTGGGTTGCGAGGCGGTCGTTGGGTCGACTCAGCCCGCTTCGGATCGCTCCACTCGGTCGACCCAATGGAGCCGCCCGTAGTGCGTGGTGTCCTGGAGTTCGACGAGATTGTGGAACACTTCAACGGTTGAGTGAGCCACGCCGCCGCCCGACCCAGCACCCGAGACACCACCCGCGAGGTGTGGCCAAAGGAGCATTAGTTCTGCAGGAACCGCCTGAGCGGCGGCGGCGTCCAATAGATGTCACATGCAATAGCAATAGGAGGTAGGCAATGAGCCGAATCATCACGGCGCTGCTGCTGGGCGGAGTACTCCTTGCCGCGTGCGGCGGCGACACGACGAATGATGCCGCCGAGGTGCCCGCGGTGTCGGAGCCGGAGGTATCTGATCCTCTGCCGCTCGCAGACGACGACGCCACCCTCCCCGCGGGGATGGGCCCCGGCATCTCGGTCGCCGAGGCCCTCGAATCGACTCTCGACGAGCCGCTGCTCGTCAACGGATACGTGTTCGTATACGCCGATGGCTCGGTCGTGCTCGCCGATCTGATCGCCGAATCCTTTCCACCCCAGCCTGCCGGCGCGACGGTGTCGGTCGAAGGCATAGACGTCATGCAGATCCCGCTGACCGAGGCCGAGGGGCCCACCGACACCGACCTCGCAATCACGGCCTGGACGGACACGCCGGTCCAACTCATCGGCGAGATCGTCGACGGCGTCTTCGTGGGCAACTCGGCGGCATCGGGTTGACCGGGGACCGACTCGATCCATGGCCGGGCCCGAATCACAACCCGTGTGGGAGGGACTCCCCCTACGGCGGGGTGATGGGCTGCGGGAGTTGACCACTCGGTGAGCGTCGGGGCGTACACCCCCGGCAAGCAGAAGCCGGCGGCGTGCTTCGAGACCGAGGCAACGATCGACGGACCCACCGAGGTCAGCGCTCGGCTCGCTCGATGTTGCCGGGCGACCCGCTGTGCCACTCGAGCCCGATCGGGGGGCCGGCCCTCCGCAAAGATCCACTCGGCCACCGCCGGATCAGCGTGGAGGGCAAAGAGCAGGTCGACATCTTCGGAATGCATCAGACGGAGGTGAGGCGATCGGTGGTGACGACGTAGCTCACACCCGCACCAGGCGACGGCGGGTCGCCTGCCGGGGAGTCGTGACATCCTCCACGGTCACAAACGCCTCCGGTTCGACGTGACGCACGATGCTCAACACTTCGTCGGCCCGCCGCCGGGGGACGACCGTGAAGGCGATCGTGACGTCTCCGCCCATTCCTTCAGCGTCGACGACCGTCACCCCGAACCCGGCCGAGCGCAGGGCGGGGGCCACCGAGACGGAAGAAGCCGGCGTGACGATGCGGATCATGCATTTGCCGACGGCCAGCCAGCGCTCCACCGTGGCACCAACCACTGTGCCGGTGGCGAAGCCCGCGGCGAAGGCCACCAGACGCAGGGGATTGTCGAGGTTGGTGATTACCTGGGAGGCGGCCACCACCCAGGTGAGTGACTCGAAGAAGCCGGCCAGACCGGCCCGCCACCGATCTCCCCTGGTCAGCAGCACGATGCGCAGGGTGCCCAGCGAGACGTCGATGACCCGCAGCGCGAAGATGAGCAGAGCCCCGAGAAGCGTTTCCATGGTCGGCGAAAGAAGCGGCCTCAGATCCCCTTCTCGAAGTCATCCTCGAAGGACACGACGGTCCGGCCTTCCTTGGGCGGCTTCGTCCCGGCGGCGACGGCCTCGCGACGGGCTCGCGGCTTGCGGTCCCTGGCGCCTCGACGCCGCTCGCCGTCGTCGTCCCGCTTCTCGCGCCGCGGCGGAGCCTCTCGCTCCCGGCCCTCCTCGTCGGCCGGTGCGCCGGCCAGATCGAGACTCACCTTGCCGCGATCGTCGATCTCCCGAACGACGACTTCGACCCGATCACCGAGCCGATACTCGTCTTCCACCCGCTCGAGACGACGTCCGCCGCCCATCTTCGAGATGTGGAGCAGTCCGTCCCGACCGGGGAGCAGGTTGACGAAAGCGCCGAACTTGGTGATGTTGACGATTTCGCCCTCGTAGGTTGCCCCCAACTCGACTTCCGGAGGAAAGGCGATCTCGAGCACCTTGTCTTTGGCGGCTTTCAATTGAGCACCGTCGGAGGAGCCGATGACTACGGTCCCGTCCTCCTGGACGTCGAGCGATGCTCCGGTCAGCTCCTCGATCTCACGAATCGTCTTGCCCTTGGGGCCGATGATCTCGCCGATCTTGTCCTTGGGTATCTCCACCGCCTCGATGCGTGGTGCGAACTG
Organism: uncultured Acidimicrobiia bacterium; assembly: GCA_964347285.1. Classification (GTDB taxonomy): domain Bacteria; phylum Actinomycetota; class Acidimicrobiia; order Spongiisociales; family JAOTWH01; genus CAYFYE01. Next base: position 21,738 of record CAYFYE010000031.1, read on the forward strand.
GTTCAGGTCGCTGCGGGGCTCCGGCAACGCCTTCTTCATGGCGGCCAGCACCTCGAGGCGGGCCCGCTTGGCCTGTTCCAAAGCTCCGGTGAGCACCTCGGCCGGGAGTGCTTTGATCTTTGTGTCGAGTTGCATGGCGGTGATCATGTCCGCCGTGCCGGCGACCTTGAAGTCCATGTCGCCGAGAGCATCCTCGGCGCCCAGGATGTCGGTCAGGGTCACGAATCCGTCTTCGTGAGCGATCAGCCCCATGGCGATGCCGGCCACCGGCTCGGCAATGGGAACGCCGGCATCCATGAGGGCCAGGCTCGATCCACACACCGAGGCCATCGATGTGCTGCCGTTGGAGCTCAGCACGTCCGACACCACGCGCACGGCATACGGGAACTCCTCCGCCGTCGGCACGACCGGCAGCACCGCTTTCTCGGCCAGGTATCCATGGCCGATCTCACGCCTCTTGGGCCCGCGCATGAACCCGACCTCTCCGGTCGAGAAGGGCGGGAAGTTGTAATGGTGCATGTATCGCTTCGACTCCTCGAGGGAGATCGTGTCGAGCATCTGCTCCATGCGCAGCATGCCCAGGGTGGCGACGCTCAGAACTTGGGTCTCCCCGCGCTGGAAGAGCCCGGTGCCGTGGGCACGGCTGACCACACCCACTTCGGCACTCAGGTCACGGATCTGATCGGGAACCCGGCCGTCCAACCGCACCCCCTCTTCGATGACCCGGCGTCGCATCGCCTCCTTCAACAGGTTCCGCAAGATCTTGGCCACCCGGCCCTGTGTCTCGACGTCGTCCTCGGGCACCTCGAGGGCTCCCAGGGTCTCTTCGAGGGCGGTCTCCTCTGCGCTGCGCCGCTCCCTCTTGTCGGCGATCGCGACCAGGCGGGTCACCTTCTCGGCCGCCACCGTCCGGACCTTGGAGAGCATCTCCTCGCTGTAGTCCTCGACCACGGGGAACTCCACTTCGGGCGGCTCGCCCACTTGGCCCGCCAGCTCTAACTGGAGCTCGATCATTTGGCCGATGTATTCCTTGGCCTCCTCGAGGCCGCCGGCAATCGTTTCCTCGTCGCTCGGGACCTGACCGGCCTGCACATGGCGATACCCGTCTTCGGTGGTCCCTGCTTCGACCATGGAGATGTCGATGCCGCCGTCCTCGTTGCGGGTGCCGGCCACCACGAGTTCGAACACACTGGCGTCGAGCTCCTCGAACGTTGGATATGCGATCCACTCCCCGTCCTTGAGGGCGAGGCGTACGGCACCAATCGGGCCTTCGAAAGGGATCGGTGAGATCGTCAGAGCAGCCGAGGCACCGTTGAGAGCCACGATGTCGTACGGATTCTCGGCGTCCACCGACAGGACGGTGGCCACGATGTGCGTCTCGGAACGGAAGCCCTCTCGAAACGAGGGACGCAGGGGTCGATCGATGAGGCGAGCCGTCAGGATCGCCTTCTCGGTCGGCCGGCCCTCGCGGCGGAAGAACGAGCCGGGGATCTTCCCGGCGGCGTACATCCGCTCCTCGACGTCTACGGTGAGAGGAAAGAAGTCGACGCCGGGACGCAGCCCTCGGTCGGCGGTGGCGGTGACGAGGACCTCGGTGTCTCCCATCCGGGCCACCACCGAGCCGTCGGCGAGCAGCGCCATCTTCCCGGTAGTGATTGCAGTGTTCTTGCCGCCGATGGTGCGGCGAGCGGTCATATCAGCCACGCTGTCTCCTTGTGCGTGTTGGGGAGGGAGACGGCGGGCCAATTACCAGTGGCCACCCCCCGCCTGGGGGCGGGAGGTCGCCACTGACAACCGGCCGTCAGCTCCCTCCAGTTCTCGAGTTGTGCAGCGGCACCGGCCGCCGCCGGGCCGCATCCTCCCTATCTCCTGAGGCCCAGGCGGGCGATAACGCTCCGATAGCGCTCGACGTCCGTGTTCTTCAGGTAGTCGAGCAACCGTCGGCGCCTCCCCACCATCATCAGCAATCCCCGCCGGCTGTGATGGTCCCCTGTATGGACCTTCAGGTGCTCGGTGAGATGATTGATGCGCTCGGTCAGCAGTGCCGCCTGGACCTCGGGAGACCCGGTGTCGGTGGCATGCGTGCCGAACTCGGCGACGATGGTCTGGGTGTCCTTCATGGAGAAGACCGGAACAGTTGGCCCGGCCCCGGAAGTGTAGCAGTGCTAGCCCTCCACCACGATGGCCTCGACCTCGACCTCCACCTTCCACGCCGGGTCGATGAGCGAGGTCACCACCATGGTCGCCGCCGGGGCCGCCCCACCGAACACCTCCCGGTGGGCCCGCCCCACCTCATCGGCATCGACGGGGTCGGTGATGTACATGCGGGTCCGGACCACATCGGAGGCGGAAGCCCCGACTTCGGCCAGGGCGGCGTTGATGATCTCACCGCATCGCAGCATCTGCTGGTAGGCCGTCACCGGTTGTTCGCCTTCCCGGGCCGGTATCGGGGCGGTGCCGGACACGAACACCCGCTCGCCGACCCGAACTGCCCGGGAGAACCCGTAGCGATCCTCGTAGGGAGAGCCGGAGCGCGCTCGCACCGCCATGGCCGGCAGCGTAGCCAACGGGTGCGCAACCGGCCGGTCACCGCCACCAGCCGGGCGGCCACTCCCCTAATCGGGCCGGCAGCCGTTGGTGGCGGTCCCATCGACAGGAACCGGCGGCCCAGAGCTCGTCGAGGATGCAGGCCGCCACTGCCGTCGAGTGGAGGACGAAGCGGTGGG
>CAYFYE010000032.1:0-24337 GCA_964347285.1 uncultured Acidimicrobiia bacterium
TCCTTCAAGGACCGGGGCATGACCCTGGCGGTGTCCAAGGCCGTGCAATCCGGAGCGCGGGCGGTGGCGTGCGCCTCGACCGGTAATACGTCGGCCTCGGCCGCCGCCTACGCCTCGCGCGCCGGGATCGAGTGCCTAGTGATCTTGCCCGCCGGCAAGGTGGCCCGTGGCAAGCTGGCTCAAGCCTTCATGCACGGCGCCAGGGTGATTCCGGTCGACGGCAACTTCGACGACGCCCTCGGCCTGGTGATGGAGCTGACTTCGACCCAAGACGTCGCCCTGGTCAACTCGGTCAATCCGTATCGCATCGAGGGTCAACAAACCGCAGCATGGGAGGTGCTCGAGGCGCTGGGCGATGCTCCCGCCGTTCATGCCCTTCCGGTCGGAAACGCCGGCAACATCACCGCCTACTGGAAAGGGTATCGGGCGGCCGGTCGCGCCCCTTCGATGTGGGGTTTCCAGGCCGCCGGAGCCGCTCCGATAGTTCACGGCGAGGTGGTCGAGAACCCCGAGACTGTGGCGAGCGCCATCCGGATCGGCAACCCGGTGTCCTGGGACGGCGCAGTGGCCGCCCGGGACGAGTCGGGCGGGCTCATCGAGGCGGTGACCGATGAGGAGATCCTGGAGGCCCAGCGCTATCTAGCAGCCACCGAAGGCATCTTCGCCGAGCCGGCGTGCGCCGCGCCGGTGGCCGGGATCCGCAAGATGAGGGACGCTTTGCCCGATGGGCCGGTGGTGGTCACGCTGACCGGCCACGGCCTCAAGGATCCCGATATCGCCCTGACGGCGATACCCGAGATCGAAGCCATCCCGGCGACCATGGACGCTCTGCTGGAGCGGCTGAGCTGGTAGAGACCCGGCGCGGGACCTGCAGGGATCGGGCACGAGGACTGGGTGGATCCGGCATGGGAATACGTACAGAGGGCCCGGCGTTGGGCCGATAGAGAACAGAGCCAATGGAGTGGTTGGCTCCGGGGGAGCCCGTCCTCTACAATGCCGGGCGATCCCTCGTCTCACCGAAATCTCGGGCGAGGCGCGCGTGCGTCGCCACCAAGTCGGTTGGGGGCCAACGCTACATCCACGATCTGCCGGAGGGTGCCCAGTGAAGCTGTTTCTGGACACGGCCCACATCGAGCACATTCGCATAGCCGCCGATTGGGGCATCCTCGACGGAGTCACCACCAACCCGTCGTTGGCCGCCCGGGAGGGAATGGAGTTCCCCGATTTGGTGCGCACGATCACCGCCATCGTCTCCGGTCCGGTGTCGGCGGAAGTGGTCGCCGAGGAGCGCGAAGACATGGTGACTCAGGGCAAAGCCCTCGCCGAGCTCGCCGACAACGTCGTGGTCAAGGTGCCCATGACACCGGAAGGGGTCGCCGCCGGAGCCCAACTCGTCGACATGGGAACCAAGATCAACGTCACCCTCGTGTTCTCGCCGGCCCAGGCGCTCCTGGCCGCCAACATCGGAGCCACGTTCACCTCACCGTTCTTGGGCAGGGTCGACGACATAGGCAACGCCGGCCTCGATTTGTTGGAGGAGATCGTGCACATATACGGCGTGCACGGCTACGAGACCGAGGTGTTGGCCGCCAGCCTCCGCCATCCGCAGCACGTCGTGGAGGCGGCCAAGATCGGCGCCGACGTGGCGACCATGCCGTACGAGGTCATGGAGAAGCTCTTTCACCATCCGCTCACCGACATCGGCATTGAGCGCTTCACCGACGATTGGGAGGCCTACCAGAAGGCCCTCGCCGAAACTCGAAACGACTGAACGATTCCCCGCCAAGAGCGGGAGAGGAGAACATGAGCAGATCCCAACTCCAGGAGTACAAGCTCGATCAGCTCCGATCGCTGGCTGCCCACCTCGGCGTGGACGGCCACCAGAAGCTTCAAAAGGCGAAGCTGATCGATGCCATCTTGGAGGCCGACGGGTTCGATCCTTCGACGCTGCCCGAGGGCGAGGCTCGGGAGCCCGCCGAGCCGATCGCGGTGGCAACCATCGTCGAGAAAGAGAAAGCTCCCGGCCCTTCCGAAGACCAGGCTTCTTCGCCGGACAGCGAAGGACGGTCGAGGGAGGGCGAGGGGGGAAGGAGCCGCAACCGGCGTCGCCGTCGCGGCGGTCAGGGCAGGCCGCCTGAAGGGGAAGTCGAGCTGGAGGACCGCGAAGGCATCCTCGACATCCTCCCCGAGGGCTACGGATTCTTGAGGGTGACCGGATACCTACCCGGCGAGAAAGACGTCTACGTCGGTGCCAATCAGATCCGCAAGTTCGCCCTCCGCAAGGGGGACGTCGTGTCGGGTTCGATACGCGCCGCCCGGGCCCAGGAGAAGTTCCCTGCGCTGACCCGAATCAACACGGTCAACGGCATGGCCCCCGACGACGCCCGCAGGCGTCCCAAGTTCGCCGACCTGACTCCTTTGTTCCCGGACGAGCGGCTCCGCCTCGAGGTCGACGGCCATCCCGAAGGAATGCAGGCCCGCATCATGGACCTGATCTCACCGATCGGAAAGGGCCAGCGCGGTCTCATCGTCAGCCCTCCCAAGGCCGGGAAGACGACCGTGCTCAAGGAGATCGCCAACTCGATAACGAACAACAACCCGGAGTGCTATCTGATGGTGGTGTTGGTGGATGAGCGCCCCGAAGAGGTCACCGATATGCAACGCTCGGTGAAGGGCGAGGTGATCTACTCCACGTTCGACCGCCCCGCCGAAGAGCACACCCAGGTGTCCGAGCTGGCCATCGAAAGGGCCAAGCGACTGGTGGAAATGGGCACCGACGTCGTGATCCTGCTCGATTCGATCACCCGATTGGCGCGGGCCCACAACCTGGCCACTCCGGCCAGCGGACGCATCCTCTCGGGCGGTGTGGACTCGACCGCTCTCTATCCGCCCAAGCGGTTCTTCGGGGCCGCCCGCAACATCGAGGAGGGCGGCAGCTTGACGATCATGGGCACGGCTCTGATCGAGACCGGCTCACGCATGGACGAGGTGATCTTCGAGGAGTTCAAAGGCACCGGGAACATGGAGTTGCGACTCGATCGCAAGCTCGCCGACAAGCGGGTATACCCGGCCATCGACATCGAGGGGTCGGGAACAAGGAAAGAGGAGCTGCTGTTCACCAGGGACGAGCTGCTCCAGGTGTGGAAGCTCCGACGGGTGCTGATGGCACTCGAACCGGCCGCGGCGCTGGAGCTTCTCATCGACCGGCTCAAGAGCACCAAGTCCAACGCCGAGTTCTTGGCCGAGGTGGCCAAGAGCGGCAACGGCAACCGGAGCTGAGAGTGAAGACAGACATTCACCCCGAGTACTACGAGACCACCGTCGTCTGCTCGTGCGGAAACACGTTCACCACCCGCTCGACCGTAGAGAGCTTGCACGTCGAGCTCTGTAACGAGTGCCATCCCTTCTTCACCGGCAAACAGAAGCTGGTGGACTCCGGTGGCAGGGTCGAGCGCTTTCAGAAGCGGTACGGAAAGACCATCTTCACCAGGGCCGACGAAGAGGAGATGCCATCGGAAGGGGCGCAAGGCGAGTCCACTCCGACTGCGGCCTCCACTGAAGAGGGCCCGGCCGACGACGCGCCGACCGCGGCCTCCACCGACCAGGGCCCGGCCGACCAGCAGCCCGAGGAGGAGGCCGCCGAGGCAGAGGCCTAATGAGCCGCCCGCCGGGTGCGACCGTGGGCGGACAAGCCGTGATCGAAGGCGTGATGATGCGCGCTCCGGACGGCTGGGCAGTGGCGGTGCGCCGTCCCGACGGCATCATCGAAGCGGTGGGCCACGATCTTCCGGGCCTGTATTCCACTTCGCGGCTCAGGAAGGTCCCCTTGGTGCGAGGGGTGCTGGTGCTGCTCGAGTCGCTGTCCCTGGGTTTTCGGGCTCTGATGTGGTCGGCTCAGAAGGCCGGCAATGAGGAAGAGGGCGAGATAAAGACAAGGCACCTGGCAGTTGCCATGGTGATCGGGCTGGCATTCTTCATCGCTCTCTTCGTGGTGGCCCCTTTGCTGGTGGCTCAGGCCTCTGAGCGGGTGTTGGGCGATTCCGCCGTCGTGTTCAATGTCGTGGACGGCGCGGTCCGAGTTGCGTTGTTCTTGGGTTACATATGGGTCATCGGATTGTCCCCGGACATACGGCGCGTGTTCGAGTATCACGGCGCCGAGCACAAGACCATCCACGCCTACGAAGGGGGCGATGCGCTCACTCTCGATGAGATTCAGAAGTACAGCCCGCGCCACCCCCGCTGCGGTACCAACTTTCTGCTGATAGTGGTGCTGATAGCGATCGTGGTGTTCACGATCATCGGGCGGCCCCGGCTCGAACTGCTGATTGCCAGCCGGATCCTGCTGATCCCGGTGATAGCCGGCATCTCCTACGAGCTGCTCAAGGCGGCCGCACAGTGGAAGTGGCTGGCGGCAGCTTCCAAGCCCGGTTTGTGGCTACAGGCGCTGACCACGAGGGAACCCGATGGAGACCAAGTCGAGGTGGCAGTTGCCAGCTTGTTGGCCTCGTTGCGGGACAATGATGTAGAGGCAGTCAAGCGTCGCGGGCCGGTGGTGCCCGGAGCGCTGGCCGCGGAGTATCACTGATGGACACCACGCTCGAAGGAAAGCTCGAAGAGATCGAGGAGGCCTACGCGGAAACGGTGAACCGGCTGGCCGACCCTGAGGTGCTGGCCGATCAGTCCCGCTATGCAGAAGTGGCCCGCCGCCACAGCGAGCTGCGTCCGGTGGTGGAGGCCTATCACGCCTATCGAGAAGCAGCGGCCGAGGGGGCGGAGGCCCGCCAGATGGCCAAGGTCGAACAGGACCCCGAGATGCGAAAGTACCTGGAGAGCGTGGCTCAAGAGAAGGATGGCGAGCTGAAGGAGCTCGAGCTCCAGCTGCGCCGTTCGCTCGTCCCTCGGGACCCAAGGGACCACAAGAACGTGATCATGGAAGTGCGGGCCGCGGCCGGCGGTGAGGAGGCCGCACTCTGGGCCGCCGACCTCTACCGGATGTACCAGCGTTATGCCGAACGACAGGGATGGACGTTGGATTCGATCGCGACCTCCCTCGCCGAGGGGGGCGGGGTGAAGGAAGTGACGTTCGAGGTGAAGGGCAGGGGCGCCTATTCGCGCCTCAAGTACGAAGCGGGACCGCATCGGGTACAGCGGGTGCCCAGGACCGAGTCGGCGGGACGGATTCATACGTCGGTGGCCACCGTGGCCGTGCTTCCCGAGCCCGAGGAAGTAGAGGTCGCGCTCAACGAGAACGACGTCGAGGTCGACGTGTACCGCTCCAGCGGCCCGGGCGGCCAGTCCGTGAACACCACCGACTCGGCGGTGCGGCTCACCCACAAGCCGACCGGGCTGGTGGTCACGTGTCAGGACGAGAAGTCGCAGCTCCAGAACAAGGAGAAGGCGATGCGGGTGCTGCGGGCACGGCTGTACCAGATGCAGCTCGAGGAGCAGCTCGGTGAAATCGCCGAGAGCCGTCGTGCCCAGGTGGGCTCAGGGGAGCGCGCCGAAAAGATCCGTACCTACAACTTCCGGGAGAACCGGGTCACCGATCATCGGGTCGGCCTCACCATCAAGCGCCTGCCCGACATCCTCGAGGGCGACCTCGACGAGTTCATCGAGGCGCTGATGGCGGATGAGGAAGGGCGCCGGCTGGCGGAGGGAGTGCCGGCGTGAGGTGTTCTGTGTGCTCGCCGTGCTGCCCTCCACCCCCTGGTGCGGCGACCCGACCGGCGGGCCGGCCCATCCGGTGAAGGCGACAACGACACCGGCGCAGCTGCTCGCTTCTGCCGGTGACCTTCCCCGTCACGAAGCGGAGCGGCTCCTCATTGCGGCGACCCGATCCAAGCGCGTCGAACTGATCGCCGCGCCGGAGATCGGCGCCGAGCAGGCCGATCGGTTCCATCGGCTGGTCGAGCGGCGTCGAGCAGGGGTCCCCCTCCAGTACCTCGAAGGGACCGTCCAATTCGGTCCTCTGGAGTTGGCCATCGACGAGAGAGCGCTCATACCACGGCCGGAAACGGAACGGCTGTGGGAGATGGCTGTGGAGGCGGTCGGTACTGCCGGGCCCGGAACGGTGATCGTCGATGTGGGCACCGGCAGCGGCAATCTGGCCCTGGCTCTCAAGCATGCCTTTCCGGCCGCACAGGTATATGCCACCGACGCCAGCGAGGTTGCCCTGGCACTGGCCAAGGAGAATGCGGCCCGGACCGGACTCGAGGTCACCTTCCTCCACGGTCATGGGTTCCAACCGCTCCCCACCCGCCTGCGGGATCGTATCGATCTGGTGGTGAGCAATCCGCCGTATGTGGCCGAGGACGATTTCACCGCCCTCCCTGCCGAGGTGAGAGAGCATGAGCCCCGGGAGGCTCTCGTGGCCGGTCCGAGGGGCGACGAGGTGCTGGCTGCCCTCGCCGAAGAGGCCTATTGGTGGCTGGCCGTGGGCGGCTGGCTGCTGTGCGAGATTGCCGAAGGACAGGGCCCAACCGCCCTGGAGCTGTTCGCTGGGCTGGACCGCGAGGTGAGGCTGGATTGGGCCGGGCGAGAGCGCTTCCTGGTCGGCCGGAAGGGGGCACCCTGCTGTGTGTGAGTGCCGGCTCCCCGGGTAGTCCTGGCTACGAGCTCTCCTGCTTCGACTTGAATGGGGACCAGAGCCGAGCAGCGGGGTGCGCCATGACCGATGTGCCCAGGGGTGAGCTCCTCACCGCCGTCAACGCCATCCGGTCCGGGGAGATCGTCGGCATACCTACCGAGACCGTTTACGGTCTGGCCGCCGACCCCTATCAGCCGGATGCAGTTGCGGCCTTGTTCGACCTGAAGGGTCGGCCCCCCGACAAGCCGTTTGCAGTCCTGGTGGCCTCGCTCGAGGCTGCCGAAGCGGTGGCCGATTTGACTCCGCAAGCTAGGGCGCTGGGTGAGGAGCACTGGCCGGGACCACTGACGCTGGTGGTGCGCCGCAGCTTGGAGATGCCGGTCTGGCTCGGGGAGCCGGGTCGGGGAACGATCGGGGTCCGGGTACCCGACCACAAGGTGGCGCTGGCGTTGCTGGAGGCGGCCGGGCCGTTGGTGGTCACCAGCGCCAACTGGAGCGGTGATCCCCCCGTGCTGGACCACGCCTCAGCCGCCGCCATTTTTGGTGAGGCGGTGGCGATCTATCTCGAGGGGGAGAGCGGGGGCGGCCAGAGCTCGACGGTCATCGATGCCACGACCGAACCGGCCCAACTGATTCGACCCGGGCCCGTCCCCTGGCCCGAAGGCTGACAGAGGTTTCGCACCCGCCACTGCTCCGGAACGGACGTCGAGGGATCGTCGACCGGCCCCGCGGGCAGCCCGTCCCCGGCGCCGAATCTCATCCGGCAATCCGCCGGCGCCTCTTCATCGGCGGCTACCTTGGCCGCACGATGGCGCCCTCTGCAGCATCTCCGCCGGCTTCTGTCAACGCCGGCGGCAGCAGGGTTTGGCCGGTCATCACGGCCGGAACCTCCGTAGCGGTGGTCGGCTTCTGGACCATCCTGCTCGGACTCTTTCTGGGCACCGGGGACGAAGGCCGGCCGGCCACCGCCACTCTGGTCGCCGCCGGGCTGGCGGCTTTGGCGACATCGGTGGCCGTCGTCGCTCTCGGCTCGCGCCCCGTCTGGAGTTGGGCTGCCGCCGGTCGAGCGGTTGCCCTGGCCGGAGCCGCTTTCGTGGGGGGCGTTCTTCTCTTCGCCGAACCGGCACCGGTGACCGCTACTGAGATCGGACTGTCGGTGGGAGCGGTCAGCGGGCTGTACCGGAAACCGGGCCACCGAATCACCTCCCGAATCGTCATGGCCTCCGTCGCGGTCGTGTATGTCTGGGGGATCGTGAGGGTGGCGCCCTCCTTGGCGCTGCTCGTGGCTCCGGTGCTGCCGTTCCCATCGGTGGGCCTGGCCGACGTACTGTCGGAGCGGATGTTGGCTCGAGCGACATAGGGGCCCGGGGGCGCGCTACGCTGGCCCGACCCGCCCAGGAGGTCCGATGACCGACCCCAGCGCGCTGGAGGAGGTCGATCCCCAGGTCGCCCGGCTGATTGCGACCGAGGTAGAACGCCAGGGGAGTCACATCCAGCTGATCGCATCGGAGAACATGACTTCGAGGGCAGTGATGCAGGCCAGCGGCTCCGTGCTCACCAACAAGTACGCAGAGGGATATCCGGGCCGCCGTTACTACGAGGGGTGCGAGATCGTCGATGAGGTCGAGGATCTCGCCCGGGATCGGGCCAGGGACTTGTTCGGGGCCGAGCATGTCAATGTTCAGACCCACAGCGGCGCCCAGGCCAACATGGCCGTCTACTTCGCCTTCCTCGAGCCGGGGGACACGGTGCTCGGCATGGCACTCGACCAGGGCGGGCACCTCACCCACGGCTCCCCGGTCAACTTCTCCGGGAAGCTCTTCAACTTCGTCTCGTACGGGCTCAATCCGGAGAGCGAGCTGGTCGAGATGGACGAGGTCCGCAAGGCCGCCTACGAGCATCGGCCCAAGATGATCGTGGCCGGCTACTCGGCCTATTCCCGGCTCCTCGATTGGGCCGGGTTCCGCGCCATTGCCGACGAGGTGGGCGCCCTGCTGTTGGTCGACGCGGCCCACATCATCGGCTTGATCGCGGGCAAGGCCCACCCCAATCCGACGCCCCACGCCCATGTCGTTACCGCCACGACTCACAAGGCGCTCCGGGGTCCGCGAGGTGGGCTCATCATGTGTGAAGAAGAGTTCGCTTCGCAGATCGACAAAGCGGTCTTCCCCAACGCCCAGGGCGGGGCGCTGTTCAATCAGATCGCCGCCAAGGCGGTGTGCTTTGCAGAGGCGGCCACTCCTGAGTTTGAGGCCTATTCCCGCCAGATCGTGGCCAATGCCCGGGCGCTGGCCAAGACCCTGGACGAGGGGGGCTTACGCATCGTCAGCGGGGGCACCGACAACCACCTGATGCTCGCCGATTTGCGCTCCCTCGACGAGGATCTCACCGGCAAGGAGGCGGCCACACTCCTCGATGGGGTGGGCATCACGCTCAACCGCAACTCGATCCCGTTCGATCCCCGGCCGCCCTACATCACTTCCGGGCTGCGCCTGGGCACCCCGGCGGCGACGACGGCCGGCCTTGGCGAGACGGAAATGACCGAGGTGGGGGGTTGGATCCTGGAGGCCCTGCGGGACCGGCATTCCGAGCCAGTGCTCGCCGGCATAGCCGGCCGGGTAGCGGAGCTGGCGGCTCGGTTCCCACCCTATCCGCCCGGCTTTTCCGGCCATGTATGAGGGTCGCTCTCCGGAGGGTAATTCCGGCCTGCCGGTAGCATTGTGAAAGGATTCACAAGCGATCCATGAACCCCAAGAACCCCCACCGCCAGGTCACAGACGCCATGGGAGAGGGATGGGTCGTCGGCGGCAGCTTCTTCGGGTCGATCATGGCCGGGTTCCTTCTCGGCTACCTGGCCGATCGGTGGCTGGGTACCGATCCCTGGCTGACCGTGATCGGCATCATCGCCGGATCGGTGTCGGGCTTCTACCGGATGATGGCTTGGGCCAAGGACCAGGAACGCCGTGGACGTTGAGGCCATCTTGGCCCGGCACACGGTGCGGCGCGCCGTCTTCGTTGGTCCGCCGATCGTCGGGCTCTTCTGGTTGACCCGGGGTGCCGACGGGGCCTGGTCGGCGGCTATCGGGGTGTTGATCGTCGTCGCCAACTTCCTTTTGTCGGGTGCAGTGCTCTCGGCGGCGGCGCGCCGCTCTCTCCAGGCTTATCATGCCGCCGCCCTGTTCGGATTCTTCCTCCGACTGGGACTCATCACGGCAGCAATGCTGGCAGTGGCATGGGTGGTCGACGTCGACCGCCCGGCGATGGGGGTGGCGGCAGTGGTGAGCTACCTGGTGCTGCTCACGTTGGAGGCGGTGGCCGTGGCTCGGGGCGCTGAGAAGGAGTTGGAGTGGACCACCTGATACTCGCTGCCGAGGCTTGCGACGTAGAAGGCGAGATCATCTGTGCCCCCGCCAACGTCAACGAGCTCTTCGAGTTCAAGGACGCCCTCTTCTCGATCGGGGGGTTCGACTTCACCCGCACCGTCTTTCTGATCTTCCTGGCGGCCGCCATCGTCATTGCCCTCATGTACTTCGGCTTGCGGGGAGGCAAGCTGGTGCCTTCCAAGTTCGGGACCGCCATTGAGAGCGTGGCCGGATTCATCCGCGATGACGTCGCCGTGGGCATCATCGGGCCTGAGGGGGCCCGGTACTTCCCCTACCTCCTGGCGCTGTTCATGTTCATACTCGTCGGCAACCTGTTCGAGGTGACCCCGTTCGTCAACTTCCCCGTCACGTCGCGTATGGCATTGCCCGCTTCGATGGCTCTCATGACGTGGTTCATCTTCGTGACCGTCGGCGTGGTGAAGAACGGCCCCGTCGGCTACTTCGGTGCCATCATGTGGCCCAAGTCGGTCCCCATCGGCTTCCGCTGGTTCGTCGGCATCATCGAGTTGGTGTCCACCCTCTTGCTGCGTCCGATCACCCTGGCGGTGCGACTCTTTGCCAACCTGGTGGCCGGTCACCTCATGCTGACGTTGTTGTTGGGGTCGGGGTGGATCTTCATCTCCAACATCGGCAACATCGGAGCCAAGGCGGCCACCGGAGTGGTTTGGTTCGCTATCGGCCTGGGGATCTTCCTCTTCGAGATCGTGGTGTCGGTCCTCCAGGCGTACATCTTCACACTGCTGTCTGCCGTCTACGTCCAGTCGTCTTTGCATCCCGAGCACTAAGGAGGAGCCTTGGTTGAAGAACTGAAAGGGGCAATCGCCCTCGTCGGATATGGGCTGGCGGCGGTCGGCCCCGGCATCGGCATCGGCATCGTCGTCGGGAACGCCATCACCGCCATGGCCCGCCAGCCCGAGGCCGCCGGCATGGTGCGCACCAACATGTTCTTGGGCATCGCTTTCACCGAGGCGCTGGCCCTCATCGGCTTCGTGCTGTTCTTCATCGCCTAGGGAGAGCGGCCAATGGTGCATTCACTACTCGCCGGCATGCTTCTCGCCCAAGAGGGGGAGGAGGAGTCCGAAGGCATCGACCTGCTGCTTCCTCCCTCCAGTGAGCTGATCGCCGGCATCATCGCCTTCGCCATCGTCTTTTTCTTCATGTGGAAGTGGGCGGCGCCGGCCATCAATCGAGCCCTGGAGAACCGGCGCCAGGCCATTGCCGGCCAGCTGAAGGAGGCGGAGAAGGCCAAGCAGGAAGCGGAGAGCCTGCTGCGGGACTACCAGGAGCAGCTCGCCGGAGCCCGCAGCGAGGCCGACCGGATCATCGACGAGGCCCGCCAGACGGCCGAAGCCCTGCGGGCCGACGTTGTCGGCAAGGCCGAACGCGAGGCCGAGGAGATCCGGCGCAAGACCCAGGAAGAACTAGCCGCCGAGCGGGCCCGGGCCGGGAGCGAGCTCCGCCGCGAGGTGGCCGGGCTCTCGCTCGACGTCGCCGAGCGGGTGATCGGCGGGGCGCTCGATCGAGACGCCCAAAGGGCCCTGGTGGATCGCTACATCGAAGAACTGGAGGGAACGTCGTAGCCGTGACCGACGATCGCATCGGCGGGTACGCCGCCGGCATCCTCAGTATTGCCCGAGCGGAGGGGGACCCGGAACGCGTCTCGAATGAGCTGTTCCGGGTGGCCCGCTCCATCGAGGAGTCGCACGAACTGCGCGACGCTCTCACCGACCCGCGCCTTCCTGCCGAACGAAAATCGGGGATCATCAACGACCTGTTGGGGGAGCGCTCCTCGCCCCTGGTGACGGGCCTCGTGGCCTTCATCGTGAACTCGGGGAGAGGACCCGAGCTTGCGGCGATCGTCGATCGGCTGGCCGAGCAAGCCGCAGCCGAGCGGGGCCGGGCAGTGGCCGAGGTCCGGTCGGCGATCGAGTTGGACGACGGTACGGTTTCCCGGCTCGAAGAGGCCCTGAGCCGGGCCACCGGACGGACTGTCGAAGCCCGGGTCATCGTCGATCCGACCGTGCTCGGCGGAGTCCGGGCCCGCATTGGAGACACGATCATCGACGGCACGGTGCGGGGCCGTCTCGAGTCGTTGCGTGAGAAGATCGAGGTATGAGAAATGGCTGAGCAGACCATCAACACCGAAGAAATCACTGCGGCGCTGCGCGCCAACCTCGAGGGATGGTCGCCCACGCTCGAGGCGGAAACGGTCGGCTACGTCACCGCCGTCGGCGACGGCGTGGCCCGGGTCGCCGGTCTTCCCAATGCAATGGCTTCGGAGATGCTGGAGTTCCCGGGTGGCCTCCTCGGCATCGCCCTCAACCTGGACGAGGACTCGATCGGCGCGGTGATCATGGGCGAGGCGTCCCATATCCAGGAGGGCGATCCGGTCAAGGCCACCGGCCGAGTGCTGTCGGTTCCAGTGGGGGATGCGATGCTGGGACGGGTAGTGGATCCGCTCGGCAACCCGCTCGACGGCAAGGGGCCCATCGAGACCGGCGAACGGCGGCTCCTGGAGGTGCAGGCGCCCACCGTCGTCGATCGCCGGCCTGTCCACCAACCCCTCCAGACCGGCATCAAGGCGATCGATGCAATGACCCCCATCGGCCGGGGTCAGCGGGAGCTGATCATCGGCGACCGGCAGACCGGGAAGACCGCCATCGTGGTCGACACGATCATCAACCAGCGCGACACGGATGTGAAGTGCATCTACGTCGCCATCGGGCAGAAAGCCTCCACGGTGGCCGAGGTCGTGGATTCCCTCGAGGAGGAAGGGGCGATGGAGTACACCGTCGTCGTCAATGCCCCGGCTTCGGCTCCGGCGGCCCTGCAGATGTACGCCCCCTATGCCGGTTCGGCCATCGGCCAGCACTGGATGTACAACGGCGGCCACGCCCTGGTGATCTTCGACGACCTTTCCAAGCAGGCGGTGGCCTACCGGGAAATCTCGCTCCTGCTGCGTCGCCCTCCGGGGCGCGAGGCGTACCCGGGCGACGTGTTCTACCTGCACAGCCGGCTCCTGGAGCGGTGCGCCAAGCTGTCCGATGAGCACGGCGGCGGATCGCTGACCGGGCTCCCCATCGTGGAGACCAAAGCGGGAGACGTATCGGCCTACATCCCCACCAACGTCATCTCGATCACCGACGGCCAGATCTACCTGGAAACCGACCTGTTCTATTCGGGGGTCCGTCCGGCCATGAACGCCGGTATTTCGGTGTCACGGGTCGGAGGCAACGCCCAGGTCAAAGCGATGAAGTCGGTCGCCGGGCCGCTCCGCATCAATCTGGCCCAGTTCCGCGAGCTGGAGGCGTTTGCCGAGTTCGGCTCGGAGCTCGATGCCGCCAGCCAGGCTCAGCTGGAGCGGGGGCGGCGGGTGGTCGAGGTCCTCAAGCAGCCCCAGTTCGTACCGGTTCCGGTGGAGGAGCAGGTGGTCGCCATCTATGCCGTCACCAATGGCTTCATGGACGAAGTCCCGGTGGAGGAGGTGCAACGGTTCGAGGCCGAGTTGCGCGACTACTTCCGGACCCGGCACCCCGGTCTTCTGACCCACATTGCCGAAACCGGCGATTTGCCGGACGCCGACGAGATCGAAGCGGCGGCGCGGGACTTTGCCGACTCGTTCACCTCGTCGCTGGCGGCCCGGGAGTAGCCGTCGATGCCGAGTGCCGAGCTTCGCCAGATCCGGAGGCGGATCCGCAGCGTCCACTCCACCAAGAAGATCACCTCGGCCATGGAGCTGATCGCCGCCTCGCGGATCGTACGGGCCCAGGCACGGGTCGAGGCCTCGCAGCCTTACACGGCCAAATTGGGAGAGGTGATTGCCAACGTGGCGGCGGCCTCGGGCGGCGCCTCCCACCCTCTGCTGGAGCGCCGCAGCGGGGGAGCTTCCGGGATCCTGGCAGTGACCTCCGACCGTGGCCTGGCCGGAGCCTATAACACGAACGTCATCCGGCTGGCCGAGAGCAGGCTCATCGAGCTCGGCCGAAGCGGGGTTCCGACCCGGATGTACGTGGTGGGCCGGAAGGCGCAGAGCTACTTCCGCTACCGCGGTTACCAGATCGAGCGAGTCTTCTTGGGCGTCACCGACACTCCCGGCTACGGCGACGCCCGAGCCATCGCCAACATCGTCATCAACGAATTCGCCGAAGGGGCCATCGACTCGGTGGAGGCCTATACGACTCGTTACGTGTCGGCCCTCACCCAACCCGCAGTGCGTTGGCCGGTGCTTCCCATCGAGCCTCCGGAGGTCGGAGCGGAGGCGGCCACCGGGTCGGAGCCGGCGGTGGGCTACAACTACGAGCCGTCGCCGGAGGAGATCCTCGACCGGCTGTTGCCCCGCTACGTCGAGGCGACGGTGTTCGGAATGCTCTTGGAGGCTTCCGCATCGGAGCATGCCGCCCGCCGTCGGGCCATGAAGGCGGCCACCGAGAACGCCGAGGAGCTGACCAAGGTGCTCTCCCGGAAGGCCAATCAGGCCCGCCAGGCCGAGATCACCACCGAGATTTCCGAGATCGTGGGCGGAGCCGAGGCGCTCACCCAGGGATAGTAAGGAGACACTGTGGCCAACGGACGGATCGTCAAAGTAGCCGGCCCGGTCGTCGACGTGGAGTTCCCGCGCGGCGACCTGCCCGAGATCCATCACGCCCTCGAATTCGACGTTTCTCTCGGCGGGCAGACGCGCACCGTGACTGCGGAGGTCGCTCAGCATCTGGGCGAGAGCCACGTGCGGGCCATCGCCATGCAGCCCACCGATGGATTGGTGCGAGGGGCCGAGGCCCGCGATACCGCACTGCCGATCTCCGTTCCGGTCGGTGAGAAGACGCTGGGTCACATCTTCAACGTGCTCGGCGACCTGCTCGACGTCCCGGCCGGCAGCATCGAGTTCGAAGAGCGCTGGCCCATCCACCGTCCTGCTCCCTCCTTCGAGGACGTCGGTTCACAAAAGGAGATCTTCGAGACCGGCATCAAGGTCATCGACCTGCTCGAGCCCTACGTCAAAGGCGGCAAGATCGGCATGTTCGGAGGCGCCGGGGTGGGCAAGACCGTCGTCATCCAAGAGATGATCCACCGGGTGGCCACCGAGCATGGCGGTGTATCGGTGTTTGCGGGCGTAGGGGAGCGCACCCGCGAAGGCAACGACCTGTTCCTGGAGATGAAAGAGTCCGGGGTGATCAACAAGGCGGCGCTCATCTTCGGACAGATGGACGAGCCGCCGGGGGTGCGGCTGCGGGTCGGACTGTCGGCGTTGACGATGGCCGAGTACTTCCGCGACGAAATGCACCAGGATGTGCTGCTGTTCGTCGACAACATCTTCCGCTTTACCCAGGCCGGTTCCGAGGTGTCCACGCTCCTGGGCCGGATGCCGTCGGCGGTCGGCTACCAGCCGACGCTCGCCGACGAGATGGGGGCGCTGCAGGAGCGCATCACGTCGTTGGCCGGGAGATCGATCACTTCCCTTCAAGCGATCTACGTGCCCGCCGACGACATCACCGATCCGGCCCCTCACACCACCTTTGCCCACCTCGACGCTACGACGGTGCTGTCTCGCCAGATCGTCGAGCAGGGCATCTACCCGGCCGTGGATCCGCTCGACTCGACCTCTCGCATCCTCGACCCCCGCATCATCGGCGTCGACCACTACACGACCGCCCGGGACGTCCAGGAGATCCTGCAGCGCTACAAGGACCTCCAGGACATCATCGCCATCCTGGGCATCGACGAGCTGTCCGAAGAGGACAAGCTGATCGTGGCGCGGGCCCGCCGCATCCAGCGGTTCCTGTCCCAGCCGTTCTTCGTCGCCGAGCAGTTCACCGGCTTTCCCGGCAAGTCGGTGCCGCTCGAAGAGACCATCCGGGGCTTCCGGATGATCGTCGACGGAGAGGTCGATCACTTGCCCGAGCAGGCCTTCTACATGGTGGGCGGCATCGAGGAGGCCGTCGAGAAGGGCAAGGAGCTCGAGGCGGCCTAGGAGTCATGGCCAAGCCGTTTCGCGTCGATGTGGTCACCCCCGAGGCCGTCGTGTGGTCGGGAGAGGCCGACTTCGTATCGGCCCGTACGACGGAGGGTGACATCGGGGTGCTGGCCGACCACGAGCCGACGATGGCGGCGCTGGGGACCGGTACCGCAGTCGTGCATCACGGCAACGAACGGACCACGATTGCCGTGCACGGTGGGTTCCTCCAGATCTTCCGCAACCAGGTGACGCTGCTCTCCGATCGGGCCGAGGTGTCCGAGGAGGGCGCCGAGGCGGCGTTCGAGCTGGCCCAGGAGCTGCGGGCGGCCGAGGAGGAACCCGGCGACGAGGCGACAGAGCCGGCCGGAGCCTGAGCCGAATGGCCGATGTGCGGATCGAGGTACTCGGGGGCGACGACTACCGCGTCGAGATCACCGAAGGGGGAACCGCCACCACCCATCGGGTCACGGTCACCGCCGAGGATCTGGCCACCTACGGCGGAGGCACCGATGCGATCCGCCTTCTCGAAGAGTCCTTCTTCTTCCTGCTCGAGCGAGAGCCCAAGGAGTCGATCCTGGGCCGCTTCGAGCTCCCGGTCATCGCCCGGTACTTCCCCGAGTACCCCGAGGAGATCCGGAAGCGACTCGCGAGAGGGTGACGGAGGAAGCGAGGAAGTGCCCTGAGGACCGACAACGCTGACGGCAACGGCCCGACGGAGGCTGCCCGCCGGGCCTTTCGCCGCGAGGGTCTGCAGCCCCGTTCTTGGTCGAACGGTCCCGGATACCGCTACGCCGACCACTCCCACCCTTATCACAAAGTCCTCTACTGCGTGGCGGGTTCGATCACCTTTCGCACCCCGCACGGCGAAGTACGACTAGGGCCGGGAGACCGACTCGATGTGCCGGCGGGCACTCCCCACGCCGCCGTCGTTGGACCGGGCGGGGT
This sequence comes from uncultured Acidimicrobiia bacterium, assembly GCA_964347285.1. GTDB lineage: Bacteria > Actinomycetota > Acidimicrobiia > Spongiisociales > JAOTWH01 > CAYFYE01. Next base: position 16,868 of record CAYFYE010000032.1, read on the forward strand.
GACGTGTCTGGAGGCGGCCCGGGACTGACGGGCTAGGCGGCGAATCCGGCGGCGAACTCCTCGACATGATCGGGAAAGCCGTCGCCGATCACCCTGGCGACGGCGGGGAAGAACAGGAACGCCAGGGGACCCTTGGGCTCGATATCCATGGAGACCACCAGATCGGTGTCCTGCACTCCCTCGAGCTCGGCACGCAGTTCGCCCCCGACGTCTCCGGCGTCCAGGACCAGCACCATGAGCCGGGGGGGCAACGATTCCACTGCGGTGGCGCTTCCCTCGATCAAGCGTCCTCCGGCGCGGGCGCTCCACCGGTACCCGAGGAGGGCCCCCTCGCCGTCGGTACGGGCATCCCACACTCGGTCGACGGGCCCGAGCCCGGCCCACGTGTCGGGGAGCTGGAGCCGCTGCCATACGACCGTGCACGGCGCAGAGATGGTCACGTGGTGCGAGAATGAGGCCGAGGGCACCAGGAGGAGGCTAGCCGCGGTGCGTTGGGGCCTCCCTGGTATTCTCTGGCGCTCATGCGCAGGCGTTTCGTGCTCTCGCTGCTGGCGGGGGACCTGGTGGCGTTGGGGATGGGCATGCTCATCGCCTCGGCGGCCGTCTTCGAGACCCCCTGGTTCTGGCGCGCCCCCGTTCCCTCGGGAGAGTCGATCTGGCCTCTGGTGACCCTCCTCGTCGGCGGCGTGCTGATCGGCTCGTGGATGAGCCTACGGATGTGGGCGGCGGGAGTTCCCCGCCCCTCCTTCGGCCGAGCCTTAGCCATCGTGGGTACATCGCTGGCGACCGCCCTCATCGGTATCGCGGTGGGAAGGATCTACTTCTCCCGTTGGTTCCTGGCGATCACGATCGGAGTCGGCTTGGTCGGTGCCGTCGCCCATCGTCTTTATAGGCGGGTACGCCGTCCCTGGGTGGAGCCGATGGTGCTCGTCACCGCCGAAAAGGGTCTGGTGGAGGATCTCCACGATGCGCCCCACACCGAAATCCTGGCGGTCTACGACCCGGCTGCTCTCCCGCCGGCCGAGCCTCTGGCCGACAAGACCGAGCTGGTGCTCGACCTGCGCTCGGTGCTCTCCGACCCGATGGCGCAATGGGTGTCTTCGTGCAACCTGGCCGGATCCCCGACGAGGTCGCTGGCCGATGTCTACGAGGAGCACACCGGGAGGCTGGCGATGGTGCACCTCAACGAGGGCTGGGAAGTGGCCACCCCGGTGTCTCGCAACTCCGAATACGTGGCCCCCAAGCGGATCGTCGAGGTGGGGTTGGTGCTCCTGACCGCACCGCTGTGGCTGTTGTTGGGGGCGCTCATCTGGCTGGCCATCCGCATCGACTCTCCCGGTCCGGCCATCTACCGCCAGGAGCGGGTGGGCCGGGGCGGCGTGCTGTTCATGCTGTACAAGTTCCGGACGATGGTCGCCGACGCCGATCGCCACGGGCCTCGTTTCACGTCGACGAGCGACGATCGTCTCACCAGGGTGGGTCGGTTGCTCCGCCGGTTTCGACTCGACGAGATTCCCCAGCTCTGGAACGTGCTCAAGGGCGACGTCTCTCTGGTGGGTCCGCGGCCCGAGCAGAAGGTCTTCGTCGAGCATTTCTCCGCCACGATTCCCTTCTACGCCTATCGGCATTTGGTACGGCCGGGCATCACCGGGTGGGCGCAGGTGAACTACGGCTACGCCGACGACGAGGCCGACACCGTCGACAAGCTCACCTACGACCTCTACTACCTCAAGCACATGTCCCCCTGGCTCGACCTGCGCATCCTCGGCCAGAGCCTCTGGACGGTCCTCTCCGGCTTCGGCGCCCAGTAACACCCCCGCCGATCGTCTGCGGGTACAGTGGCGCGGCTCCATGCGGCGCCCTGGCACGATCCTTCTCCTGGTGGTTCTGCTCGCCTGGCCGGTCACTCCGGTCCGGGCGGCGACCTCGACGTACGCCGACGCCGGTCCCAACTTCAACGAATCTCGCGGCTGCGGTGCGGGAGCAGTCGGCGGACGCCAACCCGAGGGTTCGCGCTCGGGACTCCTACCGGCCGGCGAGCCCGTGTACGGGCCGTGGGGGGCCTTCTTCGGGCGAAACCAGGCCCAGATCGAGGCCTCGCTGGTGAACTGGGAGGTGCCGATGAGCGGGGGGCAGACGGTCAGGGTGCACGCTCGCTCCCTCCCTGCCTTCCAACAGGTCACCGCCAATCTGGCGGTGGCGGCGGCCCGAGCCCTCTTCTATCGGGTCGAGGACCTGTTCGGGTGGGTGCGGCGCACGGTGGGAGGCCGCACCCGCATCTCGCACCATTTCTTCGGAAATGCCGTCGACATCAACCCGCCCCGCAACCCGTTTCAGGCGGACGGCACCCTGATCACCGACCTACCGCAGTGGTACGTCGACGCCTGGACGGCCGCCGGATTCTGTTGGGGCGGGGACTGGACCACCGCCAAGGACCCCATGCACTTCTCGTGGATGGGCCCGCTGGCCGCAGCCGGCTACGGGCCCCGGCCTTCGCCCTACCCGCCGATGACGGCTTCCGCCGACTTCGACCTGACCGCATTCGACGGATCCGTCGCCTTTGGGGGGCCCGGCGATCCGCAGGGAGAACAGCGGCGGTACGCCCCGGCCGATCGCAGCGGGGACAGCTCGGACGATCTCTACTCGCTCCGCCGCGCCGGCGGTGGCCTGGTGGTCGAGGCGGCCGGCTCTCGATTCGATTTCACCATCGTCGGATGGAGGGTCCACACGTCACTGGCCGCTGATCCCGACCAGGCGGTGTTGGTCGATCTGGACGGCGATTCCCGTGCCGACCTGGGGATCGTGGACGACGCCAACGGCTCGATGACCGTGTACTCCAACGCCTCCGATTTCGAGGAGGTCATCGGGTCGCTCCCGGTGCCGGCCGGTTCCGGGATCGAAACCGCCTTCGGGTACTACGACGACGACTGGGCGCCCGATCTACTGGCAATCCGGCGTGGCAATCCCACCAGGATCGAGGTGTACCTCGCCGCTTCCGGGTACCGAGACGTGGCGGCGGCCGCCGACCTGGCCGCGGTCGACAGCGCGGATCCGGGCAGCTGGGCTTTTGCGGTCGGGGACTACGACGTCGACGGTGTCGCCGACGTCTACGCCGTCGAGAAGTCGGCGGGGGCCCGGGTGGTGATTGCCCGGGGCGCCGCCGGTTATGCAGCTGCGACCACCGTCGCCACCGGGCTGAGCATCGGGAGGGGGACGTCGGTCGCACTGGGAGACTACGACGGGGACGGGCGGGACGATCTCTACCTCCTGGACCGAGGCCGTCTACGTATCCAGCTCGGCGGTGTCCGCGCGCTCGGTGAGGACTTCACCTCCTGGTTCCTCCCCGACGATCCCTGGCCGTGGGACGCCGGACCGCAGTGCCGCGGACCCCGTCCCTGCGACCAGATCGGCTTCGTCGGTAGCTCCGCCCGGTGGAACTTGAAGGAGGCGGTGGCGTCCGAGGCGGAGGACACCGAGTTCTTCTTCGGCAATCCTGGGGATGTGCCGTTCACGGGCGATTGGGACTGTGACGGGGTGGACACCCCGGGCCTCTACCGCCAATCGGACGGCTATGTCTACCTGCGCAACGACAACGGCCAGGGCGTCGCCGATGTCCGGTTCTACTTCGGAAATCCGGGCGACGTGCCCGTGGCCGGCGATTTCAACGGGGACGGCTGCGACACCGTGTCCCTGTACCGGGCCGACCAGGGCCGCTTCTTCATCATCGACCGCCTGGGAAGCGACGACCTCGGCCTGGGGGCCGCCGAACGCACCTTCCTCTTCGGAAACCCGGGCGACAAGCCTTTCGCGGGTGATTTCGATGGAAACGGCATCGACGATGTGGGCCTGCACCGAGAATCGACCGGTTTGGTGTACTACCGCCTCTCCCACTCCTCGGGTCCGGCCGACGTTTCCTTCATCTACGGAGATCCGGGAGATCGCCTGCTGGCCGGCGACTGGGACGGGGACGGGGCCGACACGGTGGCCGTGTTCCGCCCGTCCGACGGCAACTGGTACGTCAAGCTGGCCAACGCCGACGGTATCGCCGACCACGCCGTCCATTACGGAACCAGCTCGGTGACACCAGTGGCCGGGTGGTTCGGTACCCCCGAATAGGTCGGATCGAGCCGGGTCGGGCGTCCCGGTAGCCTGACCGCCCATGTTGGAAAAGGCGGGGCCGCTGCGATGAAGGCGCCGGTGTGGCTGCGGAAGCTGATCCGGCCCTTCGTACCCGAGCGGCTCATGACTCGGCTGCGCCTCCACGAATACTCCCGTCAGGTCCGCGTCAACATCGATGTGGTGGTCGACGACGAAGCGGCGGCCCGTCGATGGCTGGACGCCACGCCCGACACCTACCGGGTTCGGCCGTCGGCCTCGTTCGGCCCGACCCCGGATTTCGAGACGGCCACGATCCCGCTTCCAAAGGATTACATGCCCGTCGGGGAGGTGGTGGTGCTGGCCGGAGCCGATACCCCCCGACACGTCACCGAGCGGGCGGCCCGCCCCCTCGGCGCCCCGGGCATTGCCGCGGCCGCGGTCGCCCAGGCCCGGCCTCCCCACCTCGGGAGTCGTCGAACCGAGCCCCGGGTGGCCCCGGTGGCTGTGGCGGTGCGGAGGGAAGCGTGGATCGAGAGCGGGGGTCCGCCCAACGGGGCCTGGACTCTGCCGGGCTTGTGGGATCGGCTCCGAGCAACCGGCAGGCCCCTGGGGCTGGTGCCGGTGCCGGGAGAGGGAGCTCCGGTGGACCGCACCGATCCGATTGCGGCGAAAGGAGTGATCATCCTGGGGGTGGTCCCCATGCACGACGTCGGTGGAGGGAGCAGAGCGGCCCAGGTGGCGCTCGAGCTGGTGCGGCGCGGCTACCACGTCACCCATGTCGCCCTGCATGGGACCGCCGAGTCTGTTGACCTCGGCATCCGGTTCATCCATCCCCACCTCGAGCAGATTCGGGCCGATGAGCTGGACGTCGATCGATACGTCGGTCGTCTCCGGCCCGATGAACGGCTGGCCATCGTCGAGGTGCCCGCCGCCCGCTATTTGGATCCGGCCCGCCGTCTGCGGGCCGCCGGATTCCACGTCGTATACGACCTCATCGACGACTGGACCTCGCCGGCGTTGGGAGGTCGTTGGTACCGGCCCGAAGAAGAGCAAGCCATGGTCGAGGCGGCCGATTCGCTCACGGCATCGGCGCCCGATCTGGCGGCCATGCTGGCGGGGACGGGTCGGCAGGTCACCGTGGTGCCCAACGCCGTCGATACCACCACCTTCACCGGTGATCCGGGGGCTCCGCCTCCCGACCTGCCGATGGGCGAGAGGACACTCCTCGGCTACCACGGCTCGCTGTACGGGGAATGGTTCGACTGGGAATCCCTCGCCGACGTTGCCGGAATGGCCGGAGTGCACGTGGTGCTCATCGGCGACCCTCCCGAACGTCACCCGCCGCTGCCTCCCAACGTGACCTTTCTCGGGCTCAAGCCACGCCATGAGCTCCCCGCCTACGTGTCTCGCTTCGATGTCGGTCTGGTGCCGTTCGAGATCTCGGAAGTGACTCACTCGGTCAGCCCGCTCAAGGTGTTCGAGTATCTGGCGATGGGAGTGCCGGTGGCGGCTCCTCCGCTGCGCACCCTCGAGGGTCTGGACGGGGTGTATACCGCCGAGCGGCTGATCCTCGCCGTCGAAGGAGCCCTAACGGCTCCCCGACCCGACCCTGCTCCGGTGCTGTCCCACCATTCGTGGGGGGCCCGGCTCGAGGATCTCTTTGCAGCGGCAGGACGGCACCTCGCCCCGATTCGGGAGGATGGAGCCGAGATCGTGCTACGCCCGGTCGTCCACTATCGGCGCGACGAGCGTCGCCCGTGACGGCCGCCACGCCAGCCACAGAAGCGGGGTACTCATCAGCGCTCCGATGTAGATCGGGTAGGCGAAGCGAAACTCCTGGGCCGGGGTGGTCAACGCCACGTTGAGCAACTGGAACGCCAGCAGCGCCCCCGGCCACAGCAGCCTCCGCAGCGAGGGGCGCAGCGCCACGCCGACGTAGGTGATGATCCCGAGCCACACCGCCAGGGCGGGGCGCCAGGTGAGCCACAGCGGCCCCTCGGCCCAGCGGAAGATTTCCTCGGTTAGCGAGAAGGCTCGGTCGGATATCGGATTGCGTCGGAACCCGGCTTCGTTGGCAGCGATATCGAAGGGGGGCCGCTGGAAGTAGGAGCCCTCCGGCTGGGGCGGCACCAGGAGGTAAGAGGCGGCGCACCAGCGATGACCGAGCACGGTGTCGGGATCGCGCAGGAGAGTGCGGATCACGATCGAGCGGAACGGGCCGGGGTCGGAGCGGATGGCGGCATCGTCGAACTCGGGATGGAAGGCGAGTGGCGTCGAGTCGCGACAGTCGTAGGCGGTCACCCACAGAGAAATCGGGGCGATGTCGTCGAGATAGTCGAGCTCCTCGGCCGAGAAGTTCTCCGGCTCCCAGCGCAATGAGGCGGCCACGTCCGAGGTGAAGGTCTGGCTGGGCTCGATCGAGTCACGGGTGACCGGCAGCACCGAATAGAGGACGCCTTGGACGAAGATCACCGCCCCGGCCACCACTCCCGCTGTGATCGCCACCCTCCCGAGGCGGTGGCGATAGCCGGCGGTCAAGGCCGCCAGCAGGGGCACCACGGTGAGGAACCCGTTGTGGCGGAACAGCCACATGAGGGACAGAGCGAGGCCGAGGCGTACCGGGCCCGGCCATCCGTTCCAGAACGATTGGGGATCTTGGGCCAGGGCCAGCAGCTCGGCGAAGGCCCAAATCAGCGCCAGCCCGAACGGCACGTCCTTCCAGATCGCGATCGTGGTCGGGGCCACGGCCGGCAGCAAGGCCACCACGATGGCGGTCCCTCCCGCCAGCCACCACGGCACCCCGAGGGCGGCCAGCCGGGAGGCGACCACCGCCAGCAGGACGGCCAGGGCCAGCACCTGGAACAGCGAGATGCTGCCGGGGCTGTCCCAGAACGGGGTCAGAAGCCACAGATACAGGGTGTGGAAGGCGGGGTGGAAGTTGAAGAACTCGAAGCGTTCCGCCTGCCCCAGCTGGTCGATCGAGTCGCTGGAGAGAATGCCCGGATACCAACCCAGCCACCACACCAGGAGCGGAAGGGCCGAGATGAGGGCGAGCAGAAGGGCCCGAGATGGCGGGCTGTCCTTCGGCTGGAGCACTCGCGGGGACACGGTCTCCGCAGCGTATCCGGCTAGCGACCGGCGGTCGGGCCGATTCGGTCGCGCCGGCTGATGCCGAGGAGAGTGAGTACCTCGTCAGCGACGTTGGGCGCACAAGCGACCAGGCCGGGAAAGAGGGGTGAACGGCGGTTGAACCGGGGAGACTCGCCCTCGGTGGTGACGACCATGCCACCCCCGGCCAGGACGAGGGCCGTGCCGGCGGCAACGTCCCATTCGTGCTTGGGCACCAGAGTCCAGGTGGCGACATCGAGGCCG
>CAYFYE010000033.1:0-23909 GCA_964347285.1 uncultured Acidimicrobiia bacterium
TCGACACGTACCCGGGCGACAAGAACCTCATCTTCACCGCCCCCGAAGGCGGACCGCTCGACCTGCGAGTCTTCCGCCGCCGCTTCTGGTACCCGGCCGTACGGGCGTCGGTCGGCGAACCGATGCGGCCCCACGACCTCCGCCACACCCACGTCGCGCTCCTCATCGCCGCCGGCGAAGACCCTTACGTCATCTCCCAGCGACTTGGGCACGCCTCGATCCGCACCACCTACGACATCTACGGACATCTGTTCGAAGGCCGAGACCGACAGGCCGCCGACGCGCTCGAAGCCGCCCGGGCCCGATCTCTCGCGGACTCTCCGCGGACTCTGGGTCGATCCGAAGGGCCCTCACTGGGCCTCTGAAACGCCGGAATCCCCTGCAAAAACAGGGGATTCCGAGGTGTGGAGCTGAGGGGATTTGAACCCCTGACCCCTTGCATGCCATGCAAGTGCTCTGCCGGACTGAGCTACAGCCCCAGGGCTCGGAATTGTATCAGCCGGCCGGGACCGCCACCTCGAGCCGGTCGGCGTCGGCCCACAACCGTTCCAGGTCGTAGTAAGCCCTAGTGGAGGGGTCGAACAGATGGATTACGACATCGCCGTAGTCGAGCAAGACCCACTGACCGTCTTCGAGGCCTTCCCGGCGCAGCGGCCGGCGCCCCGCCTCCTTGAGCGCCTCGACGACTTCCTCGGCCAACGTGAGGACATGGCGGCGCGAGGTCCCGGAGCCGATGACGAAAATGTCGGTTATCACGAGGAGGGGGGACACATCGAGCAGGGCTACATCGAGCCCCTTCTTGCGGCTGATCGCGGTGGCCGCCGTCCCGGCGGCACCGATCGTCTCGGGATGAACGACTATGGCGCTCTAACCCTCCCCGGTGGGAATGTCCTGACCCACAATGATACTGATATCGACGACGCCCGACGCGGCCCTGATCTCGAGCTCGAGCTGGCCCACGTCGAGAAGGTCGGCGACCTCGGCGCCTACGGCGCGGTTGGCCCTGCCTTGGGCGATCACACGGGTCTGCGGGTAGTTGAACGAGTCGGCATTGTCGGTCTTGACGACCAAGAAGCCCTTCTGCACCAGCGTCTCCGCCACGAGACGGGTGGTCTGGATGCGGCCGTTTCCGTTGAGGACCTCGATGCGAGGCCGCTCGCCCTCGCGTATGAGCAAGTGGGCCAGGCGGGCCGAAACGAACTCGACCGCATCGTCGCCGCGCACGGTGAAGCGCTCGGCGTCGCCGGCCGCAACCCGCGTCAGGGGGACGGCGCCGACCGTTCGTGACTCGGCCGTCGCCATGCTGGCGAGCAGGTCACCTGCCACAGCGGAAGGAACGGCCATTGCCGCCAGTCGGTCGACGGTTGCGGGCGACGCCACCAGGTGATCGAGGACCGCTTCCCAGACCGCTCCCTGCCGTTCTACCCACTCCAGTTCGTCCCCATCGCCTTTCGTGACCAATACCGCTTCCGCCAGAGCCGCAGAGAGCGCCGACTGGCCCGCATCGGCCAGCACGACGCTGCCCTCCCCGTCGCTGACCACCAGCGCCGCAGGCAAGTCCACGATTATCGAATCACCCAACGCCTCGGCGAGCCGGCCCGGGGAGAGCGTCAAGATCCCGTCGATGCGGATTCCCAGCAGATTCGAGATGGTCAGGGCGGTCAGCTCGGCATCTTCGAATCGAGACGTTTCTCCGAGCGGAAAATCTCCATAGCCGGGAATGGTCGTCAGTGTCCCTGGTGGAAACAGGATCACACTGTGCTCGTCGTCGGGTGACGAAGAGAACAGCGCCACCGAGGATGCCGCCCCTGAATCGTCCGTGGCCACCACGAGGAGCGACGATGATCCGGGCGCCGCCGTCGCCAACAGAGCGGGGGCGGGCTCGTCGGCGGCAATCGATTGAAGCCGGGAGCTCCAGTCGTCCCAGGCATCCCCGACCGCTCCGGCTGCGCCCGACACCCCATCTCCGACTCCTTGGGCCGCCCAGGCCACTCCATCGCGCACCGCCCGGGCCGCCGAGGCGGCCCGCCCATGCGAGCCCAGCTGAATCAGGGCCAGCACCGTGGCGGCCACCAGGAGCACTATCGCCGCCCGCCAGAAGCGCAATGCCGGCGCCGAGAGCGGTGTCGGCTCCTCCCGACCATCTGGCGACGGGGAACCCGCCGCCCCCGGCTCCTCACTGGTTTCTGCGGAGGCCTCGCGAGAGTGAGTGTGCTCTTCAGGTGCCATAGAGGTCGTGCTCGACGAAGTAGGCCCATACCGGGTCGGGGACCAGAAAGCGCACCCCCAGGCCGGCTGCGGTCCGCTCTCGGATCAACGACCCGCTCACATCCAACATGGGGAGATCGAGCCAAATCACATCGCCGACGGCATCCACCGCGCCTCGCTCCACACCGGGACGGGGCATGACGGCAATCCGGGCTCGGGCCAGCACCTCTTCGAATCGGTGCCATGTGGGAAGGCCGCGGGCGGCATCCGCCCCCAAGATCAGCGTGATCTTGTCGTCATCGGGAAAGGCGGCAACGGTATCGATGGTGTAGGTCCAGCCGGCCCGGTGGACTTCCCGGTCGTCGGGCTCGAAGTAATCGGCGTCGGCTACCGCGAGTTTGGTCATAGCCCACCGGTGCTCCGCGGCCGAGACGCGCCGATCGGCTTTCTGCCACGGCGCTCCGGCGGGCATGAAGGTCACCACGTCCAAATGGAGCTGCCGGTAAGCGCCTTCGCCGGCCACGAGATGGGCGAGATGGGGTGGGTCGAAGGTTCCGCCCAGGATGCCGCGCTGCATCGCCGAAAGGATAGGCAGGGCCGGCTCCTCCCCACCAAGCCGGGAGAAGCCACAGGGCCGGAGCCGGAGGCCGGGCCCGGCAATCGAGAAAGGGCGCCGGATCGAGGTACCGGTCGGCCAGGCGGACGGAGAAGTGAAGCGCCGCCGAGCCGTGGTCGAGGCTGGTGGCGCCCAGGACTCGGCCGGCCTTCACCTGCTCATCGGGCGCAACGGAGATGCCCGCCAGATAGGAGTACGAGGTCCGCAAGCCACCCCCGTGGTGAACGGTCACCGACTTCATGCCGGCCACCGAGCCGGCGAAGGTGACCACACCCGCCCCGGCCGCCCGAACCGGGGTGCCCTCCTTCGCACCGAAGTCCACTCCCCAATGCCCGGAATAGGCCCCGGTGGGAGCAAAGAGGCGCACGATGGAACCGGCGACGGGCCGGTGCAGGCCGCCGCACCCCTCCACCGCGTATGAGCTCCCGACCACCAAGAGGAGCGGCACCACGAGCAGGGCCGCCATGTGGGACTCCGCAGACGCTACCCGGCGAACTTAACGAAGGGGTGTGACGAACGGAAGACCCCGCGAGCGCGTCAGGCGCTTTCGAAGGTCGCCGGCTCGGGGCTCACCAGCCTGGTGACGATTCGCCGCAGGTCGTTGGGACGGAAAGGTTTGGTGAGAAAGGCGTCGGCACCGCCCCGATCGGCCCGCTCCCTGGTCTCCTCCTGGGCATGGGCGGTGAGCACCAGCACTTTGAGGTGCCGGGTAGACAGCTCTGAGCGAAGCCTGGAGAGCACCTCCCAGCCGTCCATCTTCGGCAGGCCGACATCGAGGATGAGGAGGTCGGGCGGATCGCTGAGCGCCGCCTCCAGTCCGCTCGGGCCGTCTTCACAGGTCGAGACCTCGAAGCCGGCAGGTCGGAGACACACCTCGATGAGGCGCTGGATCACTTGTGAGTCTTCGACCACCAGGACTCGCTGGCTCACAACCACTCCTTATCGCTGCGGCAGGGCGAACAGCCTCTTCTCCGATATCGGTCCCATCCACGAGCTCCTTGACCCATTCGTCGGCTCGGGGCCGTTGCGACGGGCTCCACCACTTCCCGAACCGAAAAGCCGGACTAAGCCCAGGGACGCACCCGGCGGGCGGCCGGCAGCGTGACCCGTTCCACGAAATCGGCCAGTTGCCGCAGGTTGCGGACCTCGTACACCCCGTCGCACAACGGGGCGTAAGCGGCCATCACCGAGTCACCGGTATCCCAATACCGGACCGCCTCCGGGTTGAGCCAGAACACGGCCCGGGCTGCTCGAGCGATGTCTGCCAGGGCGCCGGGATCGGGATCGTGGTAGTTGTTGCGAGCGTCACCGGTGATGATCACCGTCGAACGCGGCGTCAAGTCATCGGCGTACCGATCGACGAACAGCCGCAAGGCATTGCCGTAGTCGGAGTGTCCATCGAGCCACACCACTTCTGCTTCCGTACTCAGCCGGGCCAGCGCTCCCGCGAAGTCGATGCCGGGGCCAAAGTATTCGGTGACCTCGTCGAGGGCGTCGATGAAGGCGAAGGCCCGTATTCGGGTGAACTCGTGGGCCATGGCGTACACCAGCTGCATCGTGAAGCGGGCGAAGGTCGCCACCGAGCCGCTGATGTCGCACAGCAGAAAGATCTCCGGTCGGGTCGGACCCTTGGAGCGAAACCTGGGCTCGACGGGGACCCCGCCGCTCCCCAGCGAGCGACGAATGGTGGAGCGCATATCGAGCCTGCCGCGCCGTCCCCGCTTGCGCCTCTGGGCGAGGCGGGCGGCGAGCTTTCGGGTCAGAGGATGCACGATCCGCTCGATCTCGGCCAGCTCCTCGCGGCCGGCATGCAGCAAATCGACGTCCTCCACCACGGGCCGGCGCAGGGTCCGGGCCACCGCCTGGACTCCCCGATCTGCCACCAGGCGCCGCCTGATCTCGGTTCGCAGCTGACGCCGGAACTCCTCTACTCGTAGCTCGACCTCCTCTCGTGCGAGGCGTCGCTCGAGCGGGGTGAGGTCGGCCTGAGCCTCGAGGGCCGCGAGCACCCGCTCAGCCAGTCCATCCACATCCAGATGCCGCAACGTCCGGTACAGGTAGTAGGTACCCCCCACCGGCCGGCCGGGCTCCATCCCCGCCAGTCGATCCACGGCCGCCAGCACGACCGCCCGGAGCAGGCTCAAGTTCTCGTCGCGTATGGCGGTGAACAGCGCCAAGGCCAGCGCCTCGGCGTCGGGGTCACCGTCGCCCCCTCCTCCCCGGGCGGGCTCCCCTCCCGGCGACCATCCCGAGGGGATCGCGGCCGGAACACCGACAGGCGCCCTGAGGCCGAAGAACACCTCGAACAGGGTCTCGAAGGTCTCGTAATGGCGGGCGTTCTTCACGAGCGTCGCACCCAGCGCCGACCGGACTGCTTCCCGATCGGACCAGTCGACGACCTTCAGAGCTCCGGCGGCGTCGATCGCCTCGACCGTCGAGACGGGTACGCCGGCCGCCCGCAGCTCGTCGATGAACCCGGTGAGAACGCCGAGCATCAATCCTGGGCCGGCTCGAGATCCTTGGCGACTGCCTCGACATCAGACTGATACTTGAGCAGGGCCGGCAACGTATTTCTGATGGTCGCTAGGTCGACCTCGGCGATCCCCATGGCCAGGAGGGTCCTGGCCCAATCGATGGACTCGCTTATCGAGGGCGGCTTGCGCAGAGGCAGGCTGCGAACGCTTCGCACCAAGCGAGCCGCCTGATCGGCGAGCGCCTCGTCGAGACCGGGAACTTTGGCCAGAAGGATGGCCCGCTCCCGCTCGACGGCCGGATAGGAGATGTGCAGAAAGAGGCATCGCCTCTTGAGCGCTTCGCTCAGCTCGCGGGTGTTGTTGGACGTCAGCACGACGAAGGGAATGCTGGATGCGGTCACCGTCCCCAGCTCGGGGATGGACACCTGGAAGTCGGAGAGCACTTCGAGAAGGAGGGCTTCGGTTTCCACTTCGACGCGATCCACCTCGTCGATGAGTAGAACCACCGGATCGACGGCGCGAATGGCCTCCAGAAGCGGCCGCTCGAGGAGGAACCGCTCGTCGAAGATATCTCCCTCGAGATCTTCCCATTCCCGACCCTGATCGGCTTGAAGGCGCAGGAGTTGCTTGCGGTAGTTCCACTCGTAGAGGGCTTTGGCCTCGTCGATGCCCTCGTAGCACTGCAGACGGACCAGCCGGCGCCGATGTATCTGGGCGAGCGCCTTGCCCAGCTCGGTCTTTCCCACGCCGGCCGGGCCTTCCACCAGAATCGGCTTGCCCAGGCGCTGGGCCAGGAACACCACCCGGGCGATATGGTCGTCGGCGAGATAGCCCGTGGACGCCAGGGCTTCGCCGACTGCGACGGGACTGTCGAAGGGATCCATCGGCCGGGCCGGCGTCCCGGCCTGGTCGGTCATCTGCCGAGTGTACCGGGAGAGCCGAGCGACCCGGGCCGGCAGGAATCAGGCCGGGATCCGGCGATCCACCGGTACGACGCTGCCCTCAGCTTTGGGCCGACGACGTGTCCTCATCGGTCTCTTCGGGCTCAAAGGAAAAGACCAGTCCGCCTATACGGACGTCGTCGCCGGCCTGAGCCCCGGCCCGGAGCAGGGCCTTGTCCACCCCCAAGCCGGCCAGCCGCCGAGCCACCAGATCGGCGGCTTCCGGCAGGGTCAGGTCGTCGAGGGCCACCGCTCGTTCGGCTTCCCGTCCTTCGACGACCCACGTTGACTCCTCCCTCCGCACTTCGAAGCGAGGCGGAGCCGGCCGATGCAGCACGAACCCAGAGCGCTCCGGTGCGAAGCGACGGGCCTGCTCGACGGCATCGGCGATGGCGTGCAGCAGGCGGGGGATACCCCGGCCGGTGGCCGCCGAAACCAGGTGCACATCCACGCTGCGCTCTTGCATATCCGCAGCCGCCCCCGTCGCCTCCGGCAAGTCGGCTTTATTGACCGCCACGATCCTGGGCCGGGCGGCAAGCTCCTCCGAGTAGGCCGCCAGCTCTTGCTCCAGCACCGCCAGCTGACGGTGTGCCGCCGCCTGCTGCAGCGGGGAGGGATCGAGCAGCATCACCAAGGCGCGGGCTCGCTCGGTGTGACGCAAGAACTCATGGCCGAGACCCTTGCCCTGGGCCGCTCCTTCGATCAGTCCCGGTATGTCGGCCAGTACGAACTGGCGGTCGTCGATCTCGACGACGCCCAGGTGAGGCTCGAGGGTCGTGAACGGATAATCGGCAATCTTGGGCCGGGCCGCCGAAACCCGAGCGATGAGAGTGCTCTTGCCGGCGTTGGGATATCCGACGATGGCGGCGTCGGCCAGCAGCTTCAGCTCCAAAGCCAGCGTCCGCTCTTCGCCGTACTCTCCCTGCTCGGCGAAGGTGGGCGCCCGGTGGGCTCGACCTACGAAGGCAGCGTTGCCCCGGCCGCCCCGCCCTCCTCGGGCCACCATCACCTTCTGGCCCGGAATCACGAGGTCGGCGAGAATCGTGCCGTCCGGGTCGCGCACCACGGTTCCCGGGGGAACCGGCAGCACCAAGTCCTCTCCCTCGCCTCCGTGCCGCAGGTCGCCTTGGCCGTGGCGGCCCGAAGAGGCGTGATGATGCGGGTGGCGCTGATAGGTCAACAGCGTGGATGCCGACTCGTCGGCCCGGAGATGGACGTCGCCCCCGGCTCCTCCCGAACCCCCTTCGGGACGACCACGGGGCCGGCCCTTGACTCGCCGAAAGGAGACCACTCCGGCCCCGCCGTCGCCGGCCCGCACGGTGATGAGAACGCGGTCGACGAACACGGCGCCACCGCGGATTCGGTCAGGCGGGCTCGACGCTCACCAGCCGGCGGCCGCGACGGGCTCCATAGCGGACCACGCCGTCGCTCGTGGCGTAGAGCGTGTCGTCTGATCCGCGGCCGACGTTTCCGCCGGGGTGAATCTGCGTGCCCCGCTGGCGCACCAGAATGGCGCCGGACCGCACGATCTGGCCCTCGAAAACCTTGGGGCCGAGCCGCTTGGAGGCCGAGTCTCGGCCGTTACGGGTAGATCCTCCCGCTTTCGTCTTCGACATCTAGTCCTCCTTGCCAGACGTGCTGGACTTGGGCTTGGACCCGGTCGAGTCGCCGGACGCCTTGGAAGCGACCTGCTTCGATCCGGTCTTGGTGGTCTTCTTCTGGGTTGTCGCCTTCTTCTCCCCGCCTCCAGACGCCCTGGAGGCGGCCGGCTTCGCTCCAGCCTTGGCGGTCTTGGCCTGGCTCTTCGTGGCGGGCGCTTCCTTCTCGCCGCCCGGAGATGCCTCCTTGGCCTCGCTCTCAGCAACAGGCGCCTTCTTCTGTTGCCCGGTCTGTTTTGAGGGGCGCTTGATCTCGATCTTGGTCACCTCGATGCGGCTGTACTTCTGTCGGTGGCCCTGTCGACGGCGATAGCCGCTCTTGGCTTTGAACTTCAGCACATCGACCTTGGGGCCGGCCGAGGGGCCCAGCACCTTGGCTACCACCCTGGCCGTCGCGAGATCCTCACGCCCCGACGTGACCTTTCCTTTGTCGTCGACGACCAGGAGCGGGGTGAACGTGAGCTCGTCACCCTTGACGCGCTCAATATCGAGGATATCGCCCTCGCTGACCTTGGCCTGCTTACCGCCGGCGCGAATGATGGCGTACATGGGTCACCGCTACGGAGATGGAAGACCACCCAATTCTAGCTGGCAGCGGTTTTCGTCCTGGCCGCCTCAGAGCCCGGCATGGGCCGGCCGGTCGTTGCCGCTTCTTCGTAGAGGACCACGCCTCGGCCACCGCAGCGGTCGCAGACCTCCGAGAAGGATTCCACCAGGCCCTCGGAAACGTTCTTCCGGGTCATCTCGACCAATCCCAGCTCCGACACCTCGAACACCTGGGTCCGGGTACGGTCCTTGGCCAACTGCTCTCGCAGCACCGTCAGCACGGCTTGTCGATTGCGCTCGATCTCCATATCGATGAAATCGATGACGATGATCCCGCCGATGTCGCGCAGCCGGAGCTGCCGGGCAATCTCCTCGGCGGCCTCCAAGTTGTTCTGAAAGACGGTCTCTTCCAAATTGGAGTGGCCGACAAAGCGGCCGGTGTTGACATCGATGACGGTGAGTGCCTCGGTGCGGTCGATGACCACGTGGCCGCCCGAAGGCAGCCATACCTTTCGATCGAGGGCCTTGCGCAGCTGGTCCTCGACATGGAACCTCTCGAAGAGAGGCACCTCGTCCTCGTATAGCTTCACCTTGTTGGCCAGCTCGGGTTCCGTGCTGCGCAGGTAATCGATCACCCGCCGGTAAGTGTCCTTCCCGTCAACGAGCAGGCGGCGAAAATCCCTGGTGAAGTTCTCTCTGATGACGCGTATCTCGAGGGGCGGCTCCTCGTAGAGGAGTCGGGGGCCGCTCCCGGTCTGAGCCTTCTCCTCGATCGTGTTCCATGCTGCAACGAGCCGCTTCATGTCGGCCTCGAGATCGTCGACCTCGACGCGCTCGGCGGCGGTGCGGACGATCACGCCAAAGCCGGGAGGACGGAGCTGGCCGATGATCTTGCGGAGGCGTTCCCGTTCACTGTCGGGAAGGCGGCGGCTGATCCCCTTGATGTCCGCCCCGGGGCTGAGCACCAGATAGCGCCCGGCCAGACTCACCTCGTTGCTCAGTCGGGCCCCTTTGTGGCCCATGGCGTCCTTGGTCACCTGGACCATGACCTCGTCGCCGACCGAAAGCGCTTGTTCGATCCGACGGCGGCCGCCGCCGTCGCTACGCACATCGCCGGCATAGAGAACGCCGTTCTTGCCCTCACCGAAGTCGACGAAGGCGGCCTCCATGCCGGGAAGTACGTTGCGGACACGCCCCAGGTACACGTTGCCGACCAGCGACTGCTTGTCGGAGCGGGCCACGTAGTGCTCGACCAGCACCGGTCCCTCCAGCACAACGATTTGGATCTGATGCGGCAGTGTGCGCACCAGCATCTGGGTCCGAGCAGTCTCGACAGGCGGCGCGGCCTCTACGGCTTCGGGCCGGGCTTCGACTTCGGGACGGGGCCGACGCCGTTTGCGCTCTCTGGGCTTTTCTTTAGTCGGTGGTTGCTGTTGCTGGCGAACCCGTCGAATGGTCACCTGGTCGCGCCCCACCTTGCGAGTGGATCGCTCTTCCAGGGCCTCCTCTCCGACGCCGCGCCGGACGACCTTGGGGGTCCTGCGGGGAAACAGAGGCATGTAGAACTCCGAATAGGTGGACGGTTGACTGGACGCGGCCGGTCGACGGCGAAGCGGCAGCCGGAGGTGGGGTCGACGCGCCGGGTGCGCTCCGGGGTGGGAG
The DNA here is from genome assembly GCA_964347285.1 of uncultured Acidimicrobiia bacterium. Classification (GTDB taxonomy): domain Bacteria; phylum Actinomycetota; class Acidimicrobiia; order Spongiisociales; family JAOTWH01; genus CAYFYE01. The sequence continues at coordinate 10,106 of CAYFYE010000033.1, forward strand.
CGCCATCGGTATGGCTGCGTCGTGCACGGTGAACTCCGTTCTGGCCCTAAGGAACCGGACCGGCCTGCGGTCCACTGGGCATGTTAGCAATGCCCGGTCGTCTCATCGGCTCAGGCCTCGACGATCTCGAGCCTTTCCTGGCGGACTTCGGTGGGGTCGTAGCACCGACGGCACCTCGCCTCGTACGCGCCGGTAGCTCCCAGTACCACCAGATCGTCGGAGTCGATGACCCGCTGAGTAAACATCCCCGCCCCACCACAGCGATGACACACGGCCAGCATCTTCTGTACATACTCGGCTCTGGTCATCAGCGTGGGGACCGGCTCGAAGGGTCGACGCAGGTAGTCGAGGTCGAGGCCGGCCACCACGACCTGTTTGCCGGCGGCGGCCAGCGTCTCCGCCACCTCGACCAGACCCCGATCGAAGAACTGGGCCTCATCGACACCGACTACCCGGGTACGATCCTCCACCGATCGGAGCAAGGCCCCCGAGTCGTCGACCGGCTGAGCGGCGACTGAAAGAGCACTGTGGGAAACCACCTCCGTGTCGGCGAAGCGGTCGTCGAGGGCCGGCTTGAAGGTCTGGGCAGGGATTCGGGCGATGTGGAAGCGGGTCATCCGCCGGATCAGCTCTTCGCTCTTGCCCGAGAACATCGGGCCACAGATGACCTCGATCCAGCCTTGATCGCCCCGCCGCTCCATGCGGTGGGAGAGTAACAGTTGAATCCTGGCCGTCACCGAATGGGAACGGCGCGGTCCGGGGTCCTACAGCAACCGCCTCTCCCCGGGGACCGGCGACCAATGAACCTTGAAGGAATGGGCGAGGCCGACGGCCAGAGCCATCGCCAGATAGGCCGAGCCGCCCTGGCTCATGAAGGGAAGGGGCAGCCCGGTCACGGGCACCAACCCGAGGGTCATTCCCACATTGACGAACGTGTGAAAGCCCAACAACGTTGCTACCCCAGAGGCGAGGAGGCGACCGAACCGACTGTTGGCGTTAGCAGCGATCATGAGGAGCCGCCACACGATCACGGTGTAGAGAAGCAGTACCAGTGCAGCCCCCACGAATCCGAGTTGCTCGCCGACGGCGGTGTAGATGAAGTCTGTCGTCTGGTGAGGTACGAACGAGAGGTTGGTCTGATCTCCCTCGAACAGACCCTTGCCGAACAGGCCTCCACTCCCAATTGTCATCCGGCTCTGGAATTGGTTGTAGTTGACGGTGGCGAGGTCGGCGCTGGCGTCCAGGAACGCGGTCAGCCGAGCGATTTGGTACTCCCGGAATTGAAAGAGCCCGGTTTGCAGCATGACCAGCGCGGCCACGGAGCCGGCGGCCACCGTAGTGAGCAGCTGACGCAGCGAAGCTCCGCCCACGAACATCATCACGAGAGCGATGAAGCCGAAGACCAGCGTCGTCCCCAGGTCCGGCTGGTAGGCGATGAGGAGGGCGGGCAGGGCGGTGAGCGCTGCGATCTGGCCGATCCGGGCCCAGCTCATCTGGCCGTCGGGGTCGTTACCCAGCAGGGCTGCCAGAGCCAGGATGAGCGCCGGCTTGGCAAACTCGGCAGGCTGGAGCTGGAAGAACCCCACCTGGATCCAGCGCTGGGCTCCCCGCACCTCTACCCCTACGGCGGTCACGACCAGAAGCAACAGGAGCAACGCCGTGCCGTACACAATGGGAGCCGCCAGCCGCAAAGGGCGTTCCTCGACCAGCGAGGCGACGACAAACAGCACCGCACCGGCGATTATGAACACGAGCTGACGCTGCAAGTCCTCGTTGGTGGAAAGGCCCAAGGTCTCGAGCCGGGGCGCCGACGCGCTGAAGATCATCAGGGCGCCCAATGCCGAGAGGGCCACCACGGCGCCGACCAGCAGGAGGTCGGGCCGCATCCGCTGGCGGCGTTCGGTCATCGCGGCGCTCTCGATGAGAACGCCCATCAGTCGGCCTCCTCCCCCGCCACCACCGGACCGGGCTCGAGGCCGAGGAGGGCCTGCAGCACCTTGCGAGCCGTCGGAGCGGCGATCTTGCCCCCGCTCCCGCCGCGCTCGATCACGACCGCCACGACGAACTCCGGGTCGTCGATGGGAGTCACCCCGACGAACCAAGCGCTGTCGACATCCGGCTCGCCCGGGCCACCCTTGATCACCTCGGCCGTGCCCGTCTTTCCTCCGACGAGCTCCACCTGCGGGCCGAAGTCGGCGAATGCGGATCGGGCGGTCCCGGTGGGACCGTTGACCACCGACCGGAGGTCCCGGCGCAGCATCGTCACCGTCGCCGGGTTCAGCCCCAGCCGGCGAATCGGCTTCGGGGGATTCTCGAACACGGTCTCGCCTTCCCCGTCGAGCACTCGATCCACCACCCGCGGTTGCCACAGGGTTCCGCCGTTGACCAGTGCCGCATAGGCGTTGGCGACCTGAAGCGGCGTCGTCGAAAGGGCCCCCTGACCGATCACCACGTTCATGACGTCGCCCCCCGACCAGGCCCCCTCGGCCCTCACCCGGCCCGGGGTCTCGCGCTGCACCCGCTCGAACCATTCCCGGTCGGGTACGAGGCCGGCCTGCTCGAAGGGGAGGTCGATCCCGGTCGGCGATCCAAACCCGAGCTGCTCTGCCCAACGTTGGAGGGCGGCCTCGTCGAACTCGCGGTCACGACCACGCCAGATCCGAAGAGCGATTTCCCAGAAGTAGAGGTCGCATGAGGCCTCCAGGGAGCGATGCAAGTCCACAGAACCGTGACCGTCGGGGGTCCAGTCGTTGTAGACGTTGGGACTCCCGTCCTGGAAGAGGAACTCGAGGCGGCCCGAGCAGAAATAGTTCTCATCATGGCCGGTCAACGGCGGCCGGCTCGGGTCTTGTTGGGGATAAATGCCTTCTTCGACGGCGAGGCTGTATGCGACCACCTTGAAGGTCGAAGCCGGGGCATAGCTGCCCTGGATGGCGAAGTTGTTGAAGGCTCCCTTGTCCTGGAGTTGCTCCCACTTGTCCTGGGTGAGGCCGCCCACGAAGATGCTGGGGTCGAACGACGGCACCGACGCCATTGCCACAACGGAGCCGTTGCGAGCGTCGAGCACGACCCCGGAGGCCCTAATCGCCGGCTCCCCCTCGGACCTCGCCAGAACCAGGCCCTCGGCCAACGCCGCCTCCAGGACCGCTTGGTATTCGGCGTCGATGGTGGTGATCACCGTTCCTCCGGCCTCGGGCATTTGCTCGCCGACCACGCTGAGGATCTCCCGCTCGGCATTGATGCGATATTTGGTCAGCCCCCGAGTCCCCCGGAGCCAGATGTCGTAGGCGTTCTCGACGCCGAACTTGCCCACCCGATCGGGCATCTCGGCACCGGGCAGATCGAGATCGCCCTCTTCGGGGCTGCCGACATAGCCGATCACGTGGGCGGCCAGAGTTCCTTCCGGATAGGTCCGGACCGGGATCGGTTCGACGCGAACGCCGGGGAAGTCCTCGGCGTGCTCGATGATGAAGAGGGCGTCGGCGGAATCGACGTCGGTCTGGATGTTGGTGAGCGCACCCTCACGGGCCTCGTTGAAGCGGGCTCGCACCTCGATGGCCGGTATGTCCAAGAGCCCGGCTACCTTCTGAATGACCTCGTCCTCTCTCTCGGCGGTGAGGAGCTGGCGGTCGACGACCACCGACAACGAGGTGCGGCTGCCGGCCAGGAGCCGTCCATCCCGATCGAGGATCTCTCCCCGGGGGGCAGGCGACGACACCAGCCGGATCTGTTGGCGCTCCGCCTGCTCTTCGAACTCGGCGGCGCTGGTCACCTGCAGGAACCACAGCCTGAGGGTGAGTACCGCAAAAAGCCCGACGAAAGCCAAACCGAGCGCGGCCAGCCTCCAGCCCGGTCTCACAACGCCCAGCTCCGGGTTCGGCGGCGGACCCGCATGAGCCAGCCCATGCCGGGCAGCACCGGGAAGGCGAGCAGTGCGGTGTACACCGCGGACAAAACGAGGATTCGCCACACCCCGGGATCTTTGAGAGGCTGCTCACCAAACAACGTCGCCACCCCGAGGAAGAGTCCCCCGCCGATCAAACCCAACACGAACACCGACGCCACCTGGAGCACGAGTCGCTCCGCGGTTCGATCACTGAGGCGGACGGACAGGTAGGCGACCACAGTAAGGACCAATGCCCACAGCCCGAGAGGAGAGCCTCCCAAGACATCGATCAGCAGGCCTCCGGTGAACCCCAAGAAAATGCCTTGCTCCGGAGTCAAGTAGCGGACCGAGGCCACCACCGCCAGCAGCACGAGGTTGGGGGCCACCCCGAACAGGCGGGCCTGATTGTTGACGAACAAGGTCGTTTGGAGAACGACTGCCAGCACCACCATCAGAAGCGACAGGGCGGGGGCTCGTTGTCTCACCGGGCACCGTCCCCGGGTGGGGCCTGTTCACCGTCGAGGAGTTCGCTCGGGAGAGGCTCCACCTCGGTGGGCAGCTCCTCGACGGGCACGCTCTCGACATCTTCGGCCTGCTCCCCCTGACGCGTCTCGATGAGGACTTTGACGAAGTCCAGCTTGCCGACATCGATGATCGGCTCGACCGAGGTGCGAAGCGCGAAGCCGGCCTCGGCCCGAGCCGCATCGGTGATCGTGCCGACGACGAGGTCGGGAGGAAAGCGGCCCCCGGCGGTGAGCACCCGGTCGCCGGGCCCCACCGCCTCGGTGACGTCGAACATCTCCAGTGTCAACGCACCCGTCCCCCGGCCCGATACCCACCCGGTTTCGTTGGTGCGGCCGACGCGCACCCCGACCTTGACGCTGGGGTCGGTGATCAGGCGGACCCGGGCCGAGTTGGGGAACACTGCATCGATCCGACCCACCAGGCCCCGTTCATCGACCACCGGCATGCCGACCCCAATGCCGTCATCAGAGCCCTTGTCGATGCCCCGAACGTTGTCGAAGCCAGAAGGGCCGACGGCAAAGATGCGTGCCGTGATCGTGTCGATGCCCTCACCAACCTGGAGATTGTGGATCTTCTCGAGCTCGGCCAGCCTGGCTCGCAGCGACTCCGTGTCGGCGAGCTCCTGGATGAGCTGACCGACTTCCTCTTGGAGGGCTTCGTTCTCGCTCCGCAGACTGGCCAGATTGGCCACGCCGTCGATGAAGCCGACCACCGGCCGGGTGACCGTGCCTGCCACCTTCTGAATCGGTGTGAAGATGGCTTCAGCGCCGTTACGCAGGGCCTGACCGAGACCTCCCACCTGGGAGGTTTGCACGTCGTAGGTGGCGAGGACGAACGAGAGAATCACGAGGCCGATGAAGACCACGTGAATCCGATCAGGGCGGTGAAACCTCAGCATGACAGGGCCGGGAGGATGGTTGCGGCGGGGTCAGGGACGGCCGCTGGAAACGAGGACTCCCTGCAGCACATCGAACTCTTCCAGACACTGGCCAGACCCGATCACAACCGACTGCAGGGGACGGTCGGCGATGACGATCGGCATGCCGGTCTCCGAGGCGAGCCGCATTCCCAGGCCCCTGAGCAGCGAACCACCTCCCGTGGCGACTATACCCCTCTCGATGATGTCGGCGGCCAGCTCTGGAGGTGTCTTGTCCAGAGTGAACTTGACCGCATCGACGATGGCCTGAACCGGCTCATCGATGGCCTCCCGGAGTTCATGGCCGGATAGCACGATGGTCTTGGGAAGACCGGTGATGAGGTCGCGGCCCCTCACCTCGGCCGCCGGCTCGTCGGCGAACGGCCACGCCGAGCCAATCGCCATCTTCACCTGCTCGGCGGTGCGCTCGCCGAGCATGACGTTGTACTCCTTCTTCACCCACTGGATGATCGCTTCGTCGATTTCGTCGCCGCCGATGCGGATGCTCTTGGAGGTGACGATGCCACCCAGTGAGATCACCGCCACCTCAGTGGTCCCGCCTCCAACGTCGACCACCATCGAACCCGACGGCTCGTGCACGGGCAGCGCCGTCCCGATTGCCGCCGCCATCGGCTCCTCGATCGTGTAAGCCCGGCGGGCGCCGGCGTGATAGGCGGCCTCCTCCACGGCCCGGCGCTCGACCCCGGTGATGCCCGAGGGAACGCACACGACGATGCGGGGTCGAGCCCAGCGCCGGCGGTGGACTTTCTGGATGAAGTACCGAAGCATCTTTTCGGTGATGTCGAAGTCGGCGATGACACCGTCGCGCAGCGGCCGAATGGCCTGGATGTAGGAGGGTGTTCGGCCGATCATCCGCTTGGCCTCCATCCCCACGGCCAGGGGGCGTGAGTCGCGGGTGTTGATCGCTACCACGGACGGTTCATTGAGAACGATGCCCTGGCCCCGCACGTACACCAGCGTGTTGGCAGTGCCGAGATCGATGGCCATGTCGCGGCCGGCTACGGAGAGGAGACTGTCGACCATTAGGGAGGGGCCCTTGGGCGTCCGCAAGAGAATAGTCCGCGGCAAAGGGCGATGCGCCGGCGCCTAGCCGAAGAAGAGTGCGAGCTCTCGCGCCGCGCTTTGAAGCGAGTCGGCGGCGTGAACGATGTTGTGGGAGATCTCGAGCCCGTAGTCTCCTCGGATCGTGCCCGGCGCCGCCTGGGCGGGATCGGTTGCCCCGACCAGCTCACGTACAACGGCCACCGCCCCATCGCCGGACCACTCGCTGGCTACCACCGGTCCGCTGATGATGAACGAAACCAGCTCCTCGTGGAACGGCTTGCCCTCGTGTTCGGCGTAGTGGCGCATAGCCAGCTGTTCGTCGATGACGAGGCGCCGGATCTTCTCCAACCGCAGCCCTTTGCGCTCCAGCCGAGAGATGACCTCGCCCACCAGACCACGGGCAGTGCCGTCGGGTTTGACCATCACGAAGGTGTGCTCAACCGCCATGCGGGCCGGGATGGTAGCCGGTAGCACGCCCCGCCCCCCGGACCGCGCCGGCCAGGTACAGGGAGCCGGCCACCAGGACCGAACCGTCGGCGCCCGCTTCGACGAGGGCACGCTCCAGCGCTTCGGCCACCGACGGAGCGGCGCTGACCGCCAGCCCGGTCACCGTGCCGACGACTCGGGCGGCCCGATCGGCTCTCAGCGCCCGCTCCGAGGGCGGCGCCACCGTAACCACTGAGGAGACCCTCGGGGCGATGGCTTCGAGCATGCCGGCAGCGTCCTTATCCGCCATGGTCCCAAACACCAATACCCAGTGGTGGGTCGGGAACTCGAGGGCCAGGGTGGCGGAAAGGGCTTCGAAGCCGTCGGGATTGTGGGCGCCGTCGACCACCAAGAGGGGAGCCTTCACCAGGACCTCGAGGCGGCCCGGCAGCTCGATCGACGCCGCCGCAGCCCGGACCGCCTCGAGGTCGAGGCTGCGGCCCGTCAGCTCTTCGCAGGCCGCCACGGCAACGGCCAGATTGTCCACTTGATGCCGACCATGCACCCCGAGGAAGACATCGTCGTAGCTCTCGTGGATTCCCTCGAGGTCGAGGTGCCAGCCCCCCACTGCCGGAACGGCGTGCTCGATGCGGAATTCAGTCCCCAGACGGCTCCAGCGGGCTCCGGTCTCGGCCACCCGGCCCGCTATCGCCGGCGCGGAAGCTTCCGGCAGGGTTCCGCTGACCAGGGTCCCCCCATCTTTGAGAATTGCCACCTTTTCCGCGGCGATATCAGCTTCGGTCTGGCCGAGATACTCGGTGTGGTCCACGCCGATGCTGGTGACGACGGCTACTTCGGAGTCGAGAACGTTGGTGGCGTCCAGGCGCCCCCCCAACCCGACTTCTACGACGGCGGCGTCGACGGCCCGGTCGGCGAACCAGGCGAGGGCAAGTGCCGTCGTCAATTCGAAATAGGTAACGGCTTGACCGGACCGCTCCTCGTAGAACTCGCAGATGGGGGCGACGTCGGTCATGGCAGCCGCGAAGTCGTCCGGCGCCATTGCGACCCCGTTGAGGGCGAACCGCTCCTCGACTCGCTCCAGGTGCGGCGACGTGAACGAGCCCACCGACAGTCCATGAGAGGCCAGCAGGGCTGCGGCCAGTGCGACCGTTGAGCTCTTGCCGTTGGTACCGGCGACGTGGATGACCGGGTAAGCGTGATGAGGATCGGCCAGTACGTCGAGCAGGCCGGAGATGCGCTCCAAACCCGGCTTGACGCCGTGGCCGATGCGGGCGTCGAGGAAGGCGACGGCTTCGTCGTAGTCCGTGGCTAGCCCAGCTCCTGCAATTGGGCTTCGAGCTTGGCGACCTTTTCGGCCAGCTCGGCCGCTTTCTGCTCTTCCCGGGCTACCACTTCGGCCGGAGCCCGCTCCCGAAATTGCGGCTTGCTCAGCTTGATCTGGCAGGCGTCGAGGGCCTTCCTGGCGTCGGCAATGGCTTTGCCGAGGCGGGTCCGCTCGGCCTCGACGTCCACCAGACCGGCCAATGCAAGGAAGCCCTCGACCGGCCCGGCCACCAGTCGGGTGTAGTCACCGCCCTCGGCCGGGGCGTCCCCGAACACCAACGAAACCGCGCCGAGCGAGGCCGCCTGCTCGCTCCACCACGGTTCGGCGAAGCCCGTCGGATCGGTCACCAGCAGCTCCAGCGGTGTGCGCGGGGCCAGGCCGTGGTCGGCCCGAAAGCGCCGGACTCCGACGATCAGCTCCTGGAACACCTCCATTGACGGCGGGGCCTTGTAGTCGGGCGGCTCGGGCCATTGCGACGTGGCGATGAGGCCCTCGCCGATCAGCTCTGACCACAGTTCCTCGGTGAGGTACGGAATGGCCGGGTGGAGGTATTTCAGGACGTCGCGCAGCACCACTCCGACCGTCTGCCGAACCGGCAGGCGGCGCTTTTGGTCTTGGAGCGGTGCTTTGGCCATCTCCAGGAACCAGTCGAAGATCTCGGACCAGGCGAACGAATACAGCGCCCCGAAGACCTCGTCGAAGCGGTACTCGTCGTACAAGTGATCGACCCGAGCGGCGACCTCGTGCCAGCGGCTGAGGATCCAACGGCCTTCCGGCCCCGGATCATCCGGGTAACCCCCCTCGGCGGGAATATCTCCCGGCGAGAGGTGCCGAAGGGCAAAGCGCGCTGCATTCCACAGCTTGTTGCCGAAGCGCCGGGCAGCGTCCACCCACTCGGGCTGGAGAGGAATGTCCTGGCCGGGAGCAGCCGCTTGCAGCAGAGCCAGCCGGAGTGGGTCGGCTCCGTACTCGTCCACCACCTCCAGCGGATCGACGGCATTGTTCAGCGATTTGGACATCTTGCGCCCGTCGGGAGCCCGCACCAGGCCGTGGATGACTACATCGGGATAAGGAGGCTGCCCGGTGAAGTGCACGCCCATCTTGATCATCCGGGCCACCCAGAAGTAGATGATGTCGAACCCGGTGACCAGCACCGAGTTCGGGTAGTAGCGGGCCAGGTCCTCGGTCTCCTCCGGCCATCCCAGTGTGGAGAAAGGCCACAAAGCGGAGGAGAACCACGTGTCGAGGACGTCCTCCTCCGGCCGCAGCTCGCCGTGGCCGCATCGGGGGCACGTCTGCGGTTCTTGGCGGGCCACGATCACGTCCTCGCATCGATCGCAATACCAGGCCGGGATGCGGTGGCCCCACCACAGCTGGCGGCTGATACACCAGTCGCGCAGGTTCTCCATCCAGTGGTAGTAGCTGTTTTCCCAGCGCTTGGGAACGAACCGCATCTGGCCGGAACGCACCACCTCGATGGCCGGACCCACCAGCGGTGCCACTTTGACGAACCACTGCAAGGAGAGCATCGGCTCGACCACCGTCCTGCTGCGCTGGCAGTGTCCGACGGCGTGGTGATGCTCTTCCACCTTCTCCAGAACGCCGGCGGACCGGAGTGCCTCCTTGACGGCGTGCCGGGCCTCGTAACGGTCCAATCCGGCGAAGCGACCCCCGGCTTCGGTGACCTTGGCTTCTTCGTCGATGACTTTGATGGGCTCCAGGCCGTGCCGTTCCCCAATCTCGAAATCCACGGGATCGTGGGCGGGCGTCACCTTTACCGCCCCGGTGCCGAACGATGGGTCGACCGCACGGTCGGCAACGATGGGTATGGGCCGGTCCATCAGAGGCAGAATGACGTTCCGCCCCACCAGTTCTCGGAATCGCTCATCGTCGGGGTGAACGGCCACGGCGGTATCGCCCAGCATCGTTTCTGCCCTCGTGGTGGCGACCGAGATCCCACCGTCTCCCTCGGCGAAGGGGTAGGTGATCGTCACCAGCTCCCCGATCTCGTCCTCATACTCCACTTCGATATCCGAGAGCGCGGTGTGGCAGCGAGGACACCAGTTGATGATGCGGTCGGCTCGGTAGATGAGGCCCTCGTCATAGAGGCGCACGAACACCTCGAGGACGGCCCGCGACAGGCCGTCGTCCATCGTGAATCGCTCCCGACTCCAGTCACACGAGAATCCGAGGGTGCGCATCTGCTCACTGATGCGGCCCCCCGACCGCTCCTTCCAGCGCCACACCTCCTCGACGAATCGATCCCGGCCCAGATCGTGGCGAGTGAGGCCCTCTGCCGCTAGCTCGCGCTCCACGACATTCTGGGTAGCGATGCCGGCGTGGTCGGTGCCCGGCACCCACAGTGCTGCGAGACCCTGCATGCGCTTGCGCCGGATAACGACGTCCTGGATGGACATGTCCAGGGCGTGCCCCATATGGAGCGAGCCGGTGACGTTGGGCGGAGGAATGACGATGCAGAAGGGCTCGCCGTCGGGGTTCAGCTCAGGCCGGAAGGCTCCGGCTTGTTCCCAGACGTCGTACCAGCGAGCCTCCACGGCCTTCGGATCGTACGTTGGATCCATCAGGTCCTTCACACATCGGGTCCGGATGATAGAGACAGTGGACCACAGGCATGCCAAGACAACGCCCGGGAGCAAAAGCTCCCGGGCGTTGCAGTGGGCGGCGGCTCGACGGGAGGAGGAGTCGCCGGAAGCTCGCCGTCACCACAGTTGGAGGGTGGGGCCCGGGAGCTTTTCAGCTCCCGGGCCTGGTTGCCCCTAGCTCGCCCGTACCTTGGCGGTTGGAGGAGGAGAGAGTCCGCCCGCTTCCCTTGCTGAGTACGGTAACCGTACAACCACGCAAAGTGTCCGTACAGATACAACCGGATCGACCACGAGATGACTAGTCACTCGGCGTCGGGCAGCGAATCCGGCGCAGATGGATCCAATTGGCGCCGGCGGCTTGCGGCGGCCCTCAGGGTTAAGCTGCGGCCTCTCCAGTTGCGGGTTTGCGCCGGCCGGCACCCCGGCCCGCCCAACGCCTCTACCGCTCGCGGCCCGCCCGGCGCCGGGATGCCAGCAGCAGCATCGCCCCCACCAGAAGGAGGCCCAGCGCCAACGTTGCCAGCGAATCCGACGACAGGCCGGTCTTGGGCAGAGTCGTCGGGGCTGCCGCCACCGTGGTCGTCGTGGTAGTGGTAGTGGTGGTAGTGGTGGTCGTGGTGGCGGCCTGCCGCACGACACTGGCGCTCACCGTTGCATCGTCCTGGTCGTCTTCGGCCGGGACGTTGTTTCCAGGCTGGGAATCGATGTCGGTCTCTTTGTGCGCCGTCACCTCGGCCACGTTGGTGAAGATGCCGTCGGTGGAGACGGTGGCCACGATCTGGAAGCTCACCGTCGCCCCGGCCCCCAGGTTCCCGATGGTCCAGGTTCCGGTAGCGGAATCGAAGGCGCCGCCGGAGGTGTCGGACTTGTAGTTGAGACCGGCGGGCAGGCGGTCCTGGACCACTACCCCGGTGGCAGGGTCGGGACCCTTGTTGGTCACGGACACGGTGAAGGTGACGTCGGCGCTGGGTGCTTCGGGAGTGAGCGCCACCTGACTCTGGTCGACGCTCTTGACCAGCTCCACGTCGATGGGCACATCGCAGGCCACGTTGACGGTGGCGGTGTCGTTGCCGGGTGCGGTATCGATCACCTCGGTGAGGGCGCCGCCCGCGTCGGGATCGGGCTCGGACGACTTCACAGTGGCCGTATTGACGCAGGTGGTGGCGGCGCTGTGGGCGGCCCTGACGTCGATCCTGATCCGGGCGGTATTGGATCCCACCGGAGCCCCGTTCATCCTGCCCAGCTGGCAGGTCACTTCCCCGCCGGTGGCCGAGCCGCTGTGGGTGCATTCGGTGCTCGGGCCCGGCGAGGCCTCGGTGAGGATCGTGGCCGCCACGAAGCTCACCTCGGGCGGCAACGTGTCGGTGACCAGCACGTTCATGGCGCCGGAGATCCCGGCGTTGGTCACGTCGAGGGTGTAGGAGAAGGAGCCTCCCGGCAGGGCCGAACCGGCCGAAGCCGACTTGACGATCTGCAGATCGATCAGGGGCTCGGCCACGGCGTTCTTCTTGGTGTAGTTGCAGCCCACGCCGGCCGGCTGGGGGAAGGGTTCGTCGGGATCGGCGAGCCAGGCGTTCGTATTCGACTCATCCCCGCAGGGCGTATCTGCCACCTTGATCGTGTTGGCTTCCAGCCCTGCCGACGTCTCGTTGCTGAAGACCCACGCCCGGTTCCAGACCCGGTCTCGTGCGAACTGATCCATCCTCAGGTCGAATACGAACGCTGCCGATTCGCCCGGCCCCAGATCACCGACCTCGCAGCGGATGCCGTGCACGGCCGCTTCGTACGTGCATCCAGCCGGAAGAGTGGGCGTGCTGGTTGGGTTCAGCCAATCGTTCGTGCCGGTCGTCACGGCCACCGGCACGACGGTCTGGTCCGGATCGCGCTCGCTGAAGTCGGGCACTCCGGGAGCGGGGACGTCGATCCGGAAGGCAGGATCGTTGACATCATCGCTCGTCGGACCGACCCCAGGGAATTCCTCAAAAGGCCCGGTGCCGAACGGCGGATCGCCCGGCATCGGCAGGGTCCGGGCCGGAAGCACGTCGAGGAGCACCACATCCGTTGCGGTGTCCGGTCCCAGGTTCTCGACCGCTACCTCATAGCGGAACGGTCCGCCGGCGATCACGGTGTCGGTTGCGCCGAAGCCGAGCACCCTCAAGTCCTGGCTCAATACCGCTGCGAAGGTCGTCTTGGTCACCTGCAAATCGACGTCGGGGATGACCAGGCCGGCGTCCCAGGTGAGATCGGTTTCACCGGCCTCCAAGTCGATGAGCGTTGTTTGCCCACTGACCGGGTTGGCATCCGAGTCGTTCTCCGGCGTAGATCCGGAAGCGTTCTGCGCAGTGAACGAGCCCACCGGCGGGATGAACACCAGCCGGTAGTCGTCGCCGGGGATGAGGCCGTCGAAACCGTAGATGCCCGAGCCGTTGGTAGAGGTGGCGGCGATCTGCGAACCACCCTTCCACAGGAACACCTGCACTCCCTCGACACCCGGCTCGCCCTCGTCCTGGATGCCGTTGCCGTTGCCGTCATCCCACACGAAGTCGCCCAGCTCCGCCAGGACGCAGGCGTGAGCGGGGTCTTCGGCCTCGAAGTCCCCAATCGTCAGCGTGGCGGTGTCGACGTGGACCGTCACCGAGTCCTCGGCTTGGTCGGGGTCGCAGCGCCCGGCCACCACGTTGGGCGGTTTGAGCGGAGCGCTGGGAGCGGCACCGGCCACGGTGTAGATCCAGGTCTCGCCCGCCTGCAAGATGCCGATGACACCGCCGTCGCCGGCGGGTCCGCTGACCCCGCTCTGGGGCGTTCCGTTGGAAACGATGGCGCCCAACAGGTCGTCGCTGATCGAGATGTCGGTCGCCGGCACCGAGGCGCCGGAAACCAGTGCCACCTCGAAGTTGAATTCGATGGGATCGCCCGGCCCGGCCTGCGGCATCGGACCATTGCGGTCGTTGGCGTCCTGGCCTTCGATCAACTTGCGGAACTCCAACTCGGGGGGCGGATTGCAGTAGTGGGAGGGATCGGAGTCGGACGCCCCGAGC
>CAYFYE010000034.1:0-23111 GCA_964347285.1 uncultured Acidimicrobiia bacterium
GCCAGCTCGTAGGGCTGGATGCCGACGACCTTCAATGTGTGATTGCCGTCGGGGGCCCGGCTGGGATCGATCACCGTGGGACACAGCACGAGCAGCACCGGGTCGTCGAGGGCCACGACGCCCCTGTGGAAGTCCTCTGCCACCCGCAGCACCCGCTCGGCAGAAGTCGGCACTCCCGACGCCACCGGAGTCAACCCGCCGTCGAAGGTCGGCGGCTCGGTGGTGGCGTAATGGGCGGCGCACATGGAGATGCCGGGCCGCCAGGACTCCACACCGAAGAGGAACTCCTCGCCCCACACCTCGGCAGGCGCCATGTCGACCAGGTGCTTGATGTGGATCGTCGACAGCACCGCCCGCCCGGCCCGGTGCACGGTCCCGTCGTTGGTCTCTACGCCGACGCAGCGCCCGCCTTCGAGCACGAGAGACGTCACCCGTGTTCCGGTGAGAATCGTGCCCCCGTGCTCGGTGATGAGGCAGCCCAGGGCCGCGGGGAGAGCGATCGAGCCGCCCTTCGGCACCACCCAAGAGTGTCGTTGTCGGCCGAAGGCGAGTGCATAGGCCAAGCGGCCGGTGCCGACGCGCTGGGGCGGCTGCATCGTCATGATCGCCATCCACATCATGAAGGCCCGGGTTTGCGGTTTCTCGAAGTGGTCGAAGATGATCTGCGCCGCGCTCCACTGGCGAATCCGCTGCCAGCGCCGCCCTCCGGGGACCGCGGCCAGGCATTCGTCGAGTCCCGGTCCCCAGCCGATCGGGGTGTAGCGCCACCGGTTGAAGGCCCCCGCCACCTGCTCATAGTCGTCCATCATCGAGCGGTAGGCGGCGGCGTCACTCCCGGAGAAGCGGGCGAATTCTTCGACGGTGCGATCGAGGTCCCGCCACATGGTGATCGAGGTGCCGTCCGGGAACGGGATGTGCACCACCGGGTCGGGCCGCAGGTACTCGAGGCCGTGGGCGCGCAGCCCCAGCTCGTCGCGGGCGATCGTCGGGCTCGACTGGAGCAGGGTATGGGCCGTCGAACAGGAGTCGTGCAGAAAGCCGGGGAGCGTCAGCTCGTCGGTCGCGGCGTCGCCGCCGATGACGTCCCGGGCCTCTAGCACCAGCACCCGGAACCCTGCCTTGGCGAGGTAGGCGGCGCTCACCAGGCTGTTGTGCCCGGCCCCAGCCACGACGACGTCGTATTCGCTCACCCGCCCGACCCCAACAGCTCGGTCTCTTGCCGGGCGCCGATTGTAGAGACCACCACCCGGGCGTGGTCTAGTTGGGATCGCAGGGAGGGGCGCCGGAGCCATCGACCGGGAGCCGCCGGCGTTCGGGATTGGCGATCTGGGACCCTCACCCGCCGCCGGTGAGCACCACCAGCACTGAGCCGCCCACCACCGCCACCATGCCGGCCACGAGCCGCCAGGTGATGCGCTCCATCTCGGTGCCGACGATCAAGGGGGCGACCAGCACGACCACCGGCGTCGCCGTCTGCATCAGCGTGATGGCGATGCTGATCTCGATGGCCTCGTAGGCGAACCACTGCGATGCGATCGCCGAGCCGATGATGAGACCGCCCAGCACGATCCAGGGGACGGCCCCCTCCGGCGACGAGCCGCCCGTTGCGGGAAGACCCAGCCCGAGGACCACCCCGTAGAGGGCGGCAGCGGCGACCAGGCCCACGGTGACGCCGATGAGCGGCTCGCCCAACCCCTCCAGCCCCCAGCGGATGAACAGCGGGCTCGTGCCCCAGGACAGCGCCGACCCGAGGGCGAACCAGGGGATGACGGCCCGCCCCGGGCCGGCGATGCCCGTGCGGGTGGCGATGAGTGCAACTCCCAGCACGACGGCCAGCACCCCGGCCAAGGTGGCCGGGGGCAGCGGCTCGTCGAAGACGAGGGCGGCCATGATGCTGGCGATCAGCGGTGTGGCGGCGATGGCCACCCCGGTGCGGGCCGCGCCAATGTGCTGCTGGCTGAGTCCGAGCAAGGTCCAGCCGAAGAAGAAGTGGATCACGCCGGCTGCTCCGAAGGCCAGAAACGCCCGGACCGGCGCGTCGCCGATCGCGTCGAGATCTTGCGTGATCATTGCCAACAGCCCCACGAAGACCACGCCCACAACCAGCAGCCGGAACGTGCCGCGGTAGGCGTCGATCAGCTGGTTGGCGCGGCGGTTGACCGCCTGGAACACGCCGAACCCGACGCCGGCGGCGAGGGCCCAGGCCACGCCGCTCATGGGCGGGCGGCTTGGAGGGCGTGCCAGACCCGGCTCGGAGTCAGCGGTATCTGGAGGTCGGTGACCCCCAGCGGAGCCAGTGCATCGATGGTCGCGTTGAGGATGGCCGGCGGCATGCCGATACATCCGCCCTCACCGGCTCCCTTGACCCCGAGCGGATTGGACGGCGCCGGGGTCTCGATGCGGTCGGAGTCCAATGGGGGCATCGACAGTGCCGTCGGCACCGGGTAGTCGATCAGCGTCGCCGTCAGCGGCTGGCCCTCATCGTCGTAACGCATCTCCTCGGCAAGCGCCGCCGCCACTCCCTGCAACACCGAGCCGTGGAGCT
The DNA here is from genome assembly GCA_964347285.1 of uncultured Acidimicrobiia bacterium. Lineage (GTDB taxonomy): Bacteria > Actinomycetota > Acidimicrobiia > Spongiisociales > JAOTWH01 > CAYFYE01. The sequence continues at coordinate 2,546 of CAYFYE010000034.1, forward strand.
GGCCCTCCACGACCGTCTCGTCCAGGACGGTGCCCACGTCGTCCACCGCTACCAGGCGCAGCGGTGTCACCACCCCGGTTTCGACGTCGACCTCGACCACGGCAACGTGGACGCCGTAGGGGAACGTCTGGGCCCCGGGCGAATAGGTCTCTGCAGCAGCCAGCTCTACTCGCCGGGCTGCCGCCTCCCTCGCTACCTCGCCGAGCGTCACCCGGGTGTGCGGCACGCCGGCAACTTGGAAGGCGCCGTCGGTGGCCACGACGTCGGCCGCATCCGCCTCGAGCATATCGGCCGCAACCCGTGCTGCGGCCGCCCGAACCCGCTGGGCGCAACGCCACACCGCCGAGGCGCCGACCTGCGCCGAACGGCTGGCAAAGCTGCCGGTGGACTCGGCGACCTCGGCCGTGTCGCCGGCATAGAGGTCGACCAGCTCCGGATCGGCCCCGAAGACCCGGGCGGCCACCTCGCGCCACACCGTCTCGTGGCTCTGGCCGGCCGACGTCGATCCGGTGCGCACCACGATCCGGCCGTCTCCGTTCACTTCGACGGACCCGTACTCGCTCGACTCGGGAGCGCCCCCGGCCCGCTCCAGGAAGGCGCCGATGCCCACGCCCAGCGGCGGTCCACCGCGCCGGCGGCGCTCCGCCTGCTCCCGGCGGACGCCGGCGTAGTCGACGATGTCGAGTGCTCGATCCAGCGCCGCCCGGTAATCCCCGGAGTCGAGGCGGGCCCCGGTCGGCGTCTCGTGGGGCAGGGAGGTGACGAAGTTGCGGCGCCGCACCTCGGCCGGATCGAGCTGGAGGTGCCGGGCCAGGGCGTCGACGGCCCGTTCGATCGCCAGCGCAGCCTCCGGCCTTCCCGCGCCTCGGTACGGCGCCGTGGGCGGCAGGTTGGAGACGACCCCGGTGCGCTCGAACTCGACACGGCGGATGTCGTAGAGGCCGGTTGCCACCAGGCGCGAAAAGGTCGAGATCCGGGCTCCTGAGTGGGGATAGGCGCCCAGATCGGACGTCAGTCTGAAGCGGGCCCGCTGGATGCGACCCACCTGGTCGGCGGACAGAGTGACCTGGTGACGCTGGCCGCGTCCTTGGGTGCCTCCCAGGAAGATCTCTCTGCGGGTCTGCACCCAGGCGACCGGCTTCTGGAGGAGGATGGCGGCCTTGGCCACTGCGGCGTACTCGGGGTACAGGCGCTTCATGCCGAATGCGCCGCCGACATCCGGGACCGTGACCCTCACCCGGTCTTCGTCCATGGTGAGGAGGTAGGCGAGGTCGCGCCGCAGCAGGTGGGGAGCCTGGTGTCCCGCCCAGACATGGATGCCGCCATCGTCGGGAACCACCAGCATGGCCAGCGTTTCCATCGGCGACGGCGCCAGGCGGGGATGGTCGACGGACACCGTAACCTCGACGAGGCCCTCGGGAGGGGGCTCCGTTCCTTCTGCCATCACGTCGTGGAGGACGATGTTGGTGCCGGCGGCGGGGAAGAGCAGGACACGATCCTCGAGGGCGTCCCGCATCGAAACGACGGCGGGCCCGGACTCGAGGTCGACGAGCACCAGGGCGGCCGCGTCCTCGGCCAGCACGGCGGTCTCGGCCACGACCACCGCGATCGATTCCCCGGCGAACCGCACCCGATCTCGTGCCAGCACCGGCCGCTCCATGCCGGGCGCGTCGACCCCCCACTCCGACGTGGCCGGGATGTCGGGGAGCGCCAGGTCGGCGGCCGAGTAGGCCGCAACGAAGCCGGGGGCCTCACCCGCAGCGCCGACGTCGACGGCGGTGATCTCTCCGGCGGCCACCGGGCTGCGAACGAACGAGCAGTGAACGGCCTCGGCGGGGATCAGGTCGGCCACGAACCGGCCGGCACCGGTGATCAGCCGGTCGTCCTCGAAGCGCCCACCCATTACAGCCCGGGCCCGTTCGTCCCCTCGGCGTGGTCGTGGCCGGCCCGGTCGGCGTGCCTAGTACTCATTGCCGACCATCGGCTCTACACAGGGAGCAGCGTGATGATCTTCGGACCGGTGCAGAGGACCTCTTCCTCGACCCGGGCGGCCGACCGCCCCTCGGCTGCGGGGGCATGGGTGTCGAGGAGTCGTGGCGACGGGATTCTCCCGTGTTTCCATGACCTCTCCTCGGCATCGGGGACTGCAATCGATTGTAACCAGCGGCACCGGGCCCTTCCCGGCCGGGCAGTGGGGGAGTGGGGGCGTTTACAATCGTTTGCACAACGACTGGGGAGGAACGAGGTATGGCATCGGAGCGTCACCGTCTGGGCTGGATCGGTACCGGCCGGATGGGCTTTGCCCTGTGCACGCGGCTGCTCCAGGCCGGCCACGATCTCTGGGTGTACAACCGCACCCGGGCCAAGGCCGAGCCGCTGGGGGAGCTGGGTGCCAAGGTGGTCGATACCCCGGCCGATCTGGCCGGATGCGACATCGTGTTCACGATGGTGGCCGGCCCTGCCGACGTCGAGGCGGTCACGTTTGGATCGGAGGGAGTGCTGGGGGGAGATGCCCGTCCCCAGATCCTGGTCGATTCCACCACCATCGATCCGACCAGCGCCGCCGACCTGCGAGTTCGGGCCGCCGACCTGGGCGTCGCGGTCCTGGCCGCTCCGGTGAGCGGCAATCCGAAGGTGGTCAAGTCGGGCAAGCTCAGCGTCGTCGCCTCGGGGCCCAAGACCGCCTACGACACGTGCCGCCCCTACCTCGAGGTCTTTGGACGGCGGGTCACCTACGTGGGAGAGGGCGACGAGGCCCGGCTGGTGAAGCTGTGCCACAACCTGCACCTCGGGGTGGTCACCCAGTCGCTGGCAGAGATCACGATGCTCGCAGAAGCTGCCGGCGTTTCCCGCTACGACTTCCTCGAGTTCCTCAATGACAGCGTGATGGGATCCACCTTCACCCGTTACAAGACTCCATCCTTCGTCAACCTGGATTGGACACCCACCTTCACGTGGCACCTGCTCCGCAAGGATTTCGAGCTGGGACTGGCCACCGGGCGCGAGCTGGACGTCCCGCTGCCCACCGCCGCCCTCGTCCACCAGATGGTCATCGAAGGGATCGGCCAGGGCCGCGGCGACCTCGACTTCGGAGCGCTACTCGAGATGACGGCGGCCTCTTCGGGGCGCACCCTGGAGCCCGAGGACCGCGAGGTCTCCGACGGGCTGACATGAAGCTGTTGGAAGATCTGGTGCGCGGCGGTCACACCCGCCTCCTGATCGGAGGCGATTGGGTGGCGGCGGCGGACGGGGCCGAGATCGAGGTGCTCGATCCCTCCAACGGTGACGTCCTGACGACGGTGGCCAGCGGCGCACCGGCAGATGCTCTCAACGCGGTCACTGCGGCCGCCGAAGCGGGCAACCAGTGGGCGGCCACGGCGCCCCGGGAACGGGGCGAGATCCTGCGCCGGGCCTTCGAGCTGATGAGGTCGCGAGCCAACGAACTCGCCGAGCTCATCGTGCTCGAGATGGGCAAGGCCCTGCCCGAGGCGAGCGGCGAAGTCGCCTACGCGGCGGAGTTCTTCCGGTGGTACTCGGAGGAGGCCGTCCGCAACGAGGGCGGGGTGATGACCTCGCCGGCCGGTGACAAGCGGATCCTGGCGATCCATCAGCCGGTCGGGGTGTCCCTTCTGATCACGCCGTGGAACTTCCCGGCTGCGATGGCGACCCGCAAGATCGGTCCCGCCCTGGCCGCCGGGTGCACGATGATTCTCAAGCCGGCGTCCGACACGCCGCTCACCGCCCTCGCCCTCGGCAAGCTGTTGCAGGAGGCGGGGGTGCCGCCGGGGGTCGTGAACGTGCTGCCGTCCCGCCGCTCAGGGGAGGTCGGCGCCGCCATGCTGGCCGATCCCCGGGTGCGCAAGCTGTCGTTCACCGGGTCGACGGAAGTGGGTGCCCAGCTTCTCCACGCTGCGGCCGATCACATCGTCAACGTATCGATGGAGCTGGGCGGCAACGCCCCCTTCCTCGTCTTCGAAGACGCCGATGTCGAGAGCGCCGTGGTCGGGGCGATGATCGCCAAGATGCGCAACGGCGGGCAGTCGTGCATCGCGGCCAACCGGTTCTTCGTCCACGCCGCCGTTGCCGACGAGTTCTCCCGCCAGTTCTCGGCCGCCATGGGGGCCGTGAAAACCGGGCCGGGACTGGAGCCCGGCGTCGAGCTGGGCCCGATGATCAATCTCGCCGCCCAGACCGAGTTGACCGAGCTGGTCGGCGTTTCGACCGGGGCCGGGTCGCGGATCGCAGTCGGGGGACACGCCCCCGATCGCCCGGGCTTCTTCTTCGAACCGACCGTGCTCACCGGCGTGCTCCGCGACGACCAGATCCTGCGCCACGAGATCTTCGGCCCGGTGGCGCCGGTGGTGACCTTCGAGAGCGAGGACGAGGCGCTCGCCCTGGCCAACGACACCCCGCACGGCCTGGCCGCCTATCTCTACACGGGTGACCTGACCCGGGGCCTGCGGGTGGCCGAGGCGATAGAGACGGGCATGGTCGGCATCAACCGTGGGCTGATCTCCGATCCGGCAGCGCCGTTCGGGGGCGTGAAGGAAAGCGGGCTGGGCCGCGAGGGGGGTCACCAGGGGATGGCGGCCTTCCTGGAGACCAAGTACATCGCCGCCGAATGGTGATGTTCGGGAGCTCCGGATAGCCGGCACGGCGAGTCGCCCGTCCCCCCCTGAGCGTTACCGGCGGGCGTCGTGGAGGAGTCGCACGAGAGTTTCGATGTCGTCGGCCGTGGTGCGGTGGCTGGTGATGCAGGCCCGGATGGCAGGTCGGCCGGCGAGATTGGTGATTGAGATCCACGCACGTCCCGAAGCCACCACCCGGTCCACGATCCGTTGGTGATAGTCGGCATCGTCGGGTTTGTCCGGATCGCTGAAGCACACCGTGGGGAAGGGTGTTCGATTGAGGATCTGCCAACGATCGGCCGTCAGGGCGTGCCGCAGGAGGTCGGCCATCCGTGTGTCGTGCTCGAGCTGATCGGAGTAACCGGATCGGCCGGCGGTCATGAGCGTGAGGAACAGCTTCAGACCGATGAAGCGGCGGGACCATTGGTTCGAGCTTGTGTAGGGGTCGATTGTGGCGTCCACGGGGGAGGGCATGTAGGTGGTCGACACCCGGTACGTCTCGAGCAGCAGGTCCCTGTGGCGAGTGATGAACATGCCGGCCCCCATGGGCATCGAGAGCCACTTGTGGGCGTCGATGGTGACCGAGTCGGCTTGGTCGATGCCGTCCAGGTGGGTGCGAAGGCGGTCGGACAGAACCGCCGCGCCCGCCCAGGCGGCGTCGACGTGGAAGAACGCTTCGTGATCTCGAGCTGCCCCGGCCACCTCTGCCAGGGGATCGATGATTCCGGCCGACGTCGTTCCTGCCGTGGCTACCACCAGAACCGGGCGGCGCCCCCGGCGCCGGTCGCGATCGAGCATTTCCCGCAACGCCGGCACGCTCATCTGGAGGTCGTCCTCTACCGGCACGAAACGGAGCGCGCCGCGGCCTATGCCGCAAACGTGGGCGATCTTCAGCCAGGCGTGATGGCTCTCCGCCGACGCGTACACCACCGGGTCGATGTCGACGGCTCGCAGGCCCTCCTCGCTCAGCGCAGGAAAGGCTCGGGTGAGCGCCAGGTGGAGGGCCGTTGCGTTGGCTTCGGCTCCACCGCTCGTGAACGATCCGGCGGAGCGATCGTCGAAGCCGATGCGTCGGGCCAGATATCGGACGAGCCACATTTCCATCTCTGCCGCCGCCGGAGCATGGCTCCACACCGCCAGCTGTGGATTGAAAGCGGCCGCCAAGAGATCGCCGATGATTGCCATAAAGGTCGGGGTCGGATTGAACAAACCGAAATACGTCGGGCTGGTCGCATGAACCGTCGCTTCGGTCAACAGATCGACGCACCAGTCGATGGCCTCATCCGCCGACCAGGGCTGTTCGGGATCGACCTGGTCCAGGCGGGCCCGTAGCTCGTCGGCCGTGATGGACGGGGCGACCGTGAGACTCCGCGCCGCCTCGGCGTGCGACACCACCAGCTCGGACACCCTGGCGAGCGTCCGGCGTTGCTCGTCTGAGGATGGCTCCAGCCACGTCATCGAGAGACCTCCGATGGACATGGCCCGAGCCTACGGCGCTGGAAGGGCCGGAACGATCAGCCGTTGATGCAACGCACCGGCCGGGGACAGCGGGCTAGCGCGGCTTGCGCACCCAGCTCATCTCGAGGTTGACGCCGGCGTCGGAAACCAGGTTGAAGACCGGGCACCGGGCCTCGGTCTCTTCCACGACCTCGTGGAGGCGCTCCTCGGTCTCCGCGGTCGTGACCACGGCCTGGACGCGGATGGTCTGGAAGTGAGGCCGCACGTCGCGTCTACCCATCCGGCCCCTGATGTCGATGGTGTATTCGGCTTCGAACGAGATGCCCTCGTAGTCGAAGTCCATTTCGGTGGCGGTGCGTCGGAACGTCACCGCCTCGCACCCGCACAAGGCCCCCAGCACGGTCTGCAGCGGCGAGGGACCCTCACCGGTGCCGCCGTGCTCGATCGGCTCGTCGGTGGCGAAGTGCCCGTATTCGTCGAAGTCGATGAGGGTGAACATCCCGGCTTCGTTGGTGGCCGTCAGCGTCTTGCGCCGGATGATCGGCTCGGTGAGCTCGTCGAGGTTCTTGATGTCCGGGGCCATGCGTCACGCCCGCTCGTCGGCCAGGCCGGCGTCGGTGTCGGCGAGCACCTCGCGGTGGCCCAGGTCGAGAGTCTTGAGCCATCGCTGCTGTCCCGAGGTCAGCGCCACGAAGAACCCGAGCTCGACGAGCTCGGGCGCTGTGAACAGGCCGTGGAGCCGTTCCCACAGCTCGTCGGTGGCGAGGCCGGCATCCCATACGATGGCGTCTGTGTAAGCGAGCGCAGCCTTCTCCCGATCGGTATAGCGATCCGACTTCTCGAAGAGCAGGAGGTCGTCGTAGTGATCCTCCGAGACTTCTGCATCGACAGAACGCTGGGCGGCGCAGTATCCGCAGTCGACGGTCTTGGTCACGTACACGCGGCACAGCTCCTTCAGCTCGTGGGGGACCACACCGTCCACGAACGTGTCCATCCACGCCCGGGTGAACGACTTGAGGACCGCCGGGACGTGGGCACGGATCGCCTGGCTTTCCGGTCGGGGAGTGCCCGCCGTGCGCGCCCGGTGGAGGGCGGCCAGCACCTCCGGATCGGTGATGGCGTCGAGATCGGGATAGGGGATGCGGGCCATGGGTCTCCAAGCGCTCGGCGCACGACATGCTATCGGGACCGGCATCATCGTTTGACGGGGCGAGGCCCCCGGAGTCAGGGGCGGCGCCGGGTTTCTGGGACCGCCGCGGCGGCCAGAGCCGTGATGGCGGCCACCGTGACGATGAGCGGGAGCATGGCCGGACCCCGGCCGGCCACCTCGTAGAGGACGCCCGTCGCCAGGGGCGCCACCAGCAGGGCGGAGTCCCCGGTGACCCGGAACACCCCGAGTCGGTGGCCGAGAGCACCCCCTTCGCTGAGGTCGGCCAGCACCGTCGCGCCCACGGCAACGGTCGACGAGCCCACCGAGGCAAGGGTGATCGCCGCCAGCCAACCGGCAACAGTGCCGGAGGCGGCAAAGACGATCAGGCCGGCCAGCTGCAGGCCCAAGCCGGGAATGAGCGCCAGTCGTCTCGAGTAGCGATCGGAGATCCAGCCGCTGATGAGCGCTCCGACCAGCCGGAGCAGTCCGCCCAGGCCGATGGCCAGTCCGATGAAGCCGACCGTCAGCCCCAACTCGGCGTCGCCCACGATGGGCACGAGCGTCTGGATAAGAGCGGCGCCGATGGCGAATTGGGCGGCGGGCAGCAGGTAGAGGGTGACCAGCACCAGTCGGTCGATCGCGACCTCCTTCGCCGCTGTAGGCGCGTCAGTCTTGACGGGCGCCCTCGTGAGGCGTCGGCCGGCGAGGCCCAGCCCGGTGGCCACCGCCAGGCCGGCGGCGACGAAGAAGGCTCCTCGCCAATCCCACGCGCTGGCGACGGTGCCTCCGACTGCAGGGCCGAAGGCCTGTCCCACCATCAGCGCGGCCGCAAAGCCGGACATGGCAACCCCGCGGCGGTGGTGCGGGGCGGTGGCAAATGCGGCGATGCCGGTGGTGTTGGTCCACGACGAGCCGACCCCGAGCGCGAACGAAGCGACGAAGGCCACCGCGGCCGTGGGTGCGAAGCCGGCCATCAGGCTGGCGGCGCCGATCACCATGCCGGCCATCGCCAGCATGGTGCGGGCCGGTCGGCGATCGGTGAGCCTGCCTGCCGGGATGTCGGCCAGGATGCGGCCGAGGGCGAAGACGGAGATAAAGCCTCCCAGGGCTCCCGGGCTCATGTCGAGGTCGCGGCCCATGTCCGGCAGCAAGGGCGCTCGCACGAAGCCGGCCACGGTGAGCAGGAACACCCCGCTCCCGATGATGCGCAGATCGAGGCCGGGTCGGGCCTCCGTCGTGTCCCGGTTCAACGCGGCGGGCCGGTCGAACCCCGGACGCTGAGCGTCGGCGTCAGCCGAACCGTCTCGGCGGCGCCGCCGTTGCCGAGGATCGTCACCAGAGTCTGGGCCGCCAGAGCGCCCATCTTCCGATACGGCACGCAGACCGTGGTGAGCGGGGGCTGGATCAGGTCGACGAACGGCATGTCGTTGTACCCCGTCACCGAGACGTCGTCGGGAACCCGCCGGCCCGAGTGGGCGATAGCCCGATAGGTGCCGAGCGCCAGGAGATCATTGGCCGCGACGATCGCAGTCAGTTCGGGATGCCCCCTCACAAGCGCGGATGCTGCAGCGAACCCGGGCTCCACCTGGAACCACTCCGCCACCTCGACCGTCCCCTCGGCGTCCAGATGGTGGCGGTTCATATGCCGGCGGAATGCCGCGGTCCGCCCGACACCGGTAGAGAGCCGGGCCGGACCGGCAACGTGGCCGATGGCGCTGTGCCCCAGCCCCACCAGATGGTCAACGGCCAGTCCGATACCCACATCGTCGTCGCCGACTACGGCCGGCACCGCCGATCCCTCGGCTTCCCGGTTCACCAGAACGACGGCGACTCCTTCGTCGTGCATTGCCGGTACGAGGGAGTCCTCCAATTCGGCCGTTGCCAGAATCAAGCCGTCGACTCGCCGGTCGATCAGGGCCGACACCACCGCCGCGGTGTGCTCGAGGTTGTTGTCGGTGTTGCCGACCAGCAAGGAGTAGCCCTCGTCGCTGAGCGTGCTCTCGGCGCCGCGCACCAACGGCGGGAACAGCGGGTTCTCGAGGTCGGGCACGACGATCCCGACGGTGAAGGTACGGTCGGTCCGCAGCCCTCGGGCCAACGGGTTGGGGCGGTAGCCGAGGCGCTCGGCGACCTCCACGATCCGGTCTACGGTGGCGGGACTCACCACCGATCGGGTTTCGGGATTGAGCGCCCGGGACGCGGTGGAAACGTGCACCCCGGCCGCCTTGGCCACGTCGGCGAGGTTGACCCGATCGGTCATGGCCCCGACGGCCCACCGGTCGACTTGGGTTCATCTCTACCGAGCACCTCGGGATGAACCCGGCAGGTGTCGATGCAGCCGGGTCGCACCACCAGGCCCGAGGAAGCGGGCGGCCGGCCCGGCGTCATCGGGCCCCTTCGATCGAGACCGGCCGCCAAGTGCATCGGTCGTCGCTCACCCAAACCGTCTCCGCAGGCGCCGGCACCCAGAGCTCGATGAAGACGAACTCTTCGTCGTGCGGGTTCTCGAGCCAGTGGACCTCGTTCTCTTCGACCAGCGCCACGTCTCCGGCGCCCAGCGGCAGCGGGTCGCCGTCGCCGTGCAGCACCCCACGCCCTGCGAGCACGAAGAAGAAGTGCTTGGCGTCCCGGTGATAGTGGGCCGCGGCGGTGTCGCCGGGGTGGTAGGTGATCCGATCCGCCCTCAGGTCGGCGAGCCCGAAGATCTCCTCGGTCACCAGATCGATCCGGTCGCGCGTATCGCGCGTGGAGGTGAGTCTGGGCAGGTCCGCAGCGGTGACTACGCGCGCCATTTGGCCTCCTCGGCTGTCGTTGTGCCTCCGCTATACCACCTCCTGCAATCGTTTGCAACGCTCTGCCCGTGGATGGGGTGTCCGAGAGGCCCGCGCCCTCGTCCTCCTCGAGTCGAGCCGCAGGGGCGGCGCCACCACACCGACCCGGCCGATCTGCTATCAACCCCGGCATGCACCCGGAAGATTCGGCGGGGTTCGACCTGGTGGGTCACTCCGACCTGGGCGGCTACGGAGACGGCATGCAGCTCATGCGGCACGGCGACGCGCTGTACGTCGGCCACTTCGGACCGAGCGGCATGGGCACGTCGATCCTGGACGTCTCCGACGTCTGCCGGCCCGAGCTGGTCCGGCAGTGGCGGGCACCCCCGCACTCCCACACCCATAAGGTGCAGGTGGCCGACGGCCTGCTGCTGACCAACCACGAGCGGTTCCGGAGCGACGAGCCGTGGTCGGCGGGGATGGCGGTCTACGACCTGGCCGAGCCGTTCGACCCGCGCCCGGTCGGCTTCTGGGAGTCGAGCGGGCGGGGCGTCCACCGCATCGTGTGGGAAGGGGGCCGCTATGCCTACGTGTCGGCCACCCCGGACGGCTTCGAAGACCGCATCTGGGTGATTGTCGACCTGCTCGACCCCGACCATCCGGTCGAAGCGGGCCGGTGGTGGTGGCCGGGCCAGTGGGTCGACGGCGGCGAGCGATCGGATTGGCCGGACGGCCGGTCCTGGAACGTCCACCATGCGATGGTCCAAGGCGAGCGCGCCTACGTCGGGTTCTGGGACGGCGGCATGGTGATCCTGGACATCTCCGATCTGACCCGGCCCCGCATCGTCTCCCGCCTCGATTGGGACGAAGGCGGCCACACCCACACCTGCCTTCCGTTGCCGGGACGGGACCTCGTGGTGGTGACCGACGAGGCGGTCACGGACGGATGTGACGGTCCGCCCCACATGGTGCGGGTGGTCGACGTCTCCGACGAGGACCATCCCGAAGTGGTGGCCATCTGTCCGGTGCCGGAAGGCGATTTCTGCGACCGGGGCCTGCGCTTCGGCGCCCACTGCCTCCACGAGAACCGCCCCGGCAGCTACCGGAGCGCCGAGGTGGTGTTCGCCACCTACTTCAATGCCGGCCTCCGGGTCTACGACCTCGCCGACGCCGCGGCACCGGTCGAGATCGCCCACTGGATCCCCGAATGTCCACCCGGCCAGCAGGCGGCCCAGATCAACGATGTCTGGATCGGCGAAGACCACCTCGTCTACGTCACCGATCGGGTGAACGGCGGCGTCTACATACTCGAGCCGGATGCGGCGCTGGCCGGCCGCATGGCCGAGGCGGCTTTGTGAGCATCGACATCCACGCCCACTGCGTGCCCGCCCCGCTGCTGGATGCCCTGGCGGCGGAGGGGGCCGACGTCGGTATCGAGCTCGACGAGGACCGGCGGGCGGTGATCGCCGGCGGCAAGCCGACGATGCCGATTCGGGACGACCTGGTCGACTACACGACCCGGCTGGCCGCCATGGATGCGGCCGGCATCGAGATCCAGGTCCTCTCGAGCTGGATCGATCTCACCGCCTACGCCCTCGACGAGGAGCGGGGGCGGCGCTGGTCGCGGCGGGTGAACGAGGCGCTGGCCGGGGAGGCGGCTCGCGAGCCGGACCGGCTCCTGGCCATGGCGACCACCCCGCTGCAAGCACCCGACCTCGCTGCGGCCGAGTTGCGGTACGCCGTGGGGGAGCTGGGCATGGTCGGCGTCGAGATCGCCACCACCGTGGCGGGCACGGACCTGGTGTCGGCCGAGCTGGACCCGTTTTGGGCGGCCGCGGCCGAGCTGGAGGCGCCGGTGCTGCTACATCCGATGGATCCCCTCCCCGGCGTGGACCTGCGCCGGCACTTCCTGGACAACATGGTCGGCCGGCCGGCCGAGACCACCATCGCGGTCGGCCGACTCGTCATGGCCGGGGTCTTCGATCGCCACCCGGATCTGAAGATGTGCGTGGTCCACGGCGGCGGTTTCCTGCCGTATCAGATCGGACGCCTGCAGCGCGGGTGGGAGGCCAAGCCGGCGGTTGCCGCCACCGACCTGGCCACCGCTCCGCTCGAAACCCTGGGCCGCCTGTACTTCGACACGATCCTCCACCATCCGGGCGCCTTGAGGTACCTGATCGACACGGTCGGCGCCGACCGCATCATGGTGGGCACCGACTATCCGTTCGAAGCCGGCGATCCTGATCCGATCGCCACGGTCGACGCGGTTCCGGGCCTGACCGGAGACGAACGGCAGCTGATCGTCGAGGGCACGGCCCGGCGCCTGATCGAAGGGGTGGGCCGGAACGCCTGACGCCGGCGCTGGGGACCCCCCGTCCGGCACCGCTAGCCTCGGCTGGGCCCAATGCAGGAGGACTGCCGTGGCCGACGACACCACTCTCGGGTTTGCGCCGAGCGAAGATCCGTTCGTAGTGGAGCACGGCGGCTTCTACCGGCGCTGGCTGTCGATGATCGACGACCTCGGCGAGCTCGAAGCCCTCGTCTCCGAGCTCGAAGGGACGACCCAGAACCTCTGGGTGCCGGTGTGGCGGGCCGCCGGACGGCGTCACGAGAACGAAGGCGATCGGCTCGAGGCCGCCGGCGACCACGAGGGCGCCCGGCGGGCCTATCTCCAAGCCAAGACCTTCTACGCCATCGGCCGGTTCCCCGGTGAGATCACCGCCCTGAAGCGGGAGGTCAGCGAGGACTGCGCCCGTGCTTACCGGAAGGCCTGCGCTCACCTCGATCCTCCGCTCGAGGTGGTCGAAGTCGAGTGCGAGGGCCGCACGATTCGGGCCCACTTCCGGGCGCCGGAGGCCGGCCGCCCGGTCCCGGCCGTGCTGATCATGTGCGGAGCCGATGTCTTCAAGGAGGATCGGGGCTGGGCGGGGGAAATGGCGCTGGGCGAGGGCCTCGCCTCGCTGGTGATGGACGGCCCCGGCACCGGGGAAAACCCCTTTCCCTGGGACCCGGAGTCGGTGAAGGCGTGGGTGGCCGCCGTCGACTATTTGGCCGCCCGGCCCGAGGTGGACGGCTCGCGCATCGGGGCGTTCGGGATCAGTCGGGGCGGCTATTCGGTGATGCAGCTGGCCGGCACCTATCCGGCGATGGTCCGGGCCGTGGTGGCGATCGCCGGGCACCCATTCGGCTACCGCATGACCGACGCCGAGATGGAGGCGTTCGTCGCCGCCCGGAATGAGCGGTCGACCTTCGTCTTCGGGGAACCGGGTGGCCCGCCGTCTTTCCCGCCCTGGTCGGCCCACAAGGAGCAGGAGATCTTCTCCCGATGGGCGCTGTCTGAGCTCGGCATTCTCGACGACATCACCCAGCCGGTGTTGATGATCAACGGCAAGCATGATCACCTGGCGCCGATCGGCAACATCTACTTCATGCTCGAGCACGGACCGGTGACCGGCCGGGAGGCCCGGGTGTATCCCGACGCCGGCCATTGCGCCTTCAAGTACTACCGGGAGTGGGCCCCGGCCTCGTTCGCCTGGCTGGCGGAGAAGCTATCCGCCTGATCGGCATTGCCGGATTGCAACCGGCTCCGGCGGGGCCCCCACGGTCGGGGATAGAGAAGCGTCAGGCCTCAGTCTGCCCCTCGAGCTTCAACCACGTAGCTGAACGAGAGACCGGCGGTGGCGATGAGCAGACCGGCCAAGGCCGGCACCACGGCCTTGGCCAGGGTCATCAGCGTCTGGTTGAGAGCCAATGCCGACGGCAGCAGGGCCCGCCCGACGAGACCGTAACGATGGCGTGCCGTGCCGGAGCGTCAATCGCCGCCACGCCGGCGTTGATGGACACCAGAACGTAGAGCAGCCACAGATGAGGCTCCTCGAGCGTCGAGTTCCACGGCAACCCGAATGCCGTGATGGCCAGGACCACCTGGGACAAGACGAGAAGTCGACGGCGGTCGAAGGCGTCGGCAAGAGCGCCTCCGACCAGGGAGAAGCCCAGGAGCGGTATGAGCTGAGCAAGACCCAAAAGGCCCACTGCGAGGGTGGACCCGGTCTCGGCGAATACCTGAAACGGAACGGCCACGACCGCGAGCTGACGTCCGACCTGGACGAACCACAACCCGCCAAGAAGCTAGCGATAGCCGTGAACCCGACGGAGGGGTGTGACATCGACAACGGCCACCCGTCCCGAGCGTCGCAGACGATCGCTCAAACCGTCACACCCCCTCAGCCTCGCCCCCGGCACCGCACGCAGGACCCGTGGCGTCGGCTCATCGGGGACTCGCCCCCGAGGGACAAGGCAGCGCTGGTCGCCGGTGACACCGACGATGCGATGTCACTCGGCGAGAGTCTCGTCGTCCCGACTTCGCTGCGAGGTGTGAAGGATGCAGGAGGTGACGTGCCCTCCCCCGATGTCCTCCAGCCGCACCCGGTCCACCTCCTCGAACCGAACCCTCAACTCCGGCCCATCCTGACGTAGCTCGACCAGCGCCGAGCGCATGGGGTCTGGGACGGCAGGGCCCCGGAGAAGCGGCGCCGCTTCAGCGGCGGCATCGGTGTCGGCGAAGCGCAGCACGCCGTCGAAGTCCGAGGAGCGCTCCACCCCGGCCAACCCGTCCAGCGTCGTCGAGTTGTCGGACAGCCAGGCGACGGCGTCATCCAGCTCCCAGCCACACCTGGGAGTAACCGCCACACACCGAGTGTGGAACTTGCACCCCCGGGGAGGCCGGGCCGGATCGGGCACCGTTCCCTCGAGACCCTTCATCTCGGTATCCTCCCCGCTCTCCAGGAGATCGGGGTTGGCCGCCAGCAGGGCCTCGGTGTAGGGATGGCGGGGGGATGCAAAGAGCTCGTCGGTGTTGGCGTGCTCCACGACCTCGCCCACGTACATGACGACGATGTCGTCGCTCATCAGCCGGACCACTCCGAGGTCATGGGTGATGAACAGGTAGGTCAGCCCGCGCTCGCGCTGGAGCTCATGCAGGAGATTGAGGATCTGGGACTGCACCGACACATCGAGTGCGCTGGTGGGCTCGTCGAGAACGATGAATTCAGGATCGAGCGCTATGGCCCGGGCGATCGAGATGCGCTGACGCTGCCCCCCTGAGAACTGGTGGGGATAGCGATAGAGGTGCTGCCTTCCCAATCCCACGCTCTCCAGGAGATCCACGACCTTCTCTGTCAGATCCGCCCCCGACGCCTCCCGATAGACGCGCAGCGGCCTGCCGACGATGTCCTTCACCAGATGGCGCGGGTTGAGCGAGCTGAAGGCATCCTGGAACACGAACTGGCAGTTACGCCGGTAGTTGCGCCACGCCTCGACCTTCATCCGGCCGATGCGATGAGCACGGTCGATGCTCTCCATCCGGGACCGCTGCTCCGACGTCCGCTGGTCATCGGGGATCGCCTCCGCCTCATCCAGGAACCTGCGGTCTGCGGCAGAGAGCCGGAAGTAGATCCCTCCATCGGTGGCTTCGATGAGTCCGGCGATGCAGCGCCCCAGCGTGGTCTTTCCACACCCGCTCTCACCCACCAGCCCAAGGGTCTGGCCCTGCATGATCTCGAAGCTGACGCCGTCCACGGCTCGCACGTGGCCGACAACGTGCTGCAGAACGCCCTCCCGGACCGGGAAGTACTTCTTGACGCCACGAAGGGTGATGACCGGTTGGTCATCCACCGGGAGCGGGGCTTCGAGCGCGTCGTCGCGCAGGATGGTCATGAGGCGCTCCGCTCGAGGTTGGGAAGGTCGTCGGCTGCGACGCCCAGCTCCTGTGGAGAGGCGTAGGCATGACAGGCGACCGGATGCACCTGGGACCGGGCCTCGAGGACCGGATCCACCCGCCCGCAGATGTCCTGGGCGTAGGGACACCGGGTGTGGAAGCGGCAGGCGGGTTGGGGCTCGATCAGCTCGGGAACGGTCCCTTCGATCTCCACCAGTTCCCCACGCTTGTGGGCCCGGGAGGGTATGGCTGACAAAAGGCCCCTTGTATAGGGATGCAGCGGGTTGTGGAAGACGTCCTGCGTCTTTCCCATCTCGGCGATCCGCCCGGCATACATCACCGCGATCCGGTCGCAGATGCGCCGGACCAGCGACAGGTCGTGGCTGATGTAGAGCACCGATGTTCGGTGCTGGAGCTGGAGCTCACGAACCAGCTCCAGGATCCGCGCCTGAATCGTCACGTCGAGCGCCGTCGTGGGCTCGTCGGCTATGAGGAGATCGGGGTTACAGGCGAGCGCCTGGGCGATCATCGCCCGCTGCTTCATGCCCCCGGATAGCTCATGCGGGTAGCTCGCCATCACCTTGCGCGGGTTGGGGATCTGCGTCTCGGCAAGGGCGTCGGCCACCAGCCCATCGACCTTCCTCCGCAGACGTCGACCGTGGGAACGCAGGGGCGGCACCTTCAACGCCAGCCGTTCGAGCTTGCCGGAGCGCTGCCGGGCGGCTCTGCGGATGGCGCGAGGTGGTTTCCGATTCCAGTCCTCGAGCAGCTCCTCGCTTCGATGCTGGTAGAAGACCTCGGCAAGCTGCTCGCGGATCGGCAGGGCAGGATTGAGCGCCTTGCCCGGGTCCTGGAAGATCATCGCGATGCGATTGCCGCGAATGTCCAACAGATCGGAGGACGGCACCTGAAGCAGGTCGATCGGCGGGTCACCGTTCTGCCTCGCTTCCTTCGTCCAGAAATCGATGCGACCGCCGGCGTACTTGCCCGGCGGCGTGGGTACGAGCCGGAGGAACGAGCGCGCCGTGACGCTCTTGCCACAGCCCGTCTCCCCGACCAGGCCGAGGATCTCCCCATTCGAGATGTCAAATGAGACCCCGTCGACGGCGTGGAGCACCCCCGCCTTGGTGTCGAAGTGCACCCTCAGATCCCTGACGGAAGCGACCACGTTGGTGGTGACGCTTGCGGGAGGCACGGCCGTCGGGACCGTCATCGACCCTCGGTGCGAGGATCGAGGACGTCACGGAGGCCGTCGCCGAACAGGTTGAAGCCGAGGGCCCACAGGAACACCATGGCGCCGGGAATCGTCGAAGCCCACCAGCGACCGGCGGAGATACCCGCCTGGCCCTCACTCACGAGCACACCCCATTCGGCCAGGCCCGCCTCGGCGAGGCCGATGAAGCTGAGCGTGGCGGCAACGAGCACGATGTTGCCCATATCGAGGGTTGCCTGCACGATCACCGGGGTGACGGAGTTGGGGAGGATGTCCTTGCGGTAGATGTTCAGCTTGGAGTCACCGATCACCCGCGCCGATTCGACGTACTCGTTGTTCTTCACATGGATGATCTGGCCCCTGATGATCCGGGCGTATTTCACCCAGAACACGACCGCCAGAGCAAAGATGATGTTGGCGAACGATGGCCCGAGCACGGCCGCGATTGCGAGCGCGAAAATCAGCTCGGGGATGGCGAGGAGCACGTCCACGAAACGCATGATGATCTCGTCGACCCTGCCGCCGACGTAGCCGGCGATGCTGCCGATGATGGTCCCCACCACCATGGTGATGCCCACGACGATCACCGACAGCTGGAGGGAGGTGCGGGCTCCCCACACCACCCCGTAGAGAACGTCCCCACCCGTGGCCGTGGTACCCAGGGGATGGCCGGGCGTCCCCGGCGGCTCGTTCAAGGCCCCCCAGTCCCTCGGCATCTGGTAGGCGTCGGGGGTGTTGGGCTCGGCGATGAGCGGAGCGAACAACGCCATGCCGATCAGAGCGAGGATGATGACGAGGCCCGCCGCGGTGGTCGGGTTGCGCAGGACCTCCCGGGTCAACTCGGCGAAGCGGCGGGCGCGAATCGCCAGCGGGCCGGTGGTGAAGGAGGGGACACGTCGCCGAGCTGTGGTATCGACCATGACTCAGTCTCCCAGCACGACGCGCCGGTCGAGGTAGGCGTAGATGATGTCGACGACCAGGTTGACGATGAGGAAGAGAATGCTGGTGAACAGGACGTACGCCATGATCGTCGCCTGGTCGCCGCGCAACACCGCGTCGGCCATCCACCGTCCCATTCCCGGCCAGATGAAGATGATCTCGACCACCACCGTCCCTTGGAGGAGGAACCCGAAGCCGAGCCCGATGACGGTCACCGTTGGGATCAGGGCGTTGCGGCGGGCGTGACGGCGGAGAACCATGCGCTCGGGCAATCCTTTCGCCCGCGCAGCATCCACGTAGTCCTCGTTGAGCTCCTCGGCCAACGACGAGCGCATCATGCGGGTGATGATGGCGGTCGCTCCATAGCCCAGCACCAGTGCCGGCAAGATCAGGTGCCAGATGGCATCGCGGAACGCGGTGAAGCTGCCGGCCAAGAGCGCGTCGACGGTGTAGAGACCGGTGGGGTGTGGGATCGATGCGTAGATCTCGGCGTCGGAGCGGCCGATGGGAAACCAGCCCAGGTTGACCCAGAAGATGATGAGGAGCACGATCGCGAGCCAGAAGACCGGCGTGGCGGCTCCGCTGATGGCGAACACCCGGGTGACGTGATCCGGCAGCCGGTTTCGTCTAGCCCCAGCGAACGTTCCGAGGCTGATCCCCAACGACACCGCGACGATGGCCGCCGCCACGGATAACTCGAGGGTGGCGGCGAGGCGCCGCGGCAAGACATCCATCACGGGAGCCGCCGCCACCCCGGAGTATCCGAGGTCACCGCGGAGCACCCCTCCCGCCCAGGCCAGGTACTGCACCGGGAGGGGATCGTTGAGGCCGTAGCGCTCCTCGATCTCCTCGACCTCCTCCGGCGTCATCTCGTGCTCGAGGTAGATGGCGATGGGGTTGCCACCCATCCGACCCAGGGTGAACACGATCAGCGACGTCCCCACCAGGATGATCGGCAGGATCATCAGCCGCCTGATTACGTACTCACGGACCTGCATGCGTGTGATCTAATCCGTTGTGTCGCTCACTACCGACTACTGATAACTCCTGAAACAAGCATGCGCCCGGCCTTGACGGTCGGGCGCATGCAAGGAAGATCACTGGCTACTTGTCGAAGAACTGGAACTTCAGGCTGGGGCGGGGCCACAGCGGGTTCATGTCGAAGTTCTGCACCCACGTGCGGTGGGCCATGAGCGCTCTCTCGTTGCCGGCCAGGATCCACATCGGATCGTCGAAGAGCAGCTGAGTGAGCTCCTGGTAGATCTCGACCCGGCGATCGGTGTCGGTCGACACCGCCGCCTCGTCGATGAGGGCGGCGATGCCGTCGGCGTCCTGGTACCCGTTCCGGAAGTTGTGGACCGCGCCCCACTCTCCATCCGGATGCTCGTATGCGGCGAACAATGCGGCCGGGTCGCCGAACGGGTCGGCGTTCTTGATCCACGCCGGATATTCAAACGGGACTTGAGCATGGGCGTCGTCGAACTGCACCTCCACCACCGCCAGGACGTTGATGTGGAAGTTCGGGTTGAGAGATTCCAGCGAGTCCTTCAAGACGAGACCCGCGACCTCGAAGATGCCGCCCTCCTCGACGAGCACCGTCATGGTGAACCCTTCATCCCACCACCCGGTCTCCCGGAACAGCTCCTCGGCCCGAGCCAGGTCTGTTTCGTAGCGCGGCAGGGAGTCGTCGTACGCAAGCATTCCCTGCGGGAGGTAGTGGGGGACGGTCCCGCCGAGACCCACCAATCCTCCCTCGATGAAGTTGTCGTAGTTGAACGCGTAGTTGAAGGCCTGGCGCACCCGGGGATCCCAAAAGAAGTCGGCTGGGACGGTGTCCTCGGGGGGCAGCAGATCCTCTTGGATGTCGAGGTTGAGCCCGACGTGCACCGGCTCCAGCAACCAACCGCCGGTGAAGACCGTTACCCCGTCGGCACCTTCGAGGTCGGCGACGAAGGTCGGGTCGGTCTCGATCGAGTCGTAGTCGCCGGCCCGCAGGCCGAGCACCCGCACGTCGGCGTCGGGCACCTGTTCGATGCGCACGTCGAGATTGGCGGGCTCGCCCCAGTAGCCGTCGAAGACCTCCAGCTGGATGTCCTCGTTTCGGTTCCACGCCGTCAGGGTGTAGGGGCCGGTGCCGACCGCATTGCCGGAGAAAAACTCGTTGGGCTGGCCGGCGACGACCCCGCCGTTGGCCTCCACCGCTTCCTGACTCACGATCGACGCGACGGCAGCCGTGACCACCGAATTGAGGAAAGCGGCGTTGCGCTCGTTCAGGGTCACCACGAAGTTGTTGCCGTCAACCGCGGTCTCCGCGACGAGGTCGGCGAGGATGCTGCTGTTGCCCTCGGGCAAGTCCATCGTGAGGGCGCGGTCCCAGGAGAACTTGACCACGTCGGCCGTGAGCTCGCTGCCGTCGTGGAAGACCACGCCATCACGGATCGGGAAGGTGTACGTGAGCCCGTCTTCGGATATGAGACCGTTGTCGACCGATGGAACCTCGGTGGAGAGTCCGGGGACCAGGTCGGGCCCACCGGGACCGACTTCCACCAGACGGTCGTACACCTGGAGGATCACCGTCTCGCCAGCCTCGCCGGCCGCCACCTGGGCCGGGTCGACGCTGAGGGGCTCGTCATCGGCGGCGTGCACGTAAACACCCGGGTTGCTGACATCACCGCTCGGCTCGGCCTCCTC
>CAYFYE010000035.1:0-22746 GCA_964347285.1 uncultured Acidimicrobiia bacterium
CGACAACCCGCACTGATCGCACGCCAGATGTTGGCTGAAGGTCATGGTCGGCCCGTCGATCACCTGCACCATCGCCACCCCCTCCGCCAGTGACAGGGCGGTCTCGAGCGATTCGGCCAGGCGGCGGCCGACGCCCTCCTTCCTCACCAGGCGATCGACCACCACTTCGATCGAGTGCTGATAGTAGCGATCGAGGCGGATGTCCTCGGTGAGATCGCGCTGTTCCCCGTCGATGAGCGCTCGGCTGAAGCCCTGCTTCCTCAAGTCTTTGAGCAGGGCCTCGTACTCCCCTTTGCGCCCCCGCACCACCGGGGCCAGTACCTGGAAGCGGATCCCTTCGTCGAGCTCCATGATGCGATCGACGATCTGCTGAGGGGTCTGGCGGGACACCTCCCGGCCGCAGTTGGGGCAATGGGGGGTGCCCACCCGGGCGTACAGGAGGCGCAGGTAATCGTGGATCTCGGTGACGGTGCCTACGGTCGAGCGCGGGTTTCGGCTGGCCGCCTTCTGATCGATCGAGATCGCCGGCGACAAACCTTCGATGAAGTCGACGTCCGGTTTCTCCAGCTGTCCAAGGAACTGCCGGGCGTAGGCAGAGAGGCTTTCCACATACCGCCGCTGTCCTTCGGCGTAGATGGTGTCGAACGCCAAGCTCGACTTTCCGGATCCGGACAATCCGGTGAAGACGATGAGCTGGTTGCGGGGCAGCTCGAGCGTCAGGTTCTTCAGGTTGTGCTCGCGAGCGCCCTGGATGACGATGTGATCGTTGGACACGAAACGGCTGGTCGGGAGGAGGAGTGTACTGCGCCCTCCTGCTCAGCCCTCCCCCAGCCCGGTGGCGAGGTACAGGGAGATGCCCTCCGGGCTCGTCCGGCGGGGACGAGCTTCCACCCGCCGCTCGAGGCTCTCCCAGGTCAGTTCGATGCGGGTCGGCTCCGGGCCGAACCGGAGTGGCTCGGCGCTGATCACGGCCAGCGACCTGCCCAGCTCCTGCCAGCCGGTGTTCAGTGCTTCGAGCTCGGCCTCGGTCAGATCCAGCGCCCGGGCCGCCGGCACGCGACAGAATCCTCTCAGCGTCTGCACGATGGAACGGCCCGGCTGGTCGGCGGCATCTTCGGCGATCAGGACGGCTCCGTCACCGCCGATCTCGGAGCACAACGCCTCGACCGAATCGAGGGCGCCGACGTGGTCGCCGGCCTCGGCCAGTGGTCCGAGATGGAACAGCGGAGCGGCGATCACCGCCGCCAGCGTCACCACGGCGGTCAGGCGGGCCGGCGTCCTGATCCGCTCCGGACCTTCCCACAGGCGATCCGTCACCCACCCGGCGCCGAGCAAGAGGGCCGGTATCGTCACCGGAAGGAACGCCCGCATCACCCCGATGTGGATCGGATCCGTGCCCAAATCGGCCATCACCGCAAACGTGGTCACCACCACCACCAGCAACAGCAGGTAGGTCCGCCGATCCCGGCCCTCGCCGAACGTCAACGTCAGCATGGCAACGCCGGCCAGCCCGATGGGTGCGGTCCACGGTCCCAGGTACCACGCCAGCCACTGCCCGATCTCCTCGGCATACGTGCGGGTGCCGTCCACGGGAACGCCCTCGACCTCCTGAACTGCCTCGACGGCCGGCGAAGCGACCGGCCGGTGTGTTTCGGGACGGGCGTAGAGGGCCAGGGCGCCGCCGACCAGCACGACGAAGGCCGTGACCACGGCAAAGGCGCGCCGGGGGTCGGCGTAGGCGAAACGGGGCGCCCGCACCGAGCGGCTCACCACACCGAACATGGCGATGACCACGGCCACGATCGCCGCCGCCACGGCCAGGGCCCGATAAGGCCCTCCGCCCACCTGCACACCGTGCATCCAGATGTCGACGCCGCCGATCGCCAGCGGCACGGCGTAGCCGGCGGCCAGGGCAACCAGAAATCGACGGCGACGGCGGGCCGCCGACCAGGTGAGGCGGGTGGCTTCCACCAACTCCAGCACGACGAACGCCGCCAGCGCCACGCCCACCACGGCCCAGCGAGGTCCGGCCATGGCCGGCAGGCCCAACGAGATGCCGATGATCACCCCCCGGCCCGGATCGTCGTACCTGGATTCTCCCCACAACAGGCCCAGCCCACCGAACACGAACGAGAGCACGAGGATCTCGGGGTAACCGCCTCGGGCCAGCTGGACGAAGGGCAGGGTCAGGGCCAGGGCCGCGCTCACGGCGACCGCCGTCCACGTGTGCAACAGCCGGACGGCAAACCAGTAGAAGACCAGCACCGCCACGGCAGCCCAGATCGCGCTGGACCTCGTCAGTGCCCCGGCTCCGAGCCAACCCACCACAGCGTCGAGAGCGGGCAGCAAGTGGGACGCCTGAGACCTCAGCTGCATCCCCACTCTCCCCTCACTGAAGCCGTCCGCGGCGAACCCGACTCTGGCCCCCTCGAAGGCGCCCGTCTCGCCGTCCACGTCCAGCCTTCCGCTGATCGACAGCTGCCGGGCGGCGTTGACCATCGTGCCGGTTTCGCCATCGGTGAGTACCTGTTGGGAGGGGTTGGCCCAGTTGAACACGAGGGTGGCGACGGCCAAGAGGGCCACCGCCGCGGCGGCCGCGGTGCCACCGGTCGTGCGGGTGGTGACTCGCTCGTAGCGATACAGCCAGGAGTAGACGGTGTAGGAGGCAGCTCCCCCCAGAGCCAGCACCGGGCCGACCCGATGGAATCCCAGCAGTGCCAGCACCGTGCCCACCAGCGAGAACCCGATGAGAACGCTGAGCACCGCTCCCACGATCCGATCGAACCACCATGGGACCGGGGCTTCTCCCCGGGCCGGAGACCAATCCAGCGGCGAAGAGGATGTTTCAGTCATCGACCGGCGACCGATTCGTCTCGAGGTCGCAGTGCCCGCTCAGGTCGCCTCCGCCATCTCCCTCAGCTCGCGCTTCAGTTCGGCGACCTCGTCCCGCAGCCGGGCGGCGTACTCGAAGCGGAGCTCCTTGGCCGCTTCTCTCATCTCTTCCTCCAGGCTCTGGATAAGCCGGGTGAGGTCGTCGACGGGCAGATCGATGATGGCCCGCTCCTCGGCGACTTCCCGTCGCCTCCGTTCGGGAGCTCCTTCGCCCCGGCTCTGCACCAGCTCGAGAATGTCCGACACCTTCTTGCGGACGGTCTGGGGATCGATGCCGTGCTCTTCGTTGTAAGCGATCTGCAGCCCCCGGCGTCGATTGGTCTCGCTGATGGCCCTCGTCATCGAGTCGGTGACCTCGTCGGCATACATGATCACCTGCCCGTCGACGTTGCGGGCCGCCCGCCCGATGGTCTGGATGAGGGAGGTCTCCGAGCGGAGGAAACCCTCCTTGTCGGCGTCCAGTATGGACACCAAGCTGACCTCGGGGAGGTCGAGGCCCTCTCGCAGCAGGTTGATGCCGACCAGCACGTCGTACTCGCCCAGCCTGAGGTCGCGCAGGGTCTGCACCCGCTCCAGAGTGTCGATCTCGGAGTGCAGATAGCGGGCCTGGACCCCCATTTCGAGCAGATAGTCGGTGAGATCCTCCGCCATCTTCTTGGTGAGCGTGGTCACCAGCACCCGTTGATTCCGCCCGGCCCGCCCTCGGATCTCGTGGATGAGGTCGTCGATCTGACCTTTGGTGGGACGGACGATGACTTCGGGATCGACCAATCCGGTGGGCCTCACCACCTGCTCGACGACCTGATTGGAGTGCTCCATCTCGAATGGCCCCGGCGTGGCCGACACGAACACGGCCTGGCCGGACTGCTCCAACCACTCGTCGAAGCGCAGGGGACGATTGTCCACCGCAGAGGGCAGGCGGAAGCCGTGCTCGACGAGGACGTCTTTGCGGCTGCGATCTCCCTCGTATTGTCCCCGGATCTGCGGCACGGCCACGTGGCTCTCGTCGATGAACGTGAGATAGTCGTCGGGGAAGTAGTCGAGCAGCGTGTAGGGCGGCTCGCCGGCTTCCCGCCCGTCGAGGTGGCGGCTGTAGTTCTCTATTCCGGCGCAGTAGCCCACCTCGCGGATCATCTCCATGTCGTAGTTGGTGCGCATGCGCAGCCGCTGCGCCTCCAGCAGCTTCCCCTGACGCTCCAACTCGCCCAATCGCTCGGCCAGCTCGACCTCGATGCCGGAAAGGGCCGACAGGAGGCGCTCTCGGGTCGCTACATAGTGCGACGCCGGGTAGACGAATACCTCGCTCAACTCGCCGAGCACTTCACCGGTGACCGGGTTCATGCGGGCGATGCGGTCGACTTCGTCGCCGAAGTACTCCACGCGCAGCACCGTCTCCTCGAAGGCCGGAAACACCTCGAGCGTGTCGCCCCGGACCCGGAACGTGCCCCTGGTGAGGTTCACGTCGTTGCGGTCGTACTGGATGTCGACGAGACGGCGCAGGGCGTCATCGAGCGGGTACTCCACTCCGGCGACCAGGCGGAGGAGCTGGCCGGAATACTGCTCGGGACTGCCCAGACCGTAGATGGCCGAGACCGAGGCGACGATGACCACGTCGCGCCTGGTCAACAGGGCGGCGGTGGCGGAATGACGGAGGCGGTCGATCTCATCGTTCACCGTCGCATCCTTCTCGATGTAGGTGTCGCTCTGAGGGATGTAGGCCTCCGGCTGGTAGTAGTCGTAGTAGGAAACGAAGTACTCGACCCGGTTGTCGGGGAAGAACTGCCGGAACTCGTTGGCCAACTGGGCGGCCAGCGCCTTGTTGGGCGCCAGCACGAGGGTGGGACGCTGCACCTGCTCGATCGTCCAGGCGATCGTGGCCGATTTTCCCGAGCCGGTGATGCCGAGCAACGTCTGAAACTTGTCGCCTCGATTGATCCCATGGGCGAGACCGGCCACCGCCGCCGGCTGGTCGCCGGCCGGCTCGAACTCGGAGTGGACGCGGAACGGAGGCATCGCAGGTGAACCGTAGCCGTACTAGAAGGCGCTTCCGATCACGATACGTCGACCTCGGCGACTACGGGGTCCGGTGTGCGAGCCATTCCATCAGGCGATCGGCCTGCTCTTCGAGGTCTTCGAGGGTTCCGCTGTTGTCGACCAGGTAGTCGGCCGCCGCCCGCCACTCCTCCCGGGAAGGTTGGGCGGCCATCCGATGCTCGATGTCGTCGGCTTCGAGCCCCTTTCCCTCCAGGCGTCGGCGCCGCTCCTCGACCGGCGCGTCCACCACCACTCTCGGCCACTGTTCGCCCACCACACCGCGGACCAGGGGTATCTCGACCACCACCAACTCGGCCTCGGCCGCCTCGACCAGCTCGGCGATGCGTCGCGAGATGGCGGGGTGGGTCATCGCCTCCAGCTCCGCCAGCTGGCCGGGATCGGTGAACACTATGTCGGCGAGGCGGCGACGATCGATGCGTCCCTCGACCACCACCTCCGGCCAGCGCCGGGCGACGGGTCCGAAGGCCTCACCCCCCGGATCGAGAACGGCGTGCCCCACGGCGTCGGCGTCGATGGTCATCGCGCCCCGGGCGGCCAGGGCAGACCCCAGCGCACTCTTGCCCGATCCGATTGCTCCGGTGACCACGACGCACACCGTGTTCGAGGAGCCCATCGACGGACTGTACCCTTGTCGCCCGATGAGCGACCTCCTCTCGTGGGAAACCCGGTTCCGGTGGATCCTGTCGGTCTGGCACTGGGGCGCTCTCATGCTGGGCGTGTTCGTCGCCGCCATTCGCCTCGACCCCGGGCCCGGGCAGGTGGTCGCCGGTGCTCTGGTCGGCGCCTATGTGGTCACCGTCGAAGCGCTTCCCCACTCTCTGAAGAGCCGGGCCGTCTCCGGCGAAGTCCTCGTGGTGGCGGGCGTGTCGGCTTCCCTGGCGGCCATGGCCCTCACCGGAGGCACCGAGAGCCCCTATGCCATCTTCTCTTTGGCCCCGACGTTCCTGGCCGCCACCTTCATCGGGACCAGGGCCGGCCTGACCGCGGCTCTCCTCTCGGCCGCCGGCGTGGCAGCCGTTGCAGCCGTGCTCGATGAGAACCTGCCGGGAAGCCAGGTGCTTGTCTTCGGAGCGCTCTACCTGGTCATCGCCGTTGGTCAATCCCAAGCGCGACGCCTCCTGATCGAGGGTCAGCGCCAGGCGGTATTTCGGCGTACCTCTGCCGAAGCCCAGGCCGGCGCACAGCGCGTCGAGGCCGCTCACGCCCTGCTCACCGACTTGGCCCCACTCGCCGACGCCGCCCACCTCAACCCGATCACGGTGGGACGAGAAGCGCTGCGCATGCTGGACGAGATAACCGCCTTCGAGGCCGGATGGGTGGCCCTGGCCGGGCACAACGGCCCGGCGGTGGTGGCCCGCCGGAGAGAGGAAGAAGTACGCCACCATCGAGCGGTCTTTGCGCTCGAGGTCGACGGAAGAGAGGTGGGCTTCGTTGTGCTGGCTCGCCCGTCGGACTTCGATGACCAGGAACGCCGACTGGTGTCGACCGCCCTCCGGCCCGTCGCCCTCGCCTTCGACAACATCCTGATCCTGCGCGACATCGCCCGCAAGGCCGTGCACCAAGAACGCATCCGGCTCGCCCGGGAGCTCCACGACGAAATCGGCCCCTCGCTGGCCTCCCTGGGCCTGGCCCTCGACCTGGCCATCCTCCAATACCCCACCGAGCCCGACCTCACCGCCCACCTCGAGGATCTTCGCTCGGAGGTGGGCGCCCTGGTGGAAGAGGTTCGAAGCGCGGTGAGCGACCTGCGCCGGGACGAACCCCTCGGTCTGGTCCAGCGAGCCGCAGCTCTCGCCGCCGACGTCGACCCGGATGGTCCCCAGGTCTTCGTCAAGCTCGATGAGCGTCGCCCGCCCCGTCCCGCCTTGGCGGACGACCTTGACGCCATCGTCACCGAGGCCTTCCGCAACGCCGTGCGCCACTCCGGAGCCGAAGAGGTCAGAATCGAAGGCTTCGTCGACTACGGAACGGGCAAGGTGATCGTGGCCGACGACGGACGGGGCTTCGACACGACCACCGACCATGCCGGCCATTTCGGCCTGCTGGGAATGAGTGAGCGGGCCGCCCGGATCGGGGCCACGCTCACGGTGGAGAGCGTTCCGGGAGCAGGAACCGAGGTCTCCGTGGAATGGGGATGATCCGCGTTGCCATTGCCGACGATCATCGCCTCCTTCTCGAGGGGTTGGAGAAGGCACTCGGCAGCGTCCCCGATTTCGAGGTGGTGGCCACCGTCGAGGATGGCCATCAGCTCCTGTCCGTCCTGGCGGAGGCCCCGGTCGACGTGGTTCTGGTCGATCTCGACATGCCGGCCGTAGACGGCATCGAGGCGCTGCGGCGTCTGCCGCTCGGCGGTCCGGCCGCGATCATGGTCACCATGCACGCCGACGAAGCGCACCGTCGCCGGGCCGCCTCAGCGGGGGCGGCCGCCTTCCTGTCCAAGTCGACCCCCCTCCCCGAATTGGCCACGGCGGTGCGAGCGGTTGCGGCGGGAGAAAGCCTCATCGATTCCGGCCTCACCGAAGAGCACCGGAGATTTCGAGAGCCGGTTTGGGAGGAAGGGCCGGCCTCCCTGACGTCACGGGAACGCCAACTGCTGGCCCTGTTGGCCGACGGGACCACTACTACCGAGGAGCTGGCCGACCGGCTCTTCATCTCCCCGAAGACGGTCAAGAACCACCTCGCCAGCATCTACTTCAAGCTGGGGATCTCCGACCGGGCCCAGGCCGCCGTCGAAGCCATACGCCTCGGATTGGGTGGCAGCTGACTTCCGGCCCACTTCCCCTACCCTGGGTCCGCACACATATGGGTCGGGCGACCTATATGAAGCGAAGACGTGCACTGGTACGTTCGATTCGGAATCGCTCAGATTCCAAAGGAGGAGCGCCAGATGACCCGGGCATGGGCGTACATCCAGAGCCGCTTCACCGATGAGTGGGGCGCCTCGCTGGTCGAGTACGCGTTGCTCCTCGTGCTGATTGCGGTGGTCGCCATCGCCGCCATCCAGTCGCTCGGCGGCAGCGTGAGCGACACGTTCAGCGACGTCGAGGCCGAGTTGAACGGAGCGGGCGGGCCGGCCACGACCTCCGCTCCGTAGGTCGAATGGTCAGGTCAGGAGGACCCGCCGAATCTCGATGAAGGCGGGACCGAGGAGGACCACGAAGATGGCCGGGAAGATGCAGAGCACGAGCGGAAACACCATCTTCACCGGCGCCGCGAACGCCCTTTCCTGAGCGCGCTGGCGGCGTCGGTTACGCATCTCCTCCGACTGCACCCGTAGCACCCGAACGATCGAGACGCCGAAGGCGTCGGCTTGGTTCATCGCCAGCAGGAACGACTGCAGCTCGTCTACGTCGGTACGCCCGGCCAGGCTGTCCAGGGCGTCCCGGCGGCTCACTCCGACGCGGGTCTCCTGGAGCATCCGGTTGAACTCGGAGCTCATCTCGCCGGGCACGGCCTGCACCACCCGAGACAGCGCAGCGTCGAAGCTCAGACCGGCTTCGACGCTGATCACCAGCAAATCGAGGATTTCGGGAAGCTCCCGGCGCATGGCCTCCCGGCGCTGCTCGATGCGCCGGTTGAGGATGGCCTCCGGGAGGATGAAGCCTCCAAAGCCCAACAGGGCGATCAACAGCAGGAGCTGGAAGCCCCGGTAGTCGCCGGGCAAGACGAAGAAGAGGGCCAGAGCTGTGACGATCGTGAGGATCCGCACCGCGGCCCACGCGTTGACGTCGAAGGTGTCCGACCAGCCGGCCAAGGCCAACCGGTCCCGGGTGCGGCCCACCCAGCCCTGGGGTGTGTAGCGGAGGACCCACGAACCCAGTCCCTGGACGATGGGAGCTACGGCTCGCTCGGCAAAGCTCCGCTCGAGCAACTCGGTGCGATCCTGCATCG
The DNA here is from genome assembly GCA_964347285.1 of uncultured Acidimicrobiia bacterium. GTDB lineage: Bacteria > Actinomycetota > Acidimicrobiia > Spongiisociales > JAOTWH01 > CAYFYE01. Next base: position 8,839 of record CAYFYE010000035.1, read on the forward strand.
CCATGAGCCGCTCTCTACCCCGGCCCCGGGCCCGAGTGACTCCGACCCCCACGTAGTAGATCAGGGCGGCGACCGCCACGAACATCACCACGGCAACCGCCAGAGGACTCATGCCTTGATGTCCACGATCTTGCGGATCCACAAAATGCCGACGACCAACAGCACTCCCGCTCCCACCAAGGCCACCCGGCCCAGGGTCGAGTCGAGCAGCGGGTCCAGGTAGTCCCGGTTGGTGGCCCACAGAAAACCGAGGAGGGCGAAGGGAAGCGCCAGCAGCACGACCGCCGAGATGCGACCTTCGGCGGTCATGGCGCGCACGTCGCGACGGAGGCGGGTGCGCAGCACGATCGTTTCGGCGGCGTTCTGCAGCACCTCGGCCAGGTTCCCACCCACCTCGGCCTGGATCTCGATCGCCATGACCGTCCATTCGAAATCGACCGAGCCCATCCGGTGGGCCAAGCGGCGCAAGCTGACCGTCACGCTCTGACCGAGTCGAATCTCGCTGAGGGCCCTGCCGAACTCGCGCCTGGTGGGCTGGCGGGACTCGTCGGCCACCGCCTCCACGGCCTGCAGCAGCGAGTAGCCGGCTCGCAGCGAGGAAGCGATGAGATTGAGGGTATCGGGCATCTGCTGTTCGAAGCGGCGCTGTTCACGCGCCGCCGCCGCCTGGGTGCCCATGACCACCACGACGATGCCGAGCGCTCCTACCCCGAGGCCGACCAGGAGATTCCGGGTGCCGACGCCGAAGAGGAGCCCCGCCAACACCGATATGCCGACGGCGACGGCCAACCCCTCGCCGGGTCGCAGCGGCAACCCGGCCCGCTCCAACGAGGCGCCGACTGCGTCGAGGACCCCGCGGCGGGCGGCCGCCTCCTCGGCACTTCGGGCCAGCCAGCGAAAGCCTGGTATCCGGCCCAACCATCCGAGGCCTTCGGCAGACGTCCTCGCGTATGTGCCCAGCCGACCCCGAACGTCCCGCTCTATGGCGCGCAGCCCCAGTCCGGCAAAGAGGATTGCAAAGAGAAGGACCGAAAGCCCGACGCCGACGGCAGCCAGCCAGGGCACGATCGACCCGTTCCCGGAACCGTCCTGGGCCTGTGCTCCCACCGGAACCAACAAAAGGGCGACCACGCCGGCTGCGACGATAGACGTCCGAGCCGTCACAGCGGTTGCCTGGCGAAACGCTCCGGCGAGAACAGCTCGGGCGCCAGCTCGATCCCCTGATTGCGCAGCAAATCACTGAATCCGGGCCGCAATCCGGTGGCTTTGAGGTGACCGAGCGCCCGGCCCTCGTCATCCACGCCCATGCCGAAGTCGTACAGAAACAGGTCTTGGAGCGTCACGATGTCACCCTCCATCCCCCTCACCTCGGTGACGTGGGTGATGCGACGCGACCCGTCCCGGAAGCGATGGAGGTGGACGATGAGGTGAACGGCGGAGGCGATCTGCTCCCGGACTGCCCGGACCGGCAGGTCCATCCCCGACATCAGGACCATCGTTTCGATGCGAGCCAGGGTGTCGCGTGGTGAGTTGGAGTGGATGGTGGTCAACGAGCCGTCGTGTCCGGTGTTCATGGCCTGGAGCATGTCGAGCGCCTCATCGCCGCGTGCCTCGCCGACCACGATTCGATCGGGTCGCATGCGCAGGGCATTGCGGACCAAGTCCCGGGTGCTGACCGTGCCTTTGCCTTCCAGGTTGGGGGGACGGGTCTCCAGGCTGAGCACGTGCTCCTGGCGCAACTGCAACTCGGCGGCGTCCTCGATGGTCACGATCCGCTCGTCGGGCGGGATGTGGCCGGACAGGACGTTGAGCAGCGTGGTCTTGCCGGCTCCGGTTGCTCCGCTGATGACGATGTTGAGCCGGCCTTCGACGCAACGACGGAGGAAGTCGGCCACTCCCCGGCGCAGAGTCCCCAGCTCGACCAGATCCTTCTCGCTGAACGGGTCCACCGCGAATTTGCGCACGGTGAGAAAGGGGCCCCCGATTGCCAACGGGTGGATGACCGCGTTGACCCGGGAACCGTCGGGTAGTCGGGCGTCCACCATCGGAGTGGCCTCGTCTATGCGGCGCCCCACCTGGCCGACGATCTTCTCGATGATCCGTTCCAGGTGGCTGGCGTCGACGAACTTGACGTCGGTGGTCTCGATCTTTCCGTCGCGTTCGATGTAGACCTTGTGGGGGCCGTTGACCATGATCTCGCTCACGTCGGGATCGCTGAGGAGCGGGTCGATCGGGCCGTAGCCGAGGACGTCGTCGGCGATTTCCTGAAGCAGCACCAGGCGGTCGGCGCGGGTGAGCGGGACCGCCTCTTCTTGCTCCAGGGCCCATTCGAGCATCTCCATGACCCGGAGCTTCAGCTCGGCATCGGTCATCTGCCGGTCGTAGAGCATGGGACCGAGCCCCTCGACCACTTTGAAGTGCAGCTTGCGGCGGAGCTGCTGATGGGCCTGCTCCTTGACGGGATCGAGCGTGGTGTCGGTGGCCTTGGCTGCCCTGACGCGATCGGCGAGACTCATCTCCTACTCCACTCCCTCATCCCAGGAGCCGGCGCCGGGGCCGCGACGGCCCGCCCGATACCGTGCCGTCGCCGATCAGCCTGATCACATTGTGAAAGCCCCTGGCCACCCGCGATCGCGGGTTCAACGCCACCACCGGAACGCCTTCGTTGACGGAACGGGGCACGATCTTGTCCGAGGGGATGGCCGCCATCACCCGCAGATCCAGAGACCGCTCGAGCTCTTCCACATCGAGCCTCGCTTTGGAATTCACCCTGTTCAGGATGAGCTTGATCTTGCGAATCGGGAAGTTGATGAGGCGGAGGGTGTCGAGAGCCAGCTTGGCGTTCTTGACGCTGGGCATGTCCATGTCGACCACCAGCAGCACGTCGTCGCTGCGCTCCAAGATGGTGAGGACCGGCTCGTCGAGGAACGGCGCGGTGTCGATGATCAAGTAGTCGAACATCCGCTTCATCATGCCGACAACCTTCACCACTGCCTGAGTGGATATCGCATCGGCCAGCGCCGGTTCCAAGGGCGCCGCCAGGACTCGTACGCCGGATTCGTGCCTGACCATCAGGGAGTCCAGGAGGGCCTCGTCGAGCTTCTCCAAATTGGCGGCGGCGTCGACCAGTGAAGTCTTGGGATCGAGCTGCATAGCCAGGCACACATCGCCGAACTGCAAGTCGGCGTCCAGCACGGCGACCCGAGAAGGATCGTTCCACTGTGCCAGCAGTAGTGCCACATTGGTGGCCATCACCGTCTTGCCCGCCCCGCCCTTTGGGGACATGACCGTGACGACCCGTCCCAGCCGGGAGCGACCGACCGCGGACTCCTCGACCTCGCCGCGTCGTTTGTGCAGTCGCTCGGCCTGGCCGAGCACATCCTCGACCTTCGGAGCCGTCATCGGCGCCTCGATGGCGTCCCCGAAGCCGGCCCGCAGGGCCGCCTTGAGCGTCGGAGTCTCCAGCCCGTCGGCAACCAGGACCAGCATGAGCTCGGGCTCGACGTCGAGCAACAGGCTGCACTCGGCCACTCCCACCTCGTGGGCATAGGAGGGGCCGATGAAGGCGATCTCGACCGAGGTGTCGGAGACGATCTCCTGGGCCTCGGAGACGCTACGGGCGCTCAACACCCGGTGGCCGCCGAGCGCCTTGTCGGCGCTCTCGTGAAACTCCTCATCCCGGTCGACGACCAGGACGTTGTAGCCGGCGGCCTCGTTGCTCACGGCGACTCGACTCCCAGCGCGTCGAAAGCGCGGCGATCCAACACCTCGCCGACGATGTCCTCGATGGTGATTCCTTCTGTGGGAACCGGCTCGTATGGAACCTGCGACGACACCAGAGAGAGCCATACGCTGCTGTTCTCGAAGACCCAGGCGACCTGCTCCGCTTCTTCGGGGGTCACCTCCAGCGTGATCAGCTGGCTGCCGAGCGCCTCGACGGCCTCGGGAGCCTCCCCAGCGTCCTCGCCGCTCGGTCCACCCCGGGCTACAGAGCCGACTGCCAACACCTGGACATCCTGGAGCACCGTCAGGGTCACGGTCTTGGTCTCCGGAATAGCGCTGGCCAGCTCATCGAAGACTTCCTCCACCTGCTCGCCAGTCAAATCGGCCGGAAGCAGTCTTTCGAACCTGTTGAACTCGTCGGCCACACCGAGCAAGTCCCGTCCCACCGGGTTCCGCAGGAAAGCGATCGTCGTCGACCGATCGACGTCGAGGGTGGCGATGACGTTTACGCCGTCGCCGGCCCGTACGAAACCGCCCACCGCCCTCACCTCATCGGGCCTGATCGTGATGGCCTGCCGACCCGGACTGATCAGCTCCGAGAGGCTGGCCACTTCCTCGGCGGGCTCGGCCCACAGGTCGGTGGTCACCACCTGGCCCTTGCTGATGGGGCCTCGGGAAACCTTGCCGCTCAGCACGTCGACGAGTTGCGCCTGGGTCGTGATGGCGTTGTCGGGAAGGAGCTCCTCCAGCTCGGTCGATTCGGCGAACTTGTCGATCACGGCGTCGCCCTCGGCATTGCGATCTATGAATTCTGTGGCCCGGAACACCGTCACCTCGTCGAGACCGGCGCGGGCATCCTCCTCGACGTCGCTGAGGAAGGCCCAGATCGCCCAGGCAGACAGGCCCGCCAGCACGACGGCAAGGACGAGGACGATGGTGCGTCTTCCCATTCTCTTCCTAGTGGTGGTGGATCGGGCGGACCAAGCCCTCGCATCGAGGATTCCCGGCCCGGCCGCCCGACTCGTGGCCCCCGCACCCTTGCGCCATACCCCCCCGGGCCGGCGACGAGGTCACTTCCTGCCGATACCTTTCTCTTTCAGTTCTTGAAGGATTGCCTCGAGGGAAGCATCCGCGTTGAAGGCCGGTTCGCGCGACGCCTCCTGATCGGCTTCTTCTTCCCTTTCGAACTCGCGATCGACGCGACGGCGACGCTCGCTGTAGGCGGCCCGTTCTTGCCATTCCGGTGATGCCTGCTTGATCGAAAGGCTGATTCGTCTGCGGTCCACGTCGATCTCGGTCAGCTTCACCTTCACCGTCTGGCCGACCGAAAGCTCGAGCTCCGGGCTCTCGACATGATGGGTGGCGATCTCCGAGACGTGGACGAGGCCCTCCACCCCATCGTCCACCGACACGAAGGCCCCAAACGGTACGGTCTTCGTGACCCTTCCTTCGACGATGTCGCCGAGCTGGTGACGTTCGGCAAACGCTTGCCAGGGATCGGCCTTGGTCTGGCGGACCGACAGTGAGATGCGCTCTCTCTCCCGGTCCACCTCGAGCACCTTGACCTGGACTTCGTCGCCCACCGACACCACTTCGCTGGGATGACTGACGTGCTCCCACGACAACTCCGAGACGTGGACCAGGCCGTCCATTCCGCCCAAATCGATGAAGGCCCCGAAGTTCACGACCGACGACACCACCCCCGGGCGGATCTCGCCCGGTTGCAGTCCTTCCAGGAACGAATGGCGCTGCTCGGCCTGCTCCTCTTCGAGAAACGCCCGCCGTGACAGGACCACGTTGTTGCGGTTCTTGTCGAGTTCTATGACTTTGGCCTCGATTTCGTCGCCCACGAAGGGCTGGAGGTCGCGCACCCGCCGCAGGTCGACCAGCGAGGCAGGCAGAAAGCCGCGCAAGCCGATGTCGAGGATCAGGCCTCCCTTCACGACCTCGATCACCTTGCCCGAGACCGTGCCCCCTTCGTTCATCACCTTCTCGATCTTCCCCCAGGCCCGTTCATACTGGGCCCGCTTCTTCGACAGGATCAGCCGCCCCTCCTGGTCTTCCTTCTGGATGACCAGAGCCTCGATCCGATCACCGACGGTCGCCTCCTCGTTGGGGTCGATGTCTTTGCGAATCGACAGCTCCTTGAGCGGAATCACTCCCTCCGACTTGTAGCCGATATCGACCAGTACCTCATCGGGGTCCACCCGGACCACCGTTCCCTCGACGATGTCCCCTTCGTCGAACTCGACGACGGTCCTTTCCACGGCCGCAGCGAAGTCGTCGGGACCGATATCGTCGGGTATCTCGCCCACGTCGGGCGCCTTCACCACCACCGGTTCGAAACGGCGTTCCGGCTCTCCCTCCGAAGCCCGGTCTTCGTCCGTCGCCGGTTCCCCTCGTTGGGCCTGCTCCTCCATTTCGCCTGCTTCGGTGTCACCGCCGCCGACGACTTCCTCATCGGCCTCCGCAGCGGCGTCGACCGGCGTGGGTTCGGTAGCCGTCTCCTCGGCGGCGCGCTCGGGCGAGATATCGGAATCGGGGGTCATTGGTACTTTGGGTGCTCGCGGGACTCCTGTGAGGCCCGGGAGCCGGGTCAGCGTACCACACCGAGAGCGCGGCCCCTAGCCGGCCTCACGCCTTGGTTTCGGCCAGGTGTGCGCCGGTGGCCACATCGACCCGGAGCGGTACGCGCAACGCCACGATGCCCTCCATCAACCCTTGCACCACCCCGGCGATCTCGGGCGCCTCGTCCGACGGCGCTTCCACCACCAGCTCGTCGTGGACCTGGAGCACCATGGCCGACCCGTCGTCTCGTACCTCGAGCACCCGGTCGATCTCCACCATGGCCTTCTTGATGATGTCGGCCGCCGATCCCTGAATGGGTGCATTGAGCGCCATGCGCTCCCCCATCTGCCGCTCTCGGAAGCTGCGCGATGCCAACTCGGGCAGGTAGCGCCTCCTCCCCAGGATCGTGGTGGTGAATCCGCTGTTGCGGGCCTCGGCCACGATGCCCTCCATGTAGGCCCGCACCTCCGGAAACTGCTCGAAGTAGGCCTCCATGTGCTCGGCCGCCTCCTCCTTGGGAATCTCGAGCCGCTGCGCCAAACCGTAGGCCTCCATGCCGTAGAGGAGTCCGAAGTTGATCATCTTGGCTCGACGGCGCAGCTCGGGAGGCACGTCTTCGGGGGCAAGACCGAATACTCGTGCCGCCGTGGCCCGGTGGATGTCCTCGTTGCGCTCGAAGGCCTCGACCAAGCCGGGATCGCCGCTGAGGTGGGCGAGGATGCGCAGCTCGATCTGGGAGTAGTCGGCCACGATGAAGGTCGCACCCTCGGCGGCCACGAAAGCGCGCCTGATCGTGCGACCCTCGGCGGAACGGACCGGGATGTTCTGCAGGTTGGGATTCTCCGACGAGAGTCGCCCCGTGGCGGCCGCCATTTGATTGAAGCGGGCATGGATCCGGCCATCCTCTCTTATGAGCGGCAGCAGGCCATCGACGTAGGTGGAACGGAGCTTCTCGAGCTCCCGATAGGTCAACAACCGCTCGACGATCGGGTGCTCGTCGACCAGCTTGGCAAGCACCGAGGCATCCGTCGACGGCGCTCCCTTGGGGGTCTTCTTGAGGACCGGTAGCCCGAGCCGTTCGAACAGGACCTCGCGCAGCTGCAGGGTGGAGTTGACATTGAAGGGCTCCCCGGCCGCCCGGTAGATCTCGTCTTCGATTGCCGACAGGCGCGAGCGCAGGTCGTCTCCCAGCGCCTCGAGGTAGGCCTGGTCGACGGCTATGCCCACGTGCTCCATCCGGGCGAGGACGCGCACCAGCGGCAACTCGACGTCCTCATACAGGCCTCGCCCACCCCGTGCCTCCATCTGGGCGGTGAGTGGACCGACTAGTTGCTGGACGGCTACCGCAGCCCGACCGGCCGTCTCCAGGTCGAGAGGCCCGGCCTCGAAAGCAAGAGAGGCCTGGCCCCGATGGGCCTCGCCCTCCTCCTGGGGCCGCCCCACCGCCAACCCCAGCACCTGCTCGGCCAGATCTCCCAGATCGGGGGTCCGCTCGGCCGGATTGATGACGTACGCGGCCAGCGCCGTGTCGAACGCAAGTCCGCCCAGATCCCACCCGAAGTCGAGCAACCGTCGAATGAGGGGCTTGGCGTCGTGGACCGCCTTGGGTACGGCCGGGTCGGAAAGCACCGGGGCCAGGCCCTCCAGGAGATCGGCGGGGATGAACCGAGCGCGTGCCTCTCCGGCGGCGACCGCCAGGCCGGCCAGTTCGTCGAGGTCCCATACCGGCTGCAACGCCACCATCCCGGCGGCAAACAGCTTCTCGGCACGGGCCGGGTCGACCTCGGTGGCGATCTCCACGTCGAGCAGCTCCCCGCCGGACGGGGCCGCACCCTCGAGGGCCTCCTCGAGCCGCTCCCACAGGCTACGAAACGCCAGAGCGTCGAAGACCTTGCGGACCTCGGCGCGGTCGAAACGCTGCAGCTCCAAGTCGGCCGGGGTCGCCTCGACCGGAGCATCGCGGCGGAGCGTGGCGAGGCGACGATTGAGAAACACCTGCTCTCGGGCCGCTTCCAGGTTCTCGCGCAGCTTGGGAGTCTGCTCGTCGAGGTGTTCGTAGATCCCCTCCAGCGAGCCGTAGGCCTGCAGCAGCTTGGACGCCGTCTTCTCTCCCACCCCGGGCACCCCGGGCAGGTTGTCCGAGGGATCGCCGCGCAGTGCGGCGTAGTCGGTGTACTGGGTCGGATCGATTCCGTAACGCTCACCCACCCATGCCGAGTCGGCGTGCACCGTGTCGGAGATGCCCCGCCGGGTGTAGATCACCTCGACCGGTCCCCCTATGAGCTGGAAGGCATCCCGATCGCCGGTAACCACCACTACGTCCCATCCCTCGGCCCCGGCCCGATCGGCCATCGTGGCGATGACGTCGTCCGCCTCGAAGCCGGCTACCTCCATCTGCCGAAACCGGAGCACCTCGGCGACTTCCTTGATGAGGGGCACTTGGCCTCGAAAGAGATCGGGGGCCGCCTCGCGGGTGGCCTTGTATTCCGGGTACTCCTGAGAACGGAAGGTGGCCTCCGGCGTGTCCCACGCCACCGCAACAGCATCGGGCTGCTCCTCGGCCAGCAATTTGATCACCATCGACGTGAAGCCGTAGACGGCGTTGGTCACCTGCCCGGCGGGGGTAGCGAGGTCGGTGGGAAGGGCATAGAAGGCCCGGTAGGCCAGGCTGTGGCCGTCGAGGAGGACCAGCTTGGGCACCGCGGCATCATAGGAGCGGCCTTCAGCCCAGACGCCGCAGCAGCCTGTCGCGCCGCTCGACCAGCTTGAGCCTCCGGAGCCGCAGGTCCTCCAGTGCCCGTTCGAATCGGGCTACATCGGCGCCGGTGTCCCGAGCATCCGCTCTATCGAGGGGGTGGTCGCTGACAACGGCGTCACGCTGGGCATCGTCGTGGAGGTGGCGGTGTATGGCCAGCTCTTCCGAAACCAGCGCCTCCTGGCGCTCGATGGCCGCGATCTGATCGCCCAGCCGGAAGATCTTGCGCTCGAGGCGGCTCACGGTTCGGCAAACACCAGAGAGACCAGGCTCCCCTCCACACTGGCCTCCCAAGTGGTGCGGTCGTGGGCCAGGCCCCCCGAGTACGTGTAGGTCACCGTCCACCAGCAGAAGGGCTCCCCGCCGACCTCGGGACACCCGTAGTCGTTGGGAAGCCCGACCGTCACCTTGAGCCAATGGCCGTTGAAACCACCCAGAGGGTGCTCGGCACCGGTGCGGGTGGCGTCGACCTGACAAGGCCTGCCCGGGGAGATCTCCTCCACCACGCTGAACCGGGGCGGTCCGGCCCGCTCGGTCGACTCGGCGATCTGGCAGCCCCCGGTCCACACCGAGCCGTCGGGGCCGTTGATCTTGATCACATTGGCGACGCCCGGGTCGGCATCGCCGGGGTCGAACAGCCGGATGACCAGATTCTTGCCACGGTGCAGCTCGTCCACCTCGGCCAGGAAGAACTTCGAGTCCCGGGGAGCGCCGGAGCCTCCGTCGATATTGGAGAAGATCGACATGCGGTCGATGGCGAACAGACGGAAGCTCTCGCCGGAGGGAGGGCTTCCCTGCAGTCGGAGGGAATAGTGACTGGAGGCGGTCCCCCGGCCGGAGGTGAAGACCCGCAGCGGGTATACCCCGGGGGTGATTGCGCCGCCGCTGCTCGGAACGCTGCACAGGTCTTGCCACTGGTACCGGAGCCCGGATTCGGAAGGAATCGTCAGTTCACACAGCAGGGGATTGTCGCGATGATCGAACGGTGTCCCGTCGGGACCGTACAGTCGGAAGGTCATGTTGGGGCCCATCGAGATCCCGTCGGCCACGGTGCTGATCTGGAGCCCGACCGTACCCCCCGTCAAGCCGATGCCGTTGCCGGTCATCTCGGGCAGATCGGCGGGGCCCGGATCCTGGAATCGAACCCGCCAGGGATCGGCCGTGGTCCCGGTACCCCCCAAGGGCACGATTGCGTCCACACTCGAAAGCGCCTGGATTGCCGAAGCCACCCTGGCTGCAGAGGCGTCCCAGTCGATCGGTGCCGTGGTCTCGCCGCCGAAGCTGAGCGTGAACGTCCCGCCGGTGGCGTCGTGGCCGACCGATTGGATCTCGTAGACATTGGTGGCCGTAGGGAGGTCGAGGTGGTCGTCCCCGGTCTCGTCCTCGAATGTGTTGCGATCCAGGAATCCGCCGTCGAAGACCTGAACGGTGAGGGCCGAGCTGCCGGTCGGAACCTCGACGGCGTACCAGTAGCCGTCCGGATCGCCGTCGGCGAGTGCTCCCAGATACTCTTCGTTGGCGGTGACGCACTGAAGACCCAGGTTGTTGTTGGTCGATTCCCCCGGAAAGTCGTAGCACTGGGTGGCATACGGGTCGCCATGGTCCTTGCGAGTCAGCGGCGCCTGGATCGCCGCCCAGAACCCGGGACCGCCGTCGTCGGTGATGTCACGGCCGGCCACCGTCGGGTCGGCCCCGAAGAAGTCCTCGGGACTCCCCATGGGAATCGGGAGGATGTAACGAGCCTGAGCCCGGGCGTCGATGGTCACCGAGTCGATGCCGAACACCCGCATGAAGAACGTCTGGACCTCGTCCGAGATCTCGACCCGCAGCTGTTTGTCGCCGATCTGGGTGGGGATCACCGTCGTGTCGGGATCGGCAGCGTCGTAGCCGTTGATGCCGGCCACATCGACGGCGGTGGCCTTCGCCTCCTCGGTCTGGGCCGGAAGATGAGTCACCCCGGCCAGGGCGGCGGCGTCGGCCGCCCGCTGTACCCGCGACTTGCTGAGGAACAACCAGCCGATGTCGACTGCAAAGGCGGCCATGCCCAGCAGAACCACCAGCGAAGCCGCCGCCAGAACGAAGACGGCGCCGCTCTCCCGATTCTCACCGTCCGGGGTGCCGGTCACGGTACGAAAGTCTTCGGCTCGAGCCGCATCACGGCGTCGTCGACCCACGTCGTTGTTCCGCCGAACGGTCCGACGTTGGTGATCCAATCGTGGCTGAAGACGATGCGGATGCCCAGCAAGTCCAGATCGCCTGCGACCACGCTCCGATCGGTCGGGGGCCAATTGCTGCCCGCTTGACGGTCCCAGCCTTCATTGCACACCAGCAGATCGGCGGGCGTATCACCGGCCACCTTGTAGTGCTGGCGCTCGGTGGACATGCTGCCGTCGCTGTTCGCCTTGAAGATGTAGACGTCCTCGATGTCCTCCAGATCGACTGTGAGCAGTGACCCCGACAGCGCATCGAGTATGAAACAGTCGGCCCCGTCGGCGTTGCCGGCCGCCGATCCCACCCGGGCCCCCTCACGTGAGGCGCTGGTGATGCTGAGCCAGTCGCGAAACGCAAAGCCGGCCTCGACGGCACCGAATATCAAGCCGAACAACAACAGTGAAACGAGAGCGAACTCCACGAGAGCCGCCCCCCGATCGTCGCCCTTTGGTCTCACCCCGAACCCACAGAAGCGGGAGCGGCCAGTGTATCGGGGCGGGCCGCCTCGCTCCTAACATGCGCCTTCCGGCCGGGATGGCGGAACGGTAGACGCGGCGGACTCAAAATCCGCTGGGCGAAAGCCCGTGGGGGTTCGAATCCCCCTCCCGGTACGCCTCCATTCATCGCTTACCCCCGGCCGGTCCCGGTCCGTGGTCGTCCCGTCCAATATGGCAATCGTCGCTTCGGCCCGCAATGGGTCGGTCGACCCAAAAGAGCCGGGGACCGGATCGTCCGGCCCCCGGCGGGATGCCCATCCTGCTGCTGCTGTCAAACAGATCGGCACCGGACGGGCCGCAATCGAGAATGGTTTCCCGCAATGCAGGCTGACTAGTCACCCAATGGTTCGAGGAGTGTTAGGAGACATTGAAATCATCGAGGGGTAGCTCCCGGACGTCCGCCGGCGCCGAGCCCCCCGGCCAGCGCACCTCCAGGAGGTCCCCCGGCTCGACTTGACGCCGGACCATCGCCAGGGCCACGGGGGCACGCAACTCCAGAGACTCGCCGACCGAGGTGAGGCGGCCCACCGCAGCACCGCCGGAGACCAGCTCGGCGCCCCGGGGGGGAATCACGTTCTGGCGCAGGGTCAGCCCCCGCAGGAACCGGTTCACGTGGCCCCGACTGTGGATCCGGGCCACCAGTTCCTGTCCCAAATAGCAGCCTTTGGTGAACGACACGGCCTCCTCGACGAGTCCGGACTCCTGGGGGATCGTGTCCTCGTCGAGATCGACTCCCATCTTGGGCTCGCCGGCCTCGATCCTGACCGCGGTGGCGGCCAGCGCCCCGACCGGAACGGCTCCCGCCGCCTCGAGTGATCGGCTCTCCGTGCCCGCCACGAAATACCTGGGCAGTCGGCCCAGATCGGCGCGGGCCACCAGAACCCCGCCATCCCGCGTCCAACCCTCCGGAGCCTCCACACCGGCCCGGGCCAGCACCCGGCCGGAGCCGGGGCCCCAGACTTCCACCACCGGATTCGGCTCGGGATCGATCTCGGCGGCCACCCTCAGCTTGAATCGTTCCAGGTCGGCTGCCACGGTCCTGCCCAAGCCGGCGTCTGCCACCAGCCCGACTTCGTCGACTCCGCTCAGCACCCAGAGCACGGCGCGCAGTTTTCCTCGAGGGGACAGCAGGAATGAGCGAGCCGTCGAGTCCGGTCCGAGAGCAGCCACGTCCTGACTCAGCAGCCCGTCCAGAAAGGACACTGCGTCCGGGCCGCGCACCCAGGTGATCTCGTGCTCCCCGGTCACGACTCCGGCGTCGCTGCGCAGGGCCAGATACTCACCCGTCACGTCTCCGTAGCTGGGAGCACGGTCGCGCTGATCCACCATCGCCTCAGCGTATCGGTCAGATCGTCGCCAAGTCTTCGAGCCCGAGGCGAATCAGGAGATCGCTGAAGAAGCGCGACAGGTCGGTGATGCGGCCGGTGATCATCAGAACCCCGAAGCCGGCGAGCAGCAGGCCGGATGCCACGTGGACCGGGCGCAGATAGGTGCGCAGCCAGCGAAACGCCGCGAACGCCTTGCTCAAGCCGATCGAGGCCGCCAGGAAGGGGACGCCCAGTCCCATCGAGTACGAAAACAGCAACAGCATCCCTCTCCCCACGGTCTCCTCGTTGGCCGCCAAAGTGAGAATGGCGGCGAGGACCGGCCCGATACAGGGCGTCCATCCGAACCCGAAGGCGACTCCCATCACCGGGGGGGCCCAGACACCAAGGCGAGAAGGGCGCACCTCGAGGCGCCTCTCACGCATCAATCCCATCAGGATGGAGGGATTCCACACCGCAGTGACCGCTATGAACAGGCCCATCGCCACAATCACCCACCCGGCGATTCTCGTGAACGTGTTCTGGTTACTGACCAGAAACGAGCCGAGCGACGTCGCCCCGGCCCCCAGGGCCACGAAGACGGCGGTGAAACCGAGGATGAACAAGGTGGTGGCGTAGAGGACCCGGCGCGTCGATGCCTGGCCGGTCGATAGCTCATTGGCCGAGTACCCCGACATCAGGCTGAGGTAGCCGGGCAGAAGCGGCAGTACGCACGGGGAGATGAACGACACCGCACCGAAGGCAAAGGCAATCAGTACGTTGACCTCGGTGGTTGACATGCCGTACTCCAGCTGGGTCGATCGGGGGAAGCCCCGCGTACAACGGTAAA
>CAYFYE010000036.1:0-22712 GCA_964347285.1 uncultured Acidimicrobiia bacterium
GACCCCGCGCACTCGTCGGCCGTCCACCAGGATCTCCTCCACCGGGCAGCCCTGAACGATGCCCGCGCCCATGGCCGCAGCGGCCCGGGCATAGCCCAGGGCGACGGCCTCCGGGGTGGCGTAGCCGTCGGTGGGGCAGAAGGTGGCCGCGGCGACGTCGTCGAGACCGAGTCCGGGAACGATCCCGAGGGCCTCGCGGGGAGTGATCAGACGGGACGGCACCCCGAGGCGGTTCTGCAGCGCCACCGCCTCCTCGAAGGCGGGGACCTCCTCCTCCCGGAGCAGGAAGAGGTAACCCCACTGCTTGAAGTCGATGTCGTCCCCGGGCTCCTCGCCGAATCGTCGCAGCCGCTCGATGGACTCGAGGGCGATGCGGATGTTGAGCTCGTCGGAGAACTGGGCCCGGAACCCGCCGGCCGCCTTGCTGGTGGAGCCCGATCCCAGGGTGTCCCGTTCCAGGAGGAGCGTGTCGGTACAGCCGGCCCGGGCGAGGTGATAGAGGGTGCTCGTCCCCACGACGCCTCCGCCGATGACGACGATCTTGCGGGATTCCGGCAGGGCGGCGATGGCACCTCCTTCGGGGGGACGCTACCGGAGGGCCAGCGATCTGTGCGCCTGTAACGAGGGCCCATGGCACTCCCAACTGGGCGAACAGTAGGGCGACCACGGGCCGCGCGTTGGGTGTAGAATCCACCGATCAGCACCACGTTCCGTGGTACCCGAGGGAGGGAGGTCATAGTGAGGAAACTCCTGTTGGCTATCACATTGGCTGTCGCATTGGTGGCGGCAGCGGCGGCTCCGGCCGGCGCTGCGGCGGCCAACACCGTACCCCTGGTGGTTTGGTGTGAGGGAGAGGAAACCCCAATCGACGTCATCGAGGCCCAGGGGAGTCTGGTCGGTTTCGTGGAGGGCCATGCGGTCGTCATTCACAAGGTTGATCTAGTAGAGACGGACACCGTCACCATTGGTTCAACGCTCCAAGTATTTGAGTACGACTTTGCCCTCGAGGCAGGTAGGGGTTCGGGCATCACAGACAAGTTGACGGAATGCAGTTTCGAGAACCAAACGCTCTTCGAAGAGGACCTCGGTCCCCTCGACGCCCGAGTGGCGAGGCTTCTTCTCAGGTTCTACCCCGAGCTGGAGATCTCCGAGACTGATTTTGGACAGAATGTCACAGTGGAGGCGGTGGGAACCGGAACGGTGTGGATTCAGTTCCCGGGCAACTGAGCGCTGCACCCCGAACATCGACAAGCGAACGAGAAAAGGACCCCTGCTCCGCCAGGGGTTCCTTTTGGCGCCCTTGAAACCAGACCGCTGCGACGGCTACCGCCAGCTTCTCTTCGCTAGTGTCGAGCCAAAGCCGCACGGGGAGGCGGCTCGATGCGCACGAGGGGGTGGATCATGCGCCGCTCGACGGTTCTTCTCATGGTTGGATTGGTCCTCAGCGCCTGCGGCGGAGGCGGCGAGGGATCTCCCACGACGGCGGAAGTGGTGACGGCGGCTCCGGCCACGACGATCCCGGCCCCGGCGACGACTGTGGCGGCCCCAACGACCACCACGGCGTCGACCACCCCGACCACCACGACAACCGCTCCCGCGACCACGACCACTGTGGCCGCCGGCGAGGCGGTCGTCGTCACGAGGGACGTCCCCTACAGCGGGCCCCAGCTGCTCGACGTGTGGGCACCGGAGTCTGATGGTCCGTGGCCGGTGCTGGTCATGTTCCACGGATACGCCGGACCCTCTCCAACGAATGCCCGGGGGGGATACGACGCCCTGGCCGAGGCCATTGCCGCAGGCGGGGTCGTCGTCTACAACGCCGAGTGGCCCATCCAGGACCGGTTCGTAGAGGAAGCGGGGATCGCTGCCTGCGCAGTCGGATTCGCCCGCTCCACCGCGGCCGACCACGGAGGCTCGCCCGATCGGGTGACGATTCTGGGCCACTCGTCAGGGGCGGGGGTGGCCACAACGGTGGCTTTCTCGGCCGAGCTTCTCGAGCCGAGCGAGGACTGCGCCGCGACGGACACCTCGATCGTCCCCGATGCACTCGTCTCAGTGGCCGGCTACCCCGACTATTACATCTCGGGACCGGGAGCCTTCCTCAAAGACATCGATCCGGCGGCCTGGGAGATCGTCGACCCTTACACCAACATCGGCAGGAACCCCGACCTTGCGGTGTATCAGGTGCACGGGGACATCGACGACGTTTCCCCGGTGCAGTCGGCGATCGATTTCGATCAGGCACTTGGAGATGCCGGCTATGAGGTACACCTCACCGTGCTGGAGGGAGTCGGCCACGGCAGCGTGGTGGCACCGACCTTCGACGCATTCCGCGTGACGGTGGACGTGGCAGTCGAAGCGGCGCACGGCTGAAGTTCCGCCGACCGGGGAAGAAACGGGAAGGTACCGAGGTCCGACGGCGTTACACCCTCCGACCCGCTACGGAGGTGTCGTGACCGATTCGACCGATGAGCGCCCGGTGGCCGGCGTCGTCGACGGCATGCGCGCCCTCGAGGGCGAGGGCTTCATGGTGCGCCGGCCCTTCCCCAACTACCAGCTCGACCACTTCGGCCCCTTCCTCCTCCTCGACGAGATGGGCCCCTCCGACAACGCCCCCGGAGAGGCCAAGGGGGCTCCCGACCACCCGCACCGGGGATTCGAGACGGTCACCTACGTCCTCGACGGCGAGATCAGGCACAAGGATTCGATCGGCGGGGGAGGGTTGATCACGCCCGGCGACGTGCAGTGGATGACCGCCGGAGCCGGCATCGTCCATTCCGAGATGCCCTCCGACGTGATCATGAACGAGGGAGGCCGCGTCCACGGCTTCCAGCTCTGGGTCAACCTGCCCACCAAGGCCAAGTGGCACCGGCCTCGCTACCAGGATCTGGTGGCGGATCATCTGCCCAAGGTGGAGCTCGATGGGGGACGAGCGGTCATCATCGCCGGCCGGGCCTACGACACCGTCGGCACCGCCAACACGTTCCTGCCGATCACCTATCTGCACCTCAGCCTGGAACCCGGCGCATCTACCAGCATCGACGTCGAGACGGACGAACTGGCGTTCGTCTACGCGTTTCGGGGCAACGGTGGGGTCGGCAAGACCCGCGAGCCGATCGTCACCGGGCAGATGGCGCTGTTCGACGTCGGCGGTGGGCGCATCCCGGTGGCGGCGGGGGAGCGGGGCCTCGAGGCGATTGTCGGCGCCGCCCGGCCTCTAGAGGAGCCGGTGGTCCGCTACGGGCCATTCGTGATGAACACCCGGGCCGAGATCCTCCAGGCCTTCGAGGACTATCAGGCCGGTCGCCTCGGCCGGATCGAGCCCGAGCGGGCCTGAGCTACTTGGGCGGCAAGGAGCCGGCGAAGTCCAGGCCTCGCTGAATCCAGCCGCCGAGGGCCTCGTCGTCCGAGATGCCGGGGCCGCCCACCATCACCCAACCCTTCATCGGCCTCCCCGAGAAGTCGAAGAGGCGCACCCCGGGCTCGCCGAGAGCGTCCTCGTAGGCAACGGGGCCCACCCGGAGGCAGAGCTCGTCACCGATCACGCCGCAGGCCAGGTTGCCGTTCAGCATGAAGGACAGGCCCCCGAACATCTTCTTCTCCTCGATGCCGGCCACCCCCTCCAGATGAGCCCGCATCCGATCGGCCAGTGCTTCGTCGTACGCCATGGTCTCCAGAGAGCCTAGGCGGAGAGGGATATAGCCGAGTCATGGTGGGCGACCCGGTCCGGCGGCGATGGAAGTGGTGGGGGGACGCCGACCATAACTTGACATAACGTGGATTATGGGCGCACTGGAAAAGCCCCGGACGGGAGGGCTTTCCTGGGCGGACCCCTCCCCGGCCTGACGGGCCGGCGGCCACGCGCCAGAATTGAGACGATGCAGTCACGGATCGCATGCTTCGGGGCCGCCCACTTGGATCGAAGGGCGCGCGCGCTGGAACCGATCGTGGCGGCCACGTCCAACCCGGTGACGGTTCGCGAGTCGGCGGGAGGGGTGGCCCGCAACGTGGCCGAGAATCTGGCCCGGCTGGGAGACGACGTGGCGCTGGTGACTCGGGTGGGTCGGGATCGTTCTGGGCAATTGGTGGCGGCGATGTTGACCGAAGCTGGAGTAGACACGACATGGCTCGACCGGTCGGAGGACACCCACACCGCTTCTTACACGGCGCTCCTCGAGCCCGACGGTCGTCTGTATGTCGGCTTGGCGGACATGGCGATCTACGACGAGATGACCCCCGACACCCTCTACGACGCGGCCGACGAGCTGGGCAGTGCCGATGGTTGGGTATTCGACTGCAACCTGCCCACCGATTCGCTGAAGTGGCTGGCCGATCGTGCTCCCGAGGGAGCCCTCACCGTGGTCAACACCGTGTCGACGGTCAAGGCGGTGCGAGCCGCGGCCGTGCTCGACTCGATCGACCTGCTGGTCGTCAATCATGAGGAGGGCATGGCCCTCTCCCCCGGTGCGGGAGAGGAGTCGGAGGTAGCGGCCCGGCTTCGTGAGGCCGGCGTGGGCATCGTGGCGGTGACCGACGAGGGCGGCGGCGCCTACATCAGCGGAAGGGGCGTGTCTCAGTTCCTGCCGGCCCTCGATGCCGAAGTGCGGGACGTGACCGGTGCCGGAGACGCTTTCACCGCGGCGCTGGTGCACGGGTTGCTGGCCGGTCGAAATCTGATCGTCGCCGCCGAGCTGGGTCTGGCCGCTGCGGCGCTGACGATTGAATCCGAGGACGCCGTTGCCTCCGATCTCGACGGCACATCTGTGAGACGCCGGGCCGGTCTCGTGGAGAAGGATGGCCCATGAAGGACCGTTTAGCCCTGCACGAGGACGTCGAGGCGGCCCTGGCGAGGGGCGCCGCCATCGTGGCACTCGAATCCACTTTGATGGCCCATGGACTCCCCAGTCCCGAGAACCTCGAGGTCGCCGTGGCCCTGCGAAAGGCCGTTTTGGCGGCCGGAGCCGTCCCCGCCACGGTGGCGGTGCTCGATGGAATCATCCGGATAGGGCTGGAAGCCAGCGCGGTGCAGCGTCTGGTGACCGCCGAACTGCCCAAGACGAATGCCGCCGATCTGGCTGCGGTACTCGGCCGCCGCGGCAACGGCGCCACCACGGTCTCCGCCACGATGCGCTGCGCCCAGCTGGCCGGGATCCGCCTCCTGGGCACCGGGGGGATCGGGGGGGTCCACCGTAACGCCGCCGAGACGTTCGACCTGTCCACCGACCTCTACGAATTGGCCCGGACTCCGGTCGCCGTGGTCTGCTCGGGGGCCAAATCGGTCCTCGATCTCCCCGCCACCCTCGAGGTGCTGGAGTCCCTCGGTGTTCCCGTGCTCGGTTATCGCACCAACTACTTTCCGGCCTTTCACGCCCGCAGCAGCGGTCTCCCCCTCGAGCATCGGGTCGACACTGCCGAGGAGGTGGCGGCCGTGGCTCAGGCCCATTGGGAGCTCGGCGGAGCGGGCATCGTCGTCGCCAACCCCGTTCCCGAGGAAGCTGCCATCGATTGGGCAGACCTGGAGGCCCTCGTCGATCGAGCCCTGGCCGAATCCGTTCTGGAGCAGGTGACCGGAAAAGACATCACGCCGTTCCTGCTGGCCCGGCTCGCCGATCTCAGCGAGGGAGCCACGGTTCGAGCCAACGTGGCACTGGTCGAGGCCAACGCCGGCCTCGCCGCCGAGGTGGCCTGCGCTCTAGCCGCCCCGGACTGAAAGGTCTACCGAGGCTCGCCGCGAGCCGCGGCGACCAACTCTCGTTTCAGGTCCCAGAGCCGCTCGGTGAGCGACACGTGGTAGCGGTGCGGATTTATGAGGCGGCGCACGCCGGGATCGAGTCGGTCCAGATCGACCCGGCGTCGCTCTCGGATCTCGTCCATGGACGGCGACTCGGCGACGCGCTCCCCCTCTGTCAGGACATCGACCAGTAAAGGCTCTACCGAGGTGATCTCGTCGCTCTCCAGGGTGCGGGTGCTCTCCGATCGCACCGGGTGGTGGAGCACGAGTGGTCCGGGGCTCGACAGGTCTTCGTCTGCGACTGCCAGCACATCTACCGAGGCCCGGTTGCGCTCGTCGTAGACGCGCCACACCCTCTTCTCCCCCGGATTGGGCACCTTCTCTGGTGTTTCGGACACCTTCAACATCGGCGTCCAGACTCCCCCGCGCTGCAGTGCCACCGCCTTGTACACCCCGTCGAGAGCGGAAGCGCCGTGTGAGGTGATCATCCGGGTTCCCACCCCGTAGGTGAGCCGTCCGATGAGGTGGTCGGCATCGACGCCGTAGCGGGGCGCCTCTTCTTCGATCTGGGTGAGAATCTGCCAGATGGCCAGCTCGTCGAGTCCGCTCGACAGGACGATCGCGGTATCGGGGAAGCCGGCCCGGTCCAACATGTCGGCCGCCTGAATGGCGAGGTAGGCGAGGTCGCCCGAATCGAGACGGATGCCGATGGGCTGATGGCCCTTGCGGCGCAACTCCTCGAACACCGTGATCGCGTTGGGAATGCCGCTCTGCAGGGTGTCCACTGTGTCGACCAACAGGAGGCAGTCGTCCGGGTAGATGTCGGCAAACGCCCGGAACGCTCCCAACTCACCCTCCCCCATCGCCATGAACACCTGGACCAGGCTGTGGGCGTGGGTTCCCTTGGGCGGGAATCCGAGAACATGGGATATGCCCACATTGGAGGTGAAATCGGCGCCGCCGATCAATGCCGCCCTGGCCCCGGCGTTGCCGCCGCGTTCGGGAGCCCGGCGGAGTCCGAACTCCAACAGCGGCCTCCCCCGCCCGGCGGCGGCCACCCGGGAGGCCTTGGTGGCGATCAGGATCTGGTAGTTGAGGTGGTTGAGAAGTGGGGTTTCCAGTATCTGTGCCATGGCCAGCGGGCCCTGCACAATTGTCAGGGGAACATCGGCGTGGACGACCCGCCCTTCGGGGATGGCCCGGAGTGTGATCCCGGTGAAATCACCGTTGGCGCGCAGCCAATCGAGGAAATCTCGCTCGAACAGGGGTCGGCCCGTGGAGCCGGTCTGGCTCGCCAGATGGCCCACGTCCTCATCCGTAACCCGGGCCTGCTCCATCCAGTCGAGAAGCCACTCCAGTCCGGCGTTGATGCAGTAGCCCGCTTGATGCTCTCCGTAGTTGGGAGCGGTCCGGAAGAAATGGTCGAACTGCACCGGCAGTTCGGCGAGACCCATGCGGAAGTAGAGCTGAGCCGAGGCGAGGTGGTATTGATCGGTGAAGAGGATGCCCTCGGCTGTGGCGCGCTCGTCCGGCTTCATGGTGATTCACGATAACCTCCCCTGCATGGTCGAATACGACGCTCATACCGCCCTGATCGTCGTCGATATGCAGAACGACTTCGCGGATCAAAAAGGAAGTCTCTACGTCACCGGCGCCGAACAGGTGATCCCGGTGGTTAACACCGAGATAGAGCGAGCCCGCAGCGCCGGGGCCTTGGTGGTCTATACCCGGGATTGGCATCCTGAGGTCACTCCCCATTTCGCCAAGGACGGCGGCATCTGGCCCGTGCACTGTGTGGCCGATACCTGGGGGGCTGCCTTTCATCCCGACGTGGTCGTCGAAGGGCCAACGATCTTCAAAGGGACCGGTGGAGAGGATGGGTACTCGGGGTTCGCCGTGCGCGATCCGCGTACCGGAGCCACCTCCAGCACCGGCCTCGACGATCTATTGGAGGCCCACGAAATCACCGGCGTCGTGGTGACGGGATTGGCCCTGGACTACTGCGTGAAGGCCACGGCATTGGACGCAGCCGCCGCAGGCCTCTCCACCCGGCTGCTGCGGGACGGTACCCGGGCGGTCAACCTGGAAGAGGGGGACGACCGCCGGGCTCTCGAGGAACTGGAAGAAGCAGGAGTCGAAGTCGTCTGAGGCCTAGGGCGGCCCGGCAACCGGAGCCGTGGAGCCCCGATCGATCACTTCGACCGGAAGCCCGATGACGGCGCCGGCCTCGAGGTCGGACACGCGGCGCTCCATGAGGTCGATGAGGAGCTCGACTGCGATCGAGCCTGATTTCTCGAGCGGCTGGCCGACCGTGCTGAGGCCGAACCGGGCCCCGAGGTCGATGCCTTCAAACCCGATGATGCTGAGACGAGTCGGAACGGGCAGGCCCGATCTCCAGGCCCAAGCGAGCACGGACAAGCCCACCAGGTCCGAGGCGGCCACGACTGCGGTCGGGGGACGATGCAGGGCGTACAGGCTGGTCATCCGGCGGTCGATCGGGCCCGCCCGATCTTTGTCGGCCCGGTGGTAGCTGCTCGGAACCGCGATGCCGGCCGCTTCGAGAGCGGCTCGGTATCCCGCGAGTCGATCGGACGCGGCCGGGGAGGGTTCCCCTTCGGTCACAAACGCGATGGCGTTGTGTCCCAAGGCGAGAAGATGCTCGGTGGCCACCCGTCCCTCCGCTACGTGGTCGCTGCAGACACTGTGGACCCGCTCGGCGGTGCGATCGAGAAGCACCACCGGCAGGCCCGCCTCGCCCAATCGGGCCAGATCTGCGTTCCTGAGGTCGACCGAAATCACCAATACACCACCCACCGCCTGGGGCCGGGCGAGATCCTGGATCACACGCTCGGCCTCCTCGCCGGACCCGAGGAAATAGAGGGACAACTCATGGCCGGCCAGCATGGCTCGATGAGTGGCTCCTTCGAGTCGCTGGGCGGCACCAGGGTCGGGACCGGGCGGGATCACGGCCGCCACCGTGCTGCTCCGCCCCAACGAGAGGCTGCGGGCCAAGTTGGAGGGTCGGTACCCCAACTCGGCTATGGCGGCCAGGACGCGCGCTCGAGTCGCTTCCGCCACCGTGGCAGTGTCGTTGACTACACGCGAGACCGTCGCCTCGCTCACACCCGCCCTGGCCGCCACGTCTCTGATCGTGGCCACCGGACCATCTCCGTCTCAGTGGCTGTCGGCTGCTATCGCAGAAAATACACGTCGGCCGAGGCCCCCTGGACGAGGAGTGCCAGGAAGACAGCCGCCGTTGTGGCAACCGTGATGATGCGCCGCACAGTCATACCTCCTGATCGTGCTGCCGGGAAGATGACACAGACCTCTCTGTGCGATGTCTCAGCCGCGCCGGCCGCGGCGGGCCGGCGGGCGCTCATCGCTACTCTTTGTACCCAGAAGCGGCCCTATGGGCCCTCACTGACTGCCTCGGGTAGGCAGGTGTTGGCCGGAGCGGCGCAGAATCGCCAAATCGCGACGAATGGTGGCCACGCTCACGTCCAGGGCAGCGGCCAGGTCCTCCACACGGGCCAGGGCCCCCTGCGCGGCAGCTTCCGACATCACGCGCCGCAGGCGCGCTCGCCTCTGCTCCGGTCCGGACAGCTCGGCGTCGGCCGGCTCGGCGATGGTCAGGACCACCTCCACCATGTCTCGATCCCGAAGCGTCCGGCCGAGAGCCGCCGCCGCAGCCGGAAGCCGAATGGTCACCAGGGTCGGCTCGGTGCCTCGCCAGGCCGCCGTGATGGCCCGGTGCTCGGGAACGCCTTCGATGGCAGCGCGTTGCTCTTCCTCTCCGAGGTCGGCCAGCGCCTCGAGCAGGCCGCCGTGCGCCTCGGCCAGCAGGCGGCGGGCCTCCTCCGTCTCGCCGGCCCGGTCCATAGCCTGGTAGCACCACAGGCTCACCAGGTAACCCTGCTCCACTCCCTGGAGGTCTTCGGTGGCCAGGCGGCGGGCCAGCGCCAATGCCTCCCCTTCCTCTCCGATGGCCAGAAGGGCTGGGATACGGAGCGCCCGGATGCTGATCAAGAGGTCGGGCAGCCCGAGATCGGCACACATGGTCTCGGCCCGCTCGACCAGAACGAGGGCTTCTGAGGGTCGACCTGCATCCAATGCCACGGTTGCCGACGACCTGAGCAGCTGGGCGGTGAGCCATCCCTCTGAGGAACCTTCGACGGCGCTCAGACCTTCTTCGATCAGAGCGCCGGCTCCGGCCAGGTCACCCCGGCGACGGGCTACACCACCCAGAACGCTGAGGCACAGTGCTTGGCCCAGGCCGTCGCCGATCTCCCGGTAGTACGCCAACGCT
Source organism: uncultured Acidimicrobiia bacterium (assembly GCA_964347285.1). GTDB lineage: Bacteria > Actinomycetota > Acidimicrobiia > Spongiisociales > JAOTWH01 > CAYFYE01. The sequence goes on from CAYFYE010000036.1 coordinate 10,038, forward strand.
CGTCGGGCATCTTCGGAAGCGGCACCGTCGTCGCCGAGGACGCGGTGCACCATCGACGCCCGGTTGGCAAGAGCCGTCGCCTCGCCGCGCCGATCGCCGATCGATCGCATCACGGAGCGGGCCTGCTCGAAGTGCTCGAGCGCCTGTCCCACCCGTCCCGTGAGGTGGCACAGGCTGGCCAGATTGACGAGATTGACCGCCTCTCCCCCTCGGTAACCGATCTCCCTGGCGATATCGATCGCATTCCGAAGGGCAGACATGGCCGTGCCGGTGTTGCCTCGCTCCGCGGCGATGACGGCCAACAGCGATGCCACCTCGACCACACCCCGGCGATCGTGGAGAGACTCGTAGATGGTGCCGGCTTGCCGGAGGACGTCTTCCGCCTCCTCATGACGCTGGACGTAGCTCAGGGCCAGTCCAAGGGCGTATCGGCCGTCGGCTGTGACGGTGGGATCGCCGGATGCAATCGCCGACTCCAGCACTCCGATGGCGTCGGTGTAGCGTCCGGTACGGCTCAGGACCAGGCCGAGCTCGACGAGGGGCCGGGCTACCTCGTGCTCTGTAGCCGAGGCGACTGCAGCCCGTGCGGCATGCTCGGCTTCGGCGAAGCGACCGACGTTGGCGTAATAGCGTGCCTTGCGAACAGCGAGCTCCGGTCGGAGCCGGGGATCGTCGCCCACTTCCCTCGTCAGGGATTCGATGATCCGGGACTGTTCATCGCGACGGCCCAGCACATCGAGCACCCCCTCGTAGATGGACAGCACTTCGTAGCGCCGTTCTCTGGAGGCCACCGAGAAGCCCCCCGAAGCCAGAGCCTGGGCGTAGTGGCGGGCCGCGATCTCGTAGGCGTGTACGGCCACGGCCCGCTCGCCGGCCGCCGACAGGTACTCGAAGGCCTTGTCCGGGACTTCCGCCCTCGAGTAGTGGTGGGCGAGAGCATCGACGCGGTGATGGTGGAGTTCCTCGAGGTACTCGGCCGCCCTGCGGTGCAAGTCCCGGCGAGCCGTTTCGGGCATGCCGTGGTAGACAACGCGCCGCATCTGGGCATGGCTGAATCGGAATCCGTCGCCCTCGTCCACCAGCAGCCCCCTGCGGAGCGCTTCGTCCAGATCGGCCAGAACTTCCAGAGAGGGTCGTTCCGAGAGCCGAACCAGGCCGGGGGTGTCGGCAGCTTCGAGGACCGAAACGCCCTCGAGGACGGTCCGGACGCCGGGAGACAAGCGCTCCAGCCGCCCCTCGATCACGCTGGTCACGCCGGAACCCAAGGGCAGCTCCGCTTCTTCGGGCGCGGTGGTGTCCAAGACGGCCTCACCCACTTCCCCCGGTAACAGGGTTCCCGTTTGCTCGTGCAGGGCCTTGAGCGTCTCCAGGACGAGCAAGGGATTGCCGCCGGTGTCGTGGTAGACGGCATCGACAAAGCTCGAAGGAGCCCCAGTCCAGCCGAGTGATCTCTGAATGAGCTCTGCGGTCTCCTCGGGCGCCAGGGGGACGATTTCGAGGCGTTTCGTTCCGACGGTGCCGTCGAGGGCCAACAGGGTTTCCCAGGCTTCAGGGCGCTCTCTGGCCTCGCTGCTCCGGTAACTGAGAACGAGGAGCACTCCCGACGCGGCCAGTCGCTCCCCCATCAGGCCCAGGATCCGGAGCGAGTCGGCGTCGGCCCACTGCACGTCTTCCAGAACCACGACGTGTGGACTGACCAGGCCGAACGTCTCGACGATGCGAAGCAGCGCCTCGCGGAGCCGCTCGCCTTCTTCAGCGGTCTTGAGCGGTGGGGGCGGAAGCAGTTCGGGCAGGTGATCGAGGAGCGGGCCGATCAGGCGGGCCGCTTCTCGCAACCACACTTCGTCGACGAGCTCCACCAACTGCCCGACCCGAAGGGCCGACAGGCCGCCCTCCAGGGCCCGTACCAACACCGAGTACGGTACGTAGGTCTCGAGCTCTCGACTCTCTCCCCACAGCACGCCCAAGCCTCTCCAGTGAGCATCCTCAGCCATGGCGCGCAGCAGGCGGGACTTCCCGACCCCCGGCTCGCCCTCCACCAGCACCACTCCCCCTCTCCCGGCCAGGGTGTCCTGCATCCGTCCCAGGAGGGCGGTCCGCTCGTCGGCGCGGCCCACCAGCGGAGTCGCGGTGGGTCCCTCTAGCAGCGGGGCCTGCGGTGCCGGTACGAAGGGAGGATCGGATTTCCGGCGTCTCTCCAGAATGTCGCGATAGAGGGCGGTGGTGGCCCGATCGGGTTCGGCTCCCAGCTCTTCTTCGAGGATCGAGCAGCATCGCTCGTACTGCTGTAGTGCTTCGTTGAACCGACCGGCCAGGAAGCAGAGCCTCATCACCTCACGATGGGCCTCCTCGCGCAGCGGGTCGTGAATGACGACTCGTCGGGCGTACACCAGACCCTGTTCGTAGTCGCCGCTGGCCTTGTAGAACTGGACCAGCCGAGAGAGCGAGCCGAGGTACCTCTGGCGGAGCGACTCTCGTTCCACCAGACCCCAGTCGTCGTAGAAGCCGGCCAGGAAGTCCCCTCTGTAGAGGTCGACGGCCCGAATCAGGGTCCCGACGTCGGCCACGGCCCCCTCGTCGGGGTCTTCGCCGAGAAGGCTCTGGAACTCCCCCACGTCCAGCCAGAAGGGCGCATCCGTATTGAACCGGACGGTGTCGGCGGTGGCGATGATGTACGGCTCTGGCGATCCGATCTCACCGAGCACGCTCTGGATCTGCCAGAGGGCGTGGCTGAGTCGCCGACGGGCCCGTGATTCGTCGAGCTCCGGCCAGAACGTCCCCGCCAGGAGATCCCGGGTGTGCTCTCGGTGCAGGTTGGTCACCAGGTACGAGAACAGGGAACGGGCGACACGCGAGGGTATAGGTGGAAGGGCTTTGTCCCCCAGTTGGAGGAGGAACCCACCGAAGAGATAGATGCGAAGCACCCGGCGAACATAGCAACCCGGCCGGTTTCACGTTCCGTGCAGTAGCGTCCTCTTCGGAGGTGACCATGACGAAGCCTCGAGCGCTCCATTTCACCGAAGATCCCCAGGCGAACGAGCTGCTGGCCACCGAGCCCGTCGCTCTACTCATCGGCATGTTGCTCGATCAGCAGGTCCCCATGGAGCGGGCCTTCCTGGGGCCGTATCTGTTGAAGGAGCGTCTGGGAGGCAAGCTGGAGACATCGACGCTTGCCTCGATCGATCCCGAGGAACTCGCTGCGATCTTTGCCGAGAAGCCGGCGCTGCACCGCTTCCCGGCCAGCATGGCCAAGCGCACTCAGGCACTGTGCGCCTTCATAGAGGAACGCTATGGGGGCCGTCCGGAAACCATCTGGCTCGAGGTGGACAGCGGTGGCGAGCTCTACCGTCGCCTGCTCGAGCTCCCCGGATTCGGGAAGGAGAAGGTGGGCACGCTGATCGGCATCCTCGCCAAGCTGATGGGGATCCGTCCGCAGGGGTGGGAAGAGCGCGCACCCGATCACATGACGCTCGCCGATGTGACGTCATTTGACGACGTTGCAGATTTGCGCGAGGCCAAGCGGGCCCGCAAGGGACGGTAGAGCGCTCAGATTCCGGCTACGGTGTCTTCCACGAGCATGTCGACGACCGACTGCAGGGCCTTGCGTTCATCGGCTCCACCGGCCAGTTGCTTCTGATAGACCTCCAGCTGACGGTCGGCGCTGGTGCCCGTGGCGACGATGTGGCGGGCCCGCTCCACTTCCTCAACGACCCCGAAGTGAGCGGCGTCGTCGGCGATCAACTCCAGGATCTCTTCGAGGAGATCCGGATAGGGCACCAGCTCACCTTTGCCAAAATCCATCAAACCGCCGGAGAGGCCATATCGCTGGGCTCGCCAGCGGTTCTCGGTCACCAGCATGTTGCTGTACTCACGCCAGCGCTGGTTTTCGATGCGTCGTCGGAAGAGCATCCGCAAGAGGCAGAGGTAGATGGCCGCCACCGTGAGGGTGTCCTCCAGAAGCGTGCAACTATCGGCAATTCGCATCTCGAGCGTCGGATACCGCACGCTGGGTCGAACATCCCACCAGATCTTGGAGGCGTCCTCGATGATGCCGGCTTCGGCAAGGACGGCAACGTGTCGATTGAACTCGGCCCAGCTGTCGAAGTGCTCGGGAAGGCCCGTCCGGGGCAGGGCATCCCACACGGTGAGGCGGTAGCTCTTCAAGCCGGTGTCGATCCCCTGCCAGAAAGGCGATGACGTCGTCAATGCCAACAGGTGGGGAAGGAAATAGGAGATCTGGTTCATCAGGTCGATCCGCAGCTCGTTGTCGTCGATCCCGACGTGCACGTGCATCCCGCAGATCAGGAGCCGCCGGACCACGCCCTGCATGTCTTCGGCCAGCACGTTGTAACGCTCGTGGTCGGTATGGCGCTGCCTCTCCCAGTGTGCGAAAGGGTGAGTGGAGGCAGAGATGATGGCCAATCCGTGACGCTCGGCGACATCGGCGACGCCGCGTCGCAGGCGAATGAGGTCCTGGCGCAGATTGTCGATGCTCTCGCAGACGGTCGTTCCCACCTCTATCTGGGAGCGGAGGAACTCCGGAGTGACCTGCATCTGCACCAGGTCACGGCACTCCTCGACCAGCTTGGGGGGAGGTTCGATCACGAGGTCGCGGGAATCCTGCTCGACGAGCAGGTATTCCTCCTCGACGCCGATGGTGAACGGGGGTGTGTCGATTGCCAGCGGGATCCTTCGATCTGCGCGGTCAAAGATACCGACATTGCTTCTCAAGCGCGCCGGGTAGAGTCGCCCGACGGAGAAATGGAATCCTCCCCTGTCCTGCCGGGTCCGGTGGCCGCCACCCTCGAATCGGTCGAGGCGAGCTTCGAGGTGCTTCCCTGCGATCCCGCCTACGCCGACACGGCCGCGTTCTGTGCCCACTACGGCTATCCGCCTCGGAATTCGGCCAACACCATCATCGTGGCTTCACGGCGCGGACCGAAGATCTATGCCGCTTGCGTGATCGCGGCCGATGCTCGCCTGGACGTCAACAGGCGGGTGCGCGAACTGCTCGGAACCTCCAAGTTGTCCTTTGCTTCCCCTGAGGAGGCCATCTCCGTCACTGGAATGGAACTCGGTGGGGTGACCGTCCTCGGATTGCCAACCGGACTCACGACCTTCGTCGATCGCCCTCTCACCCGGCTCGACTACGTCATTCTGGGCGCCGGCACCCGCTCGGCGAAGATCAAGGCCGACCCGGCCCTTTTCGAGGAGCTGGCCGACGTCCAGATCGTCGACCTCGCTCTCGACTGATGGATCACTCGACACCCGACTCAACGGCGCTTCACGCGCGCCGTTTGGTACAGGAGGATGCCGTAGCCGACGATGACGATGGCGGCAAACGAGAACCACTGGATGGCGTAGCTGAAGTGGTTTCCCTCATCCGGCTCGACCGACTCGGGGGGAACCGGTGCCGGTGAGGATCCGCCCGGAATCTCGGAGGTCAATTCCAGATAGACGGGCAGGAGGCTCTCCTGCCACACATCGGCAAGCACAGCAAGATCGACCTGGGTGATCCTCCGTCGGTCGCCGTTCTCGGCCGCCTCCAGGAGCTTCCCCTGAGCCGGTAGGCGGACGATGCCGGTGATGGATGCCTCTCCGGATGCCGCTTCGTAGCGGCGGGCTCCGTCGAGTGGAATCCATCCCCGATCGACGGCGACAGCTCGACCGTCGGTGAGTTCGAACAGGGCCAGCAGGTGAGATCCGGCGGCCCCACCACGGCTCCGCAGAGGGATTTCGAGTTCCTCGCCCCCGGCCCAGATCCCATCGGTCCGCACCCTGCGGTGCTCCAATCCCCCGAGATCGCTTTGGGCAGCGGCCAGGGCTTCGGCAAAGGGGACCACCGGTAGGTTGCGGGCCTCCTCCAAACGAACGTTGTTCTCCTTGCGCTCATCCCAGCGTCGCAGCTGCCAGAGGCCCAGATTCACGAACAGAGCGGCCAACACGACCACCACGACACCACCGACCACCCACCTCGATCGGTACACACGGGCCCAGTCCACTTCGCCCATGCCGGCGATGGTATTGAGGCGCTGCGTCTAGCCGCCCACCGCCGTTCCTCCGGCGCGCCGAGGGTCGGCGGCAGCCTGCAGCCCGGTTTCGGGGTCGAAGAGGGCGGCGCTCAGGCCGCCGAAATACATCGACTTGGCGGAGAAGGGCCTCAACGAGAACCCCTCCTTCTCGGTCACCGGCAGGCCGGGCTCGTAGGCGATGGTGGGCCGGCCTTCGAAGATCTCGGCATGGAGTCGCGGGTGGGAGACCGCTTCTTCCAGGGGAAGGCCCAGCCGGAGGTAGTTGAACAGGGTCTGGGCGATGGCGCTGGTGATTCGATCGGCCCCGGGTGATCCGACGGCCAGCACCGCCCCGCCGGTGTTTCGGGCGATCGTCGGGGCCATGTTGGAGGGAAGTCGGGTGCTGGGCTCGAGAGCATGAAAGCCCCGAGGATGAAGCTCGGTCTCACCCAGCGAGTTGTTCAGCCAGATACCACTTCCGGGGATCATCGCGCCGGATCCGTATCCGGCTGAAGTGGTGATCGAGCATGCCAGGCCGCTTTCATCGACGGTGGACACGTGGATGGTCGACGGGGCGGTGAGCAGGCCCCGGTAGTCTCCCAGCTCGGCCAGCTCGAGCAACCGTTGCGCCTCACCGAAGCGATCGTCGCCGACCTCCCAGTGGTTGCGCCGGAAGCTGATCACGGCATGGAGCGCCTCGGCGAAGGTGCTCCACCCTTCCCAGCCATCGACGTCTCGTGCCAGGAGTAGAACGGCTGCCACCGCAGCTCCGCCGATGGCCGGAGGAGGGTTGGTCGCCAAGCGCCAGTCGCCCAGCTCGATCTGGAGCGGGTCACGCAGAACGGCCTCGTAGGCGTCGAGGTCGGCCATCGTGATCAGACCTCCGTTGGCCCAGTTATCTTCGGCCAACCGCCTCCCCAATTCGCCGCTGTAGAAGCAGTCCGGTCCTTCGGCGGCGAGGAGCTGCAGGCTTTCGGTCAGGCCGGCGATTTTGACGATTTCGCCTTCCTGGACATGGCTGCCATCGGGATGATGGAGGATGCGATAGCTCTCGGCGTGCCAACCGAAGATGACTTCATGGGCATAAGTCATGTACTCGGCCGCCGCACCCGACAGCGGAAAACCACGCTCCGCCCAGTACAAGGTGGGCTCGAACAGCGCCGGCCACGGCAGGGAGCCGAAGCTTCTTGACGAAACCCCGAACCCGGCTACGGCTCCGGGCGCGGCGACGGAGCCGTGGCCCACGATCGTCGTCATGCCTCCCCCGTAGGCCATGTACACCTCTTCGGCGCCGGTACCGAACCGTTCCGGAGGCGCCTCCCGGCCGGGCATTTCCGCATAGGCATCGACGACCAGCGGATCTTCGTCGGGCGGCCAGATCACGATGAAGCTGCCGCCCCCCAGAGCGATGATGCCCGGGTCGGTGCACATGGAGGCGATCGACGCGGCAATCGCGGCATCCACGGCGTTCCCGCCGTTGGCGGCTGCAGCCGCTCCGGCGTCGGCGGCAATCTGCGAGCCGGCGGCAATGGCGACCCTGGCCATGGTGGACGCAGATTAGTGAAGGTCGTCGTCCCGGGAATCGAGGCTCGTTCGCAGACACACCTGATCGGCGACCACCTCCAAACGACTGCGGCGGCCCTCCGGTGCCGACCAGAAGCGACGCTGAACGGTGCCGGCGACCCAGAGTCGTCGGCCCGGGGCCGGTTCAGGCTGGAGGAGGTCGTCCGCGGGGTCCCACAGCGTGACCGGCACGACATCGGTGCGCCGGCGGGGTTCCTCACTGAGCACGGTGACCAGATAGCGGGCCATCCGGGCCCCGCTGTCGAACCGGCGCAATTCGGGCGGGGCGGCGAGCCGCCCGGAGAGCACGACGAGGTTGAGATCCATGATGGTCCTTCCTGGGGAAGGCGGGTTGATGCCGAACGTAGAGGGGTGCTGCGACAAGAAAGTTGGCCCCGGGACTAGCCGGTGACCATCACTTCGCCCAGTGGCTTGCGTTGCAGATCCGGGACCAGGCAACCATCGGCCGGAAAGCCGACGGGAAACAGCGCGAAGGGCCGCTCGTTTTCCGGACGGTTCAGGACCGTCGTCAAGAAGCGCATCGGACTCGGCGTGTGGGTGAGGGTGACGAGCCCCATGTAGTGGATGGCGGCGACGAACAGCCCACACGCCATGCCGACGCTCTCCTTGGTGTAGTAGTTGTGGCGCCGAGAGCCATCTTCTCCGATGTCGTAGCGCTCCTCGAAGACCACGACCAGCCACGGGGCAGTCTCCAGAAATGGCTTGTGCCAATCCGTACCCAGGGGGGCCACCGCCCGACGCCATTCCTCCGACATCCGCCCTTCCTCGTAGTTCTTTCGCTCCTCCGTCTCGGCCGCTCTGCGGATCTCTGCCTTGGTGTCGCGATCGCCGACCACGACGAACTTCCAGGGCTGGCGGTGGGCGCCCGACGGTGCGCTGGAAGCGGTGTGGACCGCCAGTTCGATCAGGCGACGCGGCACCGGCTCGGGGCTGAAATTCCGCACGCTGCGTCGTTCGTTCATCAGCTCGTCGAAGGCCTCGGCTCGCGCCAGTATCTCATCGGGTCCGAGCCGCTCGAAGGCGTACGGCACGAACGGGTACTCCTCGGCCATAGTTCCTCCTGGTCGCGGCCCACCATATCCGAGCGCTTCTAGGCTCCCACTGTGACCTTCGAGACCCGACTCCTCGGCGACGATCTGTATCTCATCGACGGGGGTATGCACGGTGAGCCGGAGCGTCTTGCCTGCTACCTGTTCGACACCCCGAATCCCACCCTCATCGAGTGTGGTCCATCGGCCTCTCTCGAGCACCTTCTCGACGGGCTCGACACGCTCGGCATCGACGACCTGGCCGCCATCATCGTGACCCACATCCACCTCGATCACGCCGGGGGTGCCGGTCACCTGGCCCGTCGGTTTCCCGGTGCCAGAATCGGCGTGCATCGCCTCGGGGCCCCCCACCTGGTCGATCCCTCGCGGCTTTTGGCATCGGCCACTCGGGTCTACGGCGAGGAGGGCATGCAGCGCCTGTGGGGGCCAGTGGAGCCGATCGCCGAAGATCGTCTGCTCGTCGTGGACGATGATGACATGATCGATCTGGGAGGTGGCCGTCGCCTCGATGTGCTTTACACCCCCGGGCATGCCAAGCACCACGTCGTCTACTACGACCCGGAAACGGGCGGCTGCTTTGTCGGAGATTCGGTGGGAATAGCGTTTCCCCACGCCCACTTCGTCCAGCCGGTCACACCCCCGCCCGACTTCGATCCGAAGCTGGTGGTCCACCAGCTTCATCGAATCGGGCAGTTGCATCCTGCCTTCTTGGGTTTTGCCCACTACGGGCCGGACATCGATCCGGAGGCTTCGCTGGCCCAGGCAGAAGAGCGACTCGGAGAGTGGGTCGGTGTGGTCGAGCACCTTCCCGAGGACGATGAGACGGCCGCCGCCGCCTTGCGCTCGTGGGTATTGGAGGGGTACCGGGACCGAGGGGTGTCCGACGAGATCATCGCCACCTACGACGTCAATACGTTCTGGCCCATGCAGGTCGCCGGGATCCGGCGCTGGCTGGCCGCCGGCCGGGGTTGAGTCACCCGCCCTGTTTACGGGCTTTCCAGACCTCCTCGGAGGGCCAGCGCCGCGCCCACGAGATGTCGACGAAGTCGTAGCGAGTCGTGGCGTCGGCCCCGGGCCGGATCTCGATGAGATCCTCGATTACGAAGTCGTTCTGGCGAAGGAGCCGAATCCAGTCGCCGTGACCGAGGTGGAACTCGATGCCCTCGCCGTCCGGCCACTCCATTCGGTGCATTCCGAAGTAGGCGCGGCGCAGCTGAGCTCGGGCGGGGGCGCCTTGATGATCGGGCACGCACAACATCAGCAGTGAGCTGTTGCGCAGAAAGATGAGCAAGCCTCCGGGGCGGAGAACCCGGGAGGCCTGGGGAATCCACAGGTAGGGATCCGACCAGATGCTCGCCCCATACTCCGAGATCACCAGGTCGAAAGAGCCGTCGCAGAACGGGAGGTTTTCGGCAACACCGTGCACGAGGGGAAAGGAGACGGAGAACTCCCGTTGGAGCCGCCTCGCGTTCGCGAGTTGTCGGGCCGAATTGTCGATGCCCACCGGCCTGGCCCCGCCACGAGCCAGCCACGCCGAGACGTAACCGGTACCGCACCCGGCCTCGAGCGCCTCGACTCCCTCCAGGTCCTCGGGCAGCACGCCCAGGGAATCCTCGGGAACTCCGAAGATTCCCCACCGAGGCTCGCCTGTCCACAGCTCCCGCCCCGGCTTCTCGTACTCGTCGGCCAGGCGATCCCACATCTGCCGGTTGGAGGTGAGATAGTCGGCCGCGGGAAGGCGGTCCGCGGCCACTAGAACCTCTCGATGTGCCGCAGCGCCACTCGAGGACCGAAGCGGGGCGGCGTGCGGCCGCCGACCTCGAGCAGGCGTACCACCCGGGCCCGATGGCCCCGATACGGCTCCAGCAGCTCCAGCATCCGGGCGTCGTCGGCCCGGGGCTCCCCGGCCAGGTTCCAGGCCACGAGCGAGGGCTTGTGGTAATCGCCGACCGCAACGGCGTCGGCATCGCCTGCCGCCACCTGGGCGACCTTGGCGGCCGTCCATGGGCCCACCCCGGGGATGGCGACCAGGGTGCGGGTCAGGAGGTCCGAAGAATCGGCCTCCCGCTCCAGGCGCCCGGCACCGGCAGCACTCCGCCGGATCGTATCGGCTCTCCTTTTCTCGATCCCCAGCGGGTGGTAGTCCTCGTAGCGGAGCTCGGCCAGGGTCTGGGCTTCGGGCTGCAGTAGGAGCCCGCCCGGCCCCGGGGCTGGCTCGCCGTGGGTCTGGAGCAGTCGGTGGTAGGAGCGGCGGGCCTCCTTCCCTGTGACCTTCTGGGCGATGACGGTGGGCAGCATCGCTTCGAAGACCGAGCGGGTCTTGGTGAAGCGGAGGCCTCGGTAGCGACGATGCAGTCGCCGCACCAGGCGGTCGTCGGGTTCGAATCGGGTCGGATCATCGCCTGCTCCCACGAGGTCGCCGAGCATCTCGAGCGCCCATTCGGCACCCGGCCCCCAGGCTTCGGCCGCCACCTCGTCTGCTCGGCGTTCGATCCGCAGGCTGGCGGCACCGAGGGGAGTCCGCGTCGCCCGCCACACTTCCTGGGGCGAGAGGCGGATGGAGGGATCGCCGCGCCCGTGTCGAAGCCACGACATGGTAAGACCGAGGTCAAAAGGGCCCGTGAACCGAAGCCGCCTGCGCATCGGGGAAGCAGGATATCGGCGCCGTTTGGGACGGGCAGCTCAGATCATCACAGGCTGGCCGGAACGGGGAACATCGGCGGGGGGCGGATCGGTGCGCTTGCCGTAGACCAGCACCGGCATGTCTAGATCGAACTCCCCCCAGAGGTAGTCCATGTCGGAATTGGGGACGCGAATGCACCCGTGAGAGGCCGGATAGGCAGGCACGCTCGGAGAACCGTGGATGGCGTAGCCGCCTCGGAAGTAGAAGGGCCGATACAGCACTCCGAGATACGACCGCCGCAGACCGTTGATGCGGCTGTGGAAGGAGAACCGGCCCTCCGGCGTCGTGGCCCGCACGGTCCGTCCGGTCTTGTTGATGTAGGTGGCACCGTTGCCCGAGGACACCGGCACGATGCTCTTGATCGTGTTGTCATCGACCAAGAACAGCACTTGCCGGCCAAGGTCGACCTCCACTCTGGTGGCCTGTTCCCTCCATGGAAGGGCGATCTCCGTGACGAGGAGATTCCAGTCTTCGATGCGAAAAACCGCGTCCCGCTCCAGATCGTGCACTTTTTGAAACGCAATCACCGCGTGACGGGTGGCCGAGTCGAACCCGTCCGCCTCCCCGGGTCGAAAGCCCTTCTCTGCGAGGGCCTGGTTGAGAGCGGCTACCAAGGGACCGGTATCACCCGGAATGAGGTCGCGAAGAACTCGGGCGAGCTCCGGCGACTCCACCGTGGGAGCGGTGGGCGCCGCAGGCAGGTCGGCCCACGGCAAAGGCGGGTTGCCCGTGATCGTCAAGAGCACCAATGCACTGAGAGTCAGCATCAGCACGGAGACTATCGGAAGAATCCAGATGGGCCTTGACACTCGGGGGCATTCTCGAACGCGCACAGGGGCCGCCTGTGGCGACCCCTGTCGCAAGAACCGGCGGCGACCTACTCTCCCAGGGACCCGCGTCCCAAGTACCATCGGCGCTGGCGGGCTTAACTTCCGTGTTCGGAATGGGAACGGGTGCTCCCCGCCGCTATCGCCACCGTTGACCCGACTCGAGCTTCCTCGAGCACTCCATAGCGAGCACGAACGCCCGGATTCGATCCAAGCCCTCGACCTATTAGTACCGGTCAGCTGAACGCATTACTGCGCTTCCACTTCCGGCCTATCGACCTGGTGTTCTGCCAGGGGTCTTACCCGTGTTACCGGGTGGGAGATCTCATCTTGGAGACGGCTTCGCACTTAGATGCCTTCAGCGCTTATCCGTTCCGTACGTAGCTAACCAGCCGTGCCCTTGGCAGGACAACTGGCACACCAGAGGTACGTCCATCCCGGTCCTCTCGTACTGGGGACGGCTCTCCTCAAATCTCCTGCGCCTGCGACGGATAGGGACCGAACTGTCTCACGACGTTCTA
>CAYFYE010000037.1:0-22698 GCA_964347285.1 uncultured Acidimicrobiia bacterium
TCCGAGGTCGAGTGGGCCGGCGCCTACGAAGGCCGTTGGGGGGTCCGCATGGCTCAGCAGGTGCGCGACTACACGACTGTCTGGTTCGACGTTGGAGACCGAACGCTGGGATACGAGGCGCACGTAATACCATCGCCGCTGCGGGGTTGTCAGGAGGTGTATCGCCGGTGCCTCTTCCGCAATGCCTCGGGCTGGCGGGCACACTTTGCCCTCGACGCAGCAGGCGGCTGCTCCTGCGGGGCAGGATCCCGCTCGAATGCCTGTCGCTCTTCGAGCTCGACGCCATCCTCGACGCTCTGTACGACATGGTGGAGGTGGCCTTGCGCAGCCTCGTTCGGGCCGGTTTCGGGCGCGAAAAAAACGGCTGAAATTCCACATGTCGACAAGCGTTGTGCACAACCTCTTGTGGATTTGTGTGGACATGTGGACAGGCTGCCGATTTGGAGGTCAAGAGGCCCCAGCAAACAGCAAATAACGAGGCAGATCCCCGCCAGAACGCGAAAGCGCGTCGTATCGAGATCCTTGACGTACGGGGGCGGGTCTCAATACTGTCGGCCGCACCAGGCCCAAGGTGCCGCACGCGCCGCAGCCTCGTTCGGGGAAGTGCGGGGAACGGCGTAGAGGTTCCTTGGGCCTGGGCACGCTAGCGGGCCCACCGCCGCTTTCGCAAGTGGTCTTCAGTCTCCCAGCCCGAACATCACCTCGCGCAGCCGCACCCCCTCGGTACCGAAACCATCGAGATCGATGCGCAGCGAGCCGAGGCGCAGACCCCGCATCTCCTCTCCTCGGTTGGTAGTGACCAACAGCCCCCCGCCCTCGAAGACCAAGGCTCCCAGGCCTTGGCAACGGCCGCTCCCGTCGTGGAGCCCGACGAGCATCCGGTCCAGCCGACCGAGGTCGAGACCCGCCGGTAAGGTCGGCGCAAACACGGTGGGGCGAACGCGCCACCGTTGGAGAGGAGGGGCGAACGCCTCGGCAAATCGTTCGGCCCGAAGAGCCCGGCGCTCTTCGACCGACACGGGGACGACGGCCGGATCGACGCCTGCGATCTCGACCCGAACCGTGAAGAATCGACGCAGCATCCCGACCACCGGCTCCATCTCACCGCCCCGCTGCAACGCGACGATCGCCTCGGGTCGGCACAGCTCGGTCTTGTAGTACTTCAACGTCTGGCCGATGACTCCCGAAACAGCCCCGGTGGTATCGACGACGACCAGATCGGCTCTCGATCGGGCCATATCGACGAGGGAAGCGGTGGCCACGACCTGAGGCAGCACGAGGCCCTCCGGAGAGACAGAGCCGACGAAGCGGAGCTGGTCCGCCTGCCCCACCCGGTCGAGATCGTCTTCCGACTCCACCCACTTCAACCCCACGCAGGCGGGGGGGCCCACCGTGGTCTGTCCGACGTCGGCGTCCACGTAAGCGGCCCGGCGGCCCGACCGGGCCGCTTGGCGTAACAGGCGGAGGGCCAGGGAAGTCTTCCCGGTGTCGGGGGCGCCGAGCAACATCACGACGCCGCGAACACCCACCAGATCTTCGACGACGGCGTCGGAAACGGCTTCGAGGCTCATGCGCGCATCTTAGGAAGGGCGAGACGGCTCCCTCACCGGCCCCGGTAAGCTCGACCGATGCCTCACCCCATCGCTTTCTTGTCGGACTTCGGGCTCACCGACGAGTTCGTCGGCGTGGTGCACGCCGTGCTCGCCCGCATCTCTCCGGAGTCGCGGGTCCTGGACATCACCCACCAGGTGCCCCGGGGGGACGTGCGGGCCGGGGCCCTGACTCTGGTGCGGGCCATCCAGTACCTCCCCGGAGGGGTGGTCCTGGCCGTGGTCGATCCCGGTGTAGGCACCGGGCGGCGGGCCATCGCCGCCTCCACCGAGTGGGGCTACCTGGTGGGCCCCGACAACGGCCTTCTCGCTCCGGCCACCCAGATGGTCGGCGGAGCCGATCGCATCGTTTCCATCGAGAACACCGAGTACCGACTGCCGGGTGCCGCCGCCACTTTCGACGGTCGCGACGTGTTCGCCCCGGCGGCTGCCTTGCTAGCCGCCGGCGAGATCGAGTTGGGCGACCTCGGGCCCACCATTTCCACTGAGAGTGCCATGCCGCTGATACTGCCGCTGGTCGACCACACCGATGAAGGTCTGCGCGGAGAGGTACTGTGGGTGGATACCTACGGTAACTGTCAGACGAACATCACCCCCGAAGACATGGCAACCGCCGGCCTCTCCCCCGGGAACCCGGTCGAGCTGTCGATCGGGGCGACCACCTACTCCTTGGAGTGGGTGACTGCCTACGGAGACGTCGAGCCCGGCGAAGGGCTCGTCCACGTCGACTCGTACGGCCAGGTGGCAGTGGCGGTACGGGAAGGGCGGGCCGACGAGGATTTCAACCTGACCGAAGGACGGGCGGTCGTGCTCAAGTCCCCACAGTGAAGACCCATATGGCAAAAGCGCCGAAGATGACCACCAACAGGACCACGACGACTATGGCGGTGACGGGGCGCACGGGGCGAGGGTAGCCAGCGCGTGAACAGGCCCACTGTCGAGTTCGTCACCCGCGACGACTGCCCACTGTGCGATGAGGCTCGGTCGGTACTGGGCCGATGGGCTCGCCGCCTCGGCATCGAGGTGGTCGAGCGCAACATCGACCGAGATGCGGAATTGGCCGAGGCCCTCGGCGATTCCGTGCCGGTGGTCCGAACCCCGGTCGGCTCAGTGATTGCCGCAGGCCGCTGGTCGCAGCCCAAGCTGGCGGCCGCGCTGTTCCTTGTGCGGATAAGAGGGCACTAGGCGTCGACCGTTCTCGGCGGGCGATCACAGTCACCCGGTAGAATCCGCCTCCCGCGGATGTAGTTCAGTGGTAGAACACAAGCTTCCCAAGCTTGGAACGGGGGTTCGATTCCCCTCATCCGCTCCGAGAGGCGCCCAAACGGGGAGCCGACGCCGTACCTCACCCGGATAGCAGGCTGGCAAGGCCCCACACCCCTATCACCGACCCCACCGCCAGCAGAAACCAGGCCCGACCCGGCCGGAACTCGCCCGCGGCTCCCTTGGGTTTGCGGCCCCGCCGGTTCTGATAGATGGCCCAACCGTTGCCGGCCACCAGCGCCCCTCCCAGCGCAGTGGTGAGCTGCATGAACAACGTGTCGAAGTCGAAGATATCCACCGAGGCTCACGGTAGCGTCGCCCCCAATGGTCGACGTCCAGGTGCTGCGCGTGTTCACCAGAGCCGGCGAAGGCGGCAACCGGCTCGGGGTGGTCGCCGAAGCGGCCGGCCTGGGTACCGCTCGCATGCAGGAAATCGCCGCCGAGCTGGGCTTCTCGGAGACCATCTTCCTTTATCGGGGCGCCGAGGACGACCGAGTGCGCATCTTCACCCCGGCCACCGAGTTGCCCTTCGCCGGCCATCCGCTGGTGGGAGCGGCCTGGATCCTGGGCGCAGCAACCGACGGCGCCGGCGGCGTCCTGACCTGTGGTATTGGTCGGCTGCGGTACGGGATCGATGGAGGCATTCCCTGGCTCGAGGTTCCTCATCCGCCTACTGCTCGGCCCTTGGCCCTGGGTGCCGAGGTAGCCCGGACCGCCCGCCTCCCCTTTCCGCATCGCTCGTGGATGGTCTCACTCCCGCTTCGATATCTCGTACTCGAAGTGAGCGACGTAGCGGCCACACCCGATTTCCAGGCCCTGGCTCGTGACGATCTGGACGCGGTGTACGTGGTGGCCCAGGTGGGTGACCGGGTACGGGCCCGCTTCTTTGCGCCCTCCCTCGGTGTAGACGAGGACCCGGCGACCGGCAGCGCGGCAGTAGCCCTTGCGGCGGTCCGCACCGCGCAGGGCACCCATACCGGAGAGCTGATCATCCACCAGGGGGAAGAGGTGGGGAGCCCCTCCCAGATCTTCCTGCGATGGAGCCCTCGGGTGGTCGCCATCGGCGGAGCCGTAGACGTGGATGCCCGGCGTCGCCTGCCCGACTGACCGGCGCCAAACGCGGCCGGTCATGATCCCTGGGTTCCCGTTGGGCCCATCCGGTGAGTCGGCGGACGCCGACCGGTCCGGCCATCCAAGCTGCTGGGGCTGACGTCCGGAACTTTTCGCGTCCTTCTGTGTCAAAGCCCGAGAAACGCCGCACTCTGTGGCTCAGGGAGAGGAGGACGGGTAGCCATGGATCGCTGGCAGTCACATGCGGTTCAGAGCTGGCTGATCCGGATCCTGGCCGTCGTGATCCCGGTTGTTGCGGCGGTAGCCGCTGCGGTCGTGGTCGGCAACTCTTTGCCCGAACCCGACGGACTGGTGGCGATGCTGGGGTGGTGGGCAGCCCTCATCGGCGCTTCGCTGGTGGTCCTGGCCCTGGCCCGCAAACTGGCCGGCCGCTTCCTCCCTCTCGCCGTCCTCCTTCAGCTCTCCCTGACGTTTCCCGATCGGTTCCTGGTCGACCAAGCGGCTGGCCCGCCGGGTGGCCGAGGCGAGAGAGAGGGGTTTCGAAGACGACGCCACGAAAGCGGCAGAGTCCCTCCTCACTCTGGTCGCCGCCCTGGGACGCCACGACTCTCGCACCAGAGGTCACGCCGAACGGACCCGTGCCTACACGGAATTGCTGGCCGAGGAGCTGGGGCTCGACCAAGACGATCGGGAAAGGTTGCGTTGGGCAGCACTTCTCCACGACATCGGAAAACTGGCCGTCCCGGCCGAGATCCTCGGTAAACAAGCTCCTCTAGGCCACGACGACTGGAGCGACCTCGTCCACCACCCGGAACGCGGCTTCGAATTGATCAGGTCACTCCACGATTTCCTCGGAGAGTGGGCCCAGACCGTCCTCCACCACCACGAGCGTTTCGACGGCTCCGGCTACCCGGCCGGACTGTCCGGTGAGGAGATCTGCCTCGGGGCCCGAATCGTGGCGGTGGCCGACGCCTTCGACGCCATGACCTCCATCCGCTCCTACCAACCGCCCCGGCCCGTCGCGGCCGCCCGCAAGGAGCTGGCCTATCGGGCCGGCAGTCAGTTCGACCCCGAGGTGGTACGTGCCTTTCTCAACGTGTCGATCGGAAGCCTGCGGTGGATCCTGGGGCCCATTTCGTTCATGGCCGCCTTGCCGTTCGTCGGCGGATTGCGGCGCCTCGGACAAACGGGTGGCCTGGTCGCCACCGCCGCGGCCGGCGTATTCGCTCTGACCATGGGTGGGATCATCCAGGGCCCGATGACGGCCGACCGAGCGGCGGTGCTTGGAGAGGCCATCGGGACCCCGGCCATCCTCATCGACGTGGCCGCC
This sequence comes from uncultured Acidimicrobiia bacterium, assembly GCA_964347285.1. Taxonomy (GTDB): domain Bacteria; phylum Actinomycetota; class Acidimicrobiia; order Spongiisociales; family JAOTWH01; genus CAYFYE01. The sequence continues at coordinate 5,275 of CAYFYE010000037.1, forward strand.
GAGGGCGACGTCGATCCGGCCTCGATATCGATCGTTACGCCACCGGCCGCGGGCATCGCCGTCGTCAACGGCGACGGCACCATCAGCTACCAGGCCCCGTCCGGATTCGCAGGCGTCGTATCCCTGAGGTACCGGGCCTGCTCTGACGACGGCATCTGTTTCACCGAGGAGCTGACGCTTCAGGTAGACGGGCTCGGCAAGCCACGGTTGGCGGCCGCCCCGGAGGGCGCCGTCACCCGCGCGCAAAAGAAGGCCCATCTCCGGCCGCTTCGGTACCTACCACCAGCCATCCGCCCACGACATCCACCACCGCATCCTCCCCCACATCGACGAGCTCGACGACTACCACCGTGCCCCCGACCACCCCCACTGCGCCCACCACCACGGTCGCCGTCCCGCCGACCACGACCACCACCGTCCCACCGACGACGACCACGACGACCACGACCACGACAACGCTGCCGCCCAACCAGCCGCCCGTCGTGGCCGACGACACGGCGTCAACACTCGAAGACACTGCGGTGGTTGTGCCCGTTCTGACCAACGACTTCGACCAGAACCTCGATCCTTCGACGCTCACCGTATGGGACGATGCCAACTGGGGTAGCGCGGTGATCAGCGGATCCGGAGTCGCCTATACGCCCGACCCGGACTTCAACGGGAGCGACTTTTTCAAGTACTCGGTGTGCGACACCGACGGCGTGTGCCGCAACGGGCGCGTCGACGTGACCGTGCATCCCGTCAACGACCCCCCGGTGGCCGACAACGATGAAGCCACCACCGATGCCGGAAACTCGGTGAACATTGCTGTCCTCGACAACGACTTCGACGCAGACGGCGACCCACTGGTGGTCGCGACGTTCGACGCCGCCTCGGCCCTGGGCGGCTCGGTCGATTGCACGGCCGGGGCCGGCACGATATGCACCTATGACCCTCCCGCCGCCTGGGACGGCGCCCCGGACACTTTCACCTATCTTGCGAGCGACGGCAATGGGGGCGTTGCCACGGCGTTGGTGACGATCACCCAAAGCGGGGCCTAGGGAGCATCCGACCGATTGCCTCAGCGAGGCGACCGGGTGGCCCCGCCCGGAAAGCCGGGTATGGCACCGGGAGCACGCCCACGGGTCCGTAGACTCACATCCCCGATGGCCACCGAGTCCCGCGTCCTCGTTCTCCTGGCCCTGTTGGCCAACTCGCTCATCGCCGTCCTCAAGTTCGTGGCCGCAGGGATCTCGGGAAGCTCGGCGATGCTGGCCGAGGCCTTCCACTCGGTCGCCGACACCGGAAACCAGTTGTTCCTGCTGAGGGGCACTGCCGTCTCCCGTTATGCCGCCGATGCCCGCCACCCGTTTGGCCGCGGCAAGGAGGTCTTCTTCTGGAGCTTCATGGTGGCCGTCTTCCTATTCGTCGGTGGGGCCGTCGTCTCGATCCTCCACGGATGGGAGAGGCTGCTGCATCCCGAGGAACCAGAGAACCTGGTCCTCAACCTCGTGGTCCTCGGACTGGCCGCGTTGTTCGAATACGTCATTGCCTACCGTCCGGCGATGCGCGAATTCAATCGCACCCGGGGAGGACGGAGCATCCGCCGCAGCATCAGTGAGGGAAAGGATCCGGCGCTTCTGGTGGTGCTGTTCGAGGACACGGCGGCAATGGTCGGGGTCCTCATAGCAGCCACCGGGGTAGTGGCGGCTCACGTCACCGGCAATGGACGTTGGGATGCCGCAGCTTCGCTCGCCATTGGAGTGCTGCTGGCACTGACGGCCTGGGTGCTCGCTTTCGAAACCAAAGCGCTCTTGGTGGGCGAGGCGGCCAGTCGAGAGGACCGTTCGGCCATACGGGCGGCGGCGCTGGCGGTGCCCGAGGTCTCCAGCATCGGGCGCCTGCTCACGATGCAGATAGGAGCCGACAAGATCCTCGTCAACATGGAGGCCGACTTCGAGCGAGGCCTGACCACCGCCGAAGTCGAGGAGGCCGTGGACCGGATGGAGGCCGCCATCCGAGAGGCGGTGCCGGCCGCCCAATTCGTCTTCGTCGAGCGCCAGACGCTGTGATCGGACGCGCCTCGGCACCCGCTTCGTCCGCCAACCTCGGTCCCGGTTTTGACTGCCTGGCGCTGGCGCTCGAGTTGCGCTGCACGGTGACGCTCCAAACAGCCGATTCCTGGAAAGCGACCTCCAACGGCAAGGAGGTGGAAGAGAACGCCCTTCGCCTGATTGCCGCTGCCGCCGAGCAAGCTGGAGCGGTTGGAGAATTCGACGTGTCCATCGCCACCGGCATCCCCATCGCACGGGGCCTGGGTTCGAGCGCCGCTCTGGTTGCGGCCGTAGCCGCCGCAGTCGCCCGCCATCAAGGCCGGAAACCCGAATCGGACCGCATCTTCGACATCACGGCCCATCTCGACGGACACCCCGACAACGCCGCCGCAGCGGTCTTCGGCGGCCTGGTGGCGGTGGCCGACCGGCACGTCCGCCCTCTCCCCCTGGCTTCAACCCTCATGCCGGTGGTGGCCGTTCCGGCATACCGGCTGTCCACAGACGAGGCTCGGCGCGCCCTTCCGGCCCAGGTGACCCACTCCGCCGCGGCCCGCAACGTCGCCCGGGCCGTCTTCCTCGTCGAGGGGCTGCGCAGCGGCGATCCCGCTGCATTCGCGGCGGCGGCCGGAGATGAGCTCCACGAGCCCCACCGCAGCACCCTCTCCCCGATCACCGCCGACCTGATCGATGCGGCCCGCGGTGCCGGGGCATTACACGCATGCTGGAGTGGAGCGGGCCCCTCAGTGCTGGCGCTGACCGTGGCCGAAGCACGCCCTTCGGTCGTGTCCGCCCTATCGAGCGTGCTGGGCGACGCCGGACGGGTGGTGACCCCCGAGGTAGCGGCCTCCGGGCTCCTCTAGCGGGCGGCCGCTTCGACCAAGGACTCGAAGAGGCGAAGGGCGTACACATCGCCCTTCTCGCTCAGGTACTCCGGATGCCATTGGACCGCGGCGAAGGGCCAGTCGTCGTCCTCGTGCTCGAGAGCTTCGACGACGCCGTCGTCTCCCCAGCCCACCGCTCGGAGGCCCGGGGCCAGATCGAGCACGGCCTGGTGGTGAATCGAGTTGACATCGAACCGGTGCTCGCCCAACAGTCTGGCGAGCCGGCTGTCCGTGTCGAGGGTCACGGTGATGCGTGTCTCGTACACCGCATCCCCAGACAGGAAGTGGTCGTGGGCCCCCGGAAGCTCACTGAGAATGTCGACGATCAGCGTGCCGCCGAGGGCGACGTTGGTCACCTGCATGCCGCGGCATATGGCCAAGGTGGGTAGCTTTCGCTGGCGGACTTCTCGTACGAGCGCGAACTCGAACGTGTCCCGGGCCGGCTCCAAACCGTAAAGCGTCTCGTGGTCCGCTGCGCCGTAGACATCGGGCACGATGTCGCCTCCGCCGCTGAAGATCACCCCATCGAGACGGGACGCAATCGAGGGGACCGCGGCCGGATCCTGAGTGGTCAGCAACATCGGGATTCCTCCGGCCCTTTCCACCGCCAGTGTGTAGGAGCGGTTCAGAGTGTGCGTCGGACTGGTTCCGGCCGAGCTCTGCACCTCGCGCTGGCGCGTTGTGATGCCGATAATGGGTCCCACCGCCGCTACCTTACTGTGGGCGTTTGCGGTCCGGCCCAGGAGCCACCAAGCTATGGCATCGTCGGCCCCCGCGCCGGCGCGGTCGGGCCTCCGTAGGACATGAGGTGAGCATGGGTTCGCTCATCAAGAAGCGGCGCAAGAAGATGAGCAAGCACAAGTACCGCAAGCGTTTGCGCGCCAACCGCCACAAGCGGAAGACCTGACCTGCGGCTTCCCCGAGCACGAGGGCCGGGAAGGGAATCTGCGACCCCACCGAAACCCGTACCCTGATCAGGAGTTGCCTCCATGGACTCCCAGCGGCACCTATTCGAGCTCCCCGATGGAGTGGCCTATCTCAACGCGGCGTACCTGACGCCTCAGCTCCGATCGGTTACCGCCGCCGGGCAAGCTGCGGTGGGCCGCAAGGCACGACCGTGGAACGTCACGGCCGACGACTTCTTTACCGAAGGCGAGCAAATCCGGCGGCTCTTCGCCGAGTTGATCGGCGGCGATCCGGACGGCGTGGCCATCATGCCGTCGGTTTCGTACGGGATCGGCATCGCCGCCGCCAACTGTCCGGTAGGCCGGGGAGACGCCATCGTCGTCCTTGCCGAACAGTTTCCATCCAACGTGTACCCGTGGCGAAGACTGGCCGAGGTCACGGGCGCCAGAATCGTCACCGTCCCCAGACCGGCGGACCTCGACTGGGCCGCGTCGGTGCTCGATGCCATCGATGAGCGGACCGCCGTGGTGGCCGTGCCCATCTGCCACTGGACCGACGGCAGCCTGGTCGACGTGGCCGCCGTTGGAGAAGCTGCCCGAGCCGTCGAAGCAGCCTTCGTCATCGACGCCACCCAATCTCTCGGACCCGTCCCCTTCGACGTGGCCTCCGTGGCACCCGACTTCCTGGTCGCCGTCGGATACAAATGGCTGCTCGGGCCCTACAGCTTCGGCTACCTGTATGCCTCACCCGAGCGCCGCATGGGGGTCCCGCTGGAGTTCAATTGGATCACCCGTTCCGGCAGCGAGGACTTCGCCCGTCTCGTCGACTATCGGAACGACTACCAACCGGGGGCCCGCCGGTACGACGTCGGGGAACGGAGCAACTTCGTACTCGCCCCTATGGCCATCGCCGCCCTCTCCCAGATCCTGGCGTGGGGCTCCAAAGCCATCGGCGACTACATTGAGGTGTTGACCGCCCGCGTGGAGCGACATGCGACCAGGATCGGCCTGGAACCGGTGCCGGCCCGTCGACGGGGGCCTCACCTGATCGGCGTCCGGATGCCCGCCGGCCTAGCGGCCGGCCTGGGAGAGGAGCTCGCCAGGGCCGACGTCCACGTCAGCCTGCGAAGCGACTCGATCCGCATCTCCCCCCATGTCTACAGCGTTCCCGAGGATGTCGATCGGCTCTTTGAAGTGGTAGCCGACCTCGTCTGACCCGGCTACGGCTGGTTTCGCAGGAACTGCTCGATGTCGGCGATCAGTTGCTCCCCGGCCACCTCGACGCCTTCTCCAGCCGCCTCGGGGGCCTGCTCCTCGAGGCGCCGCACGTACTTGGACAGGTCGTCGGACGACTGCATCGCCTCGGCGACCTTTTCCTCGAACTCGGCGGCGACCTGCTCCAACTCGCCGGTGTCCACAGCAACATCGAGGATCTCGGCGGCCTTGTGGAGGAGCGCCAGCATCGCCTTGGGATTGGCATTGGCGGCCAAGTAGTGAGGAGTCGCCGCCCACAGCGACACGGCCGGTATGCCCGCTTCCCGACATGCCTCGAGGATCACGCTCAGGACCGCGGTGGGACCCTCGTAGCGGGAGGTGAGGAGGGCGTAGTCGGCCACGACCGCCGGGTCGGTGGCAACACCGATGATCGGTACCGGGACCGTATGAGCTACCTGGCCGACGAAGGCGCCCAGGGTGACCACTTGCTCCACACCTACGTCCGTGAGCACCTGGATCACGTGCCGAGCGAAGGTCTTCCAGCGCAAGTTGGGCTCTTCTCCGAGCACGACCACCAAATCGTGGGCTTCCTTGGGTTGCGGCACGGCGAAAACCCGGGTCACCGGCCAGGTCAGCGCGCGAGTCCCACCTTCATCCACCTCGACCAGGGGCCGACGAGCCTGGAAATCGAAGAACTCCTCCGGATCGATGATGGCAAAGGGCTCCAACTCATGCTGTCCCAGCACATACGCCAGGGCACCGGAAGCGGCATCGCAGGCATCTCCCCAGCCTTCCATGGCCACAAGCGCTCTGGGCCGGCGGAGCTCCGGTTTGTCGAACCGGTGAATGGGATCCACGAGCCGAGGGTAGCGGTACCTCGTAGCCGCTCGCCGATCCAGGTGATGTCACTCGGCCGAGGTGAAGCGGCGTAGCCGCAAGCTGTTGGTCACCACCGAGATGCTGCTGAACGCCATCGCTCCGGCAGCGACCATCGGATTGAGGAGGCCGGCTACCGCCAGAGGGATCGCCGCAGTGTTGTAGGCGAACGCCCAGAACAGGTTCTGTCGGATCGTCCGGAACGTGGCCCGCGCCAGCTCCAGCGCTTTGGGTATCAACGCCGGATCTCCCGACATCAGCACTATGTCCCCTGCCTCTATGGCGACGTCGGTACCGGTGCCCACCGCCATTCCCAGGTCGGCTTTCGTCAACGCGGGAGCGTCGTTGACGCCATCGCCCACGAAGGCCACCCGCTCTCCGCCCTCCTGGAGCAGCGCCACTTCGCCCGACTTCTCGGCGGGGAGCACCTCCGCCATCACCCGCTCGATTCCCAACCGGGCGGCTATGGCTTCAGCAGTGCGGCGATTGTCCCCGGTGATCATCGCGATTTGCGTACCGAGAGCTCCGAGCCGGCGCACGGCGCCGGCCGACGTGGGTCGAACCGTGTCGGCAACCGACAAGGCGCCGCGAACCTCACCGTCCCATCCGGCCAGAAACGCCGTCTCTCCCCGATTCTCCATGTCGGAAAGGGCCTCGAGGAAACGGTCGGGGATCGCCGTCCCCCCATCGGCCATCAGCTTGGCCTTCCCGACCAACACCTTCCGCCCGTCGACCGTGCCCCGCACCCCCAGGCCGGGAAGGGCCTGGAAGTCCTCCACCGGGGCGAGCCCGACACCCTGCTCCTCGGCCCCCAACGCGACCGCCCGACCAACCGGGTGCTCACTGGCGGCCTCGACGCTGGCCACCAAGCGCAGAAACAGCTCTTGGTCTCGCTCGACGTAGATCTCTGCCAGCGACATCACACCTTTGGTCAAGGTGCCGGTCTTGTCGAAGACCACCGTGTCGACGGCCCGAGCTTCCTCGAAGACCTCGGCGTCCTTGAAGAGAATGCCCAACTCGGCGCCTCGGCCACTGCCGACCATGATGGCAGTGGGAGTGGCCAGGCCCAGCGCACACGGGCAGGCGATGATCAGCACCGCCACTGCATTGCGCAACCCCGCCGACGGCTCGGAGCCGGAGATCAGCCAGCCGGCGAAGGTTGCCAGAGCGATGAGGATCACCGCCGGAACGAAGACCCCCGACACCCGGTCGGCCAGGCGCTGCACCGGAGCCTTGGTGGCCTGAGCTTCCTCGACCAGGCGCACGATCTGGGCGAGAGCGGTGTCGGTGCCCACCCGGGTGGCCTCCACGACGACCCGGCCTTGCTGGTTGATCGTCGCTCCGAACACATCGTCGCCCGGGCCCTTGTCCACCGGAACCGACTCCCCGGTCAACATGCTCTCGTCGAAAGAAGAGCGTCCCTCCGTGATCCGTCCGTCGGTGGGAATCTTGGCTCCCGGGCGCACCACCATCAGGTCGCCGGGCACCACGCGGTTGACCGGAACAGCCACCTCGACCCCGTCCCGCAGCAGCGTCGCCTCTTTGGCTCCCAGCTCGAGAAGCTTTCCGATGGCATTGGAGGCTCGGCCTTTGGCGCGAGCTTCCAAAAAGCGGCCGGTGAGGATCAACGTGACGATGACGGCCGCCGTCTCGAAGAACAGCGACTCCTTCGCAAAGATCGCCCACACCGAATAGAAGTAGGCGGCCAAGGTGCCCATCGAGATGAGCGTGTCCATGTTGGCAGCCAAGCTGCGCAACCGCTTTGCGGCGGCGCGATGGAATTGCCGGCCGAAAACGAACACGACCGGGGTGGCCAGCAACCACTGTGAGACGCGAGCCACCGTCGAATCGCCGCCGACCAGGCTGAGGAGGAACAACGGAATCGTGAACGCCGCAGCCGCCACCAGGTTGCGACGCTGGTAGGCGGTCTCGGCCGCATAGCGTTCTCCCGGGGTGGCCCGCTCCGCCTGGGGAGCGGCGAGAGAGATCTCGTAACCGATGCGCTGAACGGCCTCTTTCAATTGCTCGACGTCGCCGCTTTCGGGGTCCAAGACCACCCTGGCCTCCTGGCCGGCGAAGTTGACGACCGCCTCGTCGACCCCTGGCTGGCGCGCCAGGATGCGCTCGATGCGCAAGGCACACGAGGCGCAGGTCATCCCTTCGACGTCGAAGAGCCGGGTAGTGGGCTGATCGCTCATCCGTGTTGGGGTCAGTCGGCTACGACGTAGCCCTGCTCCTCGATGGCATCGATGATGGCCCGTCGTTCGACGTCATCGTCCCGGTAGTCGACGTCGACGCTCCGCCCCTCGATGTCCACCTCGACGCGCACCACACCGGGCAAAGCTCCCACCGCTCCCTCGATTGAAGACTTGCAGTGGTCGCAATGCACCTCGGGTACCGACAGCTTCTCTCTTCTCATCGTGCTCCTTTGGCCGGCCCGGTCACCGCCGGCGTGTACTTCAAGGTCTCCAAAAGCTCATCGACGATCTGTTCGGACCTTCCCGCCGCGACTCCTTCGAGAACACACGTCTCGACGTGGTTCTGGAGGAGGATCCGATTCACCTTCTCGAGTGAACCCTGAACCGCCGACACCTGTTTCATGATGTCGGGGCAGTAGCGCTCCTCCTCGACCATGTCGATCACGCCGTCGAGGTGCCCGCGCACCGTCTTCAGGCGATTGAGAGCCGACCGCTTGTGACCCTGTTTCATGCCGCTCCTCCTCGCGCCTGTCGGGTTCCCACCCCACCCGGGGTGGGTGGTCCCGCCGACCGCCTCAACCGGACCCGGCCTCGCCGTATTCCGCTGTGGTGGCACCGAGCAGAAGCAGCGCGGTGCCTAGCCTGGAGCATCGTGGACGTATTCGCAAACGTCGCCGAGGCGGTCGGAAACACCCCTCTAGTCAGGCTGGGGCGGATCCATCCGGCCGGAAACCTCGTAGCCAAGCTGGAATACCTCAACCCGGGAGGATCGGTCAAAGACCGCATCGGCCTCCCCATGATCGAGAGAGCAGAGGAACTCGATCTGCTCCACCCGGGGGGCACGATCGTCGAACCTACCAGTGGCAACACCGGCGTCGGCCTGGCCATGGCCGCTCGGCTGAAGGGCTATCGGCTCATCTGCGTGATGGCCGACAAACAATCGAAGGAGAAACAGGATCTCTTGCGTGCCTACGGCGCCGAGGTGGTCCTCTGTCCCAGCGACGTGCCGCCCGAGGATCCGCGCTCGTACTACTCAGTCGCCGAGCGATTGGCCCGGGACACCCCGGGGGCCTACCGGCCCGATCAGTACTCGAATCCGGCCAACGCCGAGGCTCACTACGCCACCACCGGTCCCGAGATCTGGAACCAGACGGACGGCGAGATCGCAGTCTTTGCCGCCGGGATCGGCACAGGCGGAACCATTTCGGGAGCGGGCCGCTATCTCAAGGAGATGAAGCCCTCGATAACGGTGGTCGGCATCGACCCCGAAGGCTCGATCTACACCGCTGAGGACGAAGAGGGGGTGCACCCTTATCTCACCGAAGGCGTCGGCGAGGACTTCTGGCCTGAAGCCTTCGACCGATCGGTGGTGGACCGTTACGAGACCGTATCCGACGCAGCCGCGTTCAAAATGACCAGACACTTGGCTGAAATGGAGGGACTGCTCGTCGGAGGCTCGTGCGGCATGGCCGTCGAGGGAGCACTCCGGGTGGCTCGGGAGCGGACCGACGACCTCGTCGTCGTCCTGCTCCCCGACAGCGGACGCAACTATCTGAGCAAGATCTTCAACGACGAGTGGATGCGAGAGCAGGGATTCTTGGAGGAATGACCTCGCTCGGCGCTGCGATCGGGTCCCAGGATGGGGGGTACACGCCGCCCTAGGCTGGCCGCCGCAATGCTGGGCCAAACGCTACCGCCGCTCGTCGGGCTCGCTCTCCTCGCTGCGGCATGCGGCCGTTCGGCCGAGACGAGCACGACACCACTCGCCCCACCGACCACTGCCGCTCCGGCCGCGGACCAGCAGCAGACGACCGAGGGACCGACCACGACCGCTGCACCCATCGATACGGCGCCGCCGACGACCTCACTCCAGCTCCAGATCATTGGCCGAGAGCGCAACCAATTGACTGCCGACGGAGACCTCTCCCCCGAAGCGATCGAGGTCATCGCCCCCTACATCGACGTCCTGGTGACGATCCCGCAACTCGAGGGCCTACCCGATGAAACGATACAGGAGAGGATCAACGGTGAACTGGCCAACCACGTCGAGACGCTCGAGACAGGTTTCGTCGTGGACCAGGCCGATTATCTGGATCTCCTCGCCGAGCAAGCGGTGGATCCGGCCGCCCAGCCGCCCAGCTTCATAGCCATCACATACGACGTCCGCACCCTCAACCCCCGGGTCCTCAGTATTCGCTTCGACGAGACTTTCTACAGCTCGGGCGCCGCCAACCCCCTGGCGGCCGTGGATACGTTCAACTTCGATCTCACCACCGGTCGGCCACTCGAGCTCTCAGACGTCTTTGGGGGCTCGGAGTTCGGATTCGCGCTGGACGCCCTGGCCCGTCAACACATCATCGACGAGCTGTACGACGGGGATGTCGAGGCGCTGGCGGCCTGGGTCTCCGATGATGAGCTGCTCATCTCCCCCCATTGGGCACTCGGGCCGGCGGCCTTCGAGATGAGCTTCGAGGAGCTGGAGATCGGGCCGGGCGTATTCGGGGCTCCGACGATATCGATCCCTTACCAAGAGATTGGGGTCTATGTGAACCCGGAAGGACCGATCGGGAGCTGGGGCGAGTGAGATGCCCGGATCCGCGGCGGGCCGCCCGGACCCTCGGAAGGACTGGGAGGTGGCGGTAGATCATGGTCCAGCGGGCCGGTCGGCTCGGGGGCAACGTCCTTGCCGAGCGTCAGTGGAGGGACACCGAGTCCGCTTCGATCGTCACCGACACCCGCTGCATTCCCGGCGTCCGCCACGGATAGACGTCCAGTCCCAGGTACTTGCCGGCCAGCCGATCGATCTGCTCATCAGCACCTTGATGGCTCATCCCTACGACCCGCCCTCGTAGGGAGGCCGCGACCAGAGGGTCGGCGGCGTCGTGGACGGCAATGGCCACCCGGCCGTCTCGCCGCAGGTTGTCGACCTTGGTCCTCCCCTCGGCGGTGTTGAAGGTGATCAAATCCCCATCCCGCTCGATCCAAATCGTCGAGCATTGAGGGGATCCGTCGGGCATGAGCGTGGCCACGACGGCCATATTCGGGCCGTCGAGCAGGTCCTTCAGCGTCCGGGGCAGTTCCACGTTCACCTCCGTCGGGCTCGGCGACAGTAGCAAGGCCCGGGCGCCGAACCACCCTCGCTGCATACACTCCCGCAATGGAAACCGGGCTCGACGGAAAAGGGGTGCTGATCACCGGAGCTGCCGGTGGAATCGGGCAGGCGCTGGTGCGGGCCTTCGCCGGCGAGGGATCGAAGGTGGCCATCCACTATCGCACCTCGCAACGAGAGGCCAAACTCCTCGCCGCCGAGGTCGACGGGGTGGCGCTCAGAGCCGACCTCACCGTCGAATCCGAGGCCGATGCCCTGGTGCCCGCGGCGGTGCATACACTCGGTCGGCTCGACGTCTGCATCGCCAATGCCGGAGCGTGGCCGTCCGAAGACCTCCCGATCTGGGAACTGCCTCTGGAACGGTGGGAGGGGACTATCCGCTCCAACCTCACTGCCGCCTACCTCACTGCCAGGGCATTCCTGCGCCATGCCACAGTCACCGAGTCGGGATCTCTCGTTCTTGTAGGCTCGACCGCCGGCATCTTCGGTGAAGCCGGGCACGCCGACTACGCGGCCGCCAAAGGGGGCATCCTCACCGGGCTGCTCCTCAGCGCCAAGAACGAGGCGGCCCGTATCGGAGACGGGGTCCGCGTGAACGCCGTGGCTCCGGGCTGGACGCTGACCCGGATGATCGGCGAGAGAGGCATCGATACCGCCCAGGAGGAACGAGTCACATCGACCATGGCCCTCAAGAAGCTGGGTCGACCCGAAGACGTGGCCGCCCAGGTGGTCACCCTGGCCTCGGACCGCCTCTCGGGACACGTGACGGGAGCAGTAGTCACGGTCGCCGGCGGAATGGAGGGACGGCTCATCCCATGATGATCGATGTGGCGCGGGCCCGACGGGAAACGCCGGGCTGCCAGCGAGTGCTCCACTTCGACAACGCCGGGGCATCGCTGATGCCTCAACCAGTGCTCGATCGAGTGGTGGAGCACCTGCGACTCGAGGCCGAGATCGGCGGCTACCAGGCCGAAGCCGAGGTCGCCGACGAGCTGGCCGGGGTCTACGGGTTGGTCGCCGCGCTGATCGGCTGCCATCCCGCGGAAGTCGCCATCGTCGAGAACGCCACTCGAGCATGGGATATGGCCTTCTATTCGATTGCGTTCGAGCCCGGAGACCGGATCCTGACCTCTCGGGCCGAGTACGCCTCCAACTACATCGCCTACCTGCAGGTTGCCGAGCGAACCGGCGCCGTGGTCGAGGCGGTGCCCAACGACGACGCGGGACAGATCTCGGTGGCGGCGTTGGAGGAGATGATGGATCACCGCGTCCGGCTGGTCTCGATCACTCATGTGCCCACCAACGGCGGATTGGTCAACCCTGCTGCCGCCGTCGGCCGGATCGCCCGAAACCACGGCGTCCTCTATCTGCTCGACGCCTGCCAGTCGGTGGGCCAGATGCCGGTCGACGTGACCGAGATTGGCTGCGACATGCTGGCCGGCACCAGCCGCAAGTACCTGCGCGGCCCGCGCGGGGTGGGCTTCCTGCATGTCCGCCGCCCACTGATCACCGAGCTCGAGCCCCCTCTGCTCGACCTTCAGGCCGCCGAATGGACGGCCGCCGACGGCTATCGCATCCGTGACGACGCCCGCCGCTTCGAGAACTGGGAGGGCAACGTGGCGGGGCGGCTCGGCATGGGAACGGCGATCGAATACGCCCTTTCGATGGGCCTGGACACCATCGCCCACTTCGTACGGACCTTGGCCGATCTGCTGCGGGAATTGCTGACCGACCTTCCGGGGGTCCGGGTCACCGACCTCGGGGCGGAGAAGTGCGGCATCGTCACCTTCGTCACCGAGCGGCTTTCGGCTACTGCCGTCAAAGAGGTCCTCGCCGACCAGGCAATCAACGTCTCGGTGTCGACCCGTTCCTCGACGCTCCTCGACATGGACGAGCGCGACCTCGACGAAGTGGTGCGGGCCTCGGTGCACTACTTCAACACCGAGCAGGAGGTGCACCGCTTTTGCTCGGCTGTAGCCGGCCTCCTCCGGGCCGGCTGAATCGACGCTACCGTGACGCCGTGGACATCAGTATCGAGTACTGCGCCGTTTGAGGCTACAGGGGCCGTGCCGTGAGCATGGCAACGCAGCTCCTCGACGAGTTCGAGTCGAGTGTCGACCGGCTGAGCCTCGTCCCTTCCGGTGGAGGGCGCTTCGAGATCACCGTCGACGGCGACCTCGTCTACTCCAAGCTCGCCACCGGACGCCACGCCGAGTACGACGACGTGGCCGTACCGATCCGGGAGCGCGACTGAAACCCGAGCTCAGAATGCCTCGGTGGACGACATCTACAGCCCCCGGCCCTGCGATCGGTGATCCGTCCGGCTGCGACGTGAAGCCCTGCCTGAACTCCGGTGGCCTGCTCTGGGCGCCGTGGACCCCAGCTCAGCCGTATAGCGTGGCGTCGACCGCTTGCTTGTAAAGCGCGTTCGTCCAGCTACCACTCTGCTGATCGAAAAAAGCCATCAGCTCGTTGGTCAGCCTGCCGTACGTGGAGTCGCTCCGGCCCAGCGCCGCCAGCTCGTCCTGAGCCCCGTAGCTGTCGAGCTCGGTGAACATGTGGACGAACCCCCCGCTCTTGTCGGTGGTATACACCGCAAAGAAGGTGCCCAGGTATTTCACCCCCTCCGGCATCGAGTCGGCGTACTCCTTTTCGTTGGCGATGAGCCAATCCTGAAACTCGCGGTACTTGCCCTCCTGGAGGTCACCGCCCAAGTGCGCGATGAAGCGCATCCCTCTTCTCCTCTCCTCCTCCGGAGCCCCCTGCGAGCCCCTCGTGTTCGGCCAACCTAACTCTCCCCGCTTCCCGGCGCAGCCCGGGCATGCTCAGAGGTACTGGGCCACTCCGCGGGCCACGATCGCCCGCAGCTCCTCATGAAACAACCCGTTGGAGGCCACCAAGACGGTGCTGCCCGGGCCGGCGGGATCACCCCGCTCATCGGTCACGATTCCCCCCGCCTCTGAGATCAGCAGGAGGCCGGCAGCGATGTCCCACGGCGAAAGGGCGAGCTCGAAGAAAGCGTCGAAACGACCGGCGGCCACCCACGCCAGGTCGAGCGCCGCCGAGCCGAACCGGCGTATGCCCTGCACCCGGGCGAGGACGCCGGCCAGCACCGCGGTATATGCCTGGGCATGATCACGGTGGTCGTAAGGAAACCCGGTGGCGATCACCGCCAGGTCGAGATCGCCCTGGGGACTGACGTGCACCGGCCGATCATCCATGAACGTTCCCCCGTCCCGCCGGGCAGTGAACGTCTCATCACGGGCCACGTCGATCACCGCCGCCGCCGCCGCTCCTCCCTCGTCGTAGAGAGCCACCGACACGCCGACCTGGGGGATCCCACTGAGGAAGTTGACGGTCCCATCGAGGGGATCGACGAACCAGCGTCGGCCCGCGTCGGCGCCGATGCCGCCCCCGCCCTCTTCGGCCACCACGGCGTCTCGGGGACGGGCACGTTCGAGGATCGCCAGCACCGCTCGCTCTGCGGCCCGATCGACCTCGGTGACCGGGCTGGCGTCGGCCTTGTACTCGGCACGCCCGGCCCGGCCCATCCCGGCGCGGACTACCTCGGCGCCGGCTCGGGCAGCTTCCACGGCCACGGCCAGGTCGTCCATGGTCGAGACTCTACGGCACCGGCGAAGCCGCTCATGCGGGTAACCTCGCCGCCGATGACCGCCCTGCTGGCCACATTGGCATCGGCTGCGCTCATGTGGGCGGCCTTTCCACCGCTCGACTTGGGCTTCCTGATCTTCGTCGCTCCGGCCCCGTTCCTGTGGGCTCTTCGCCACGTCGACCGGCCCGGCCGGGCTGCCTGGCTTGGATTCGTCTTCGGAGCGGCCTTCTTCGGAGCCTTGCTGCGCTGGATAATCCTGCTCGGGGCAGTGGCATTCTTCCCGCTCGTACTGGCCGAGGCGTTGTACGCCGCACTGTTCGCCGCGGTGGTGTGGATATTCCGCGCCCTCCCGCCGACCCGCTGGTGGCTGGTCACCGTCGGTGCCTGGGCGCTGTGGGAGTTTTCCCGGGAGCGGTGGCCCTTCGGCGGATTCCCTTGGGGAGCACTGGGCAACGGAATCGGGGGCCTGGCCTGGCCTCGTGGCGCCGCCCAATGGATCGGCACCACCGGTTGGTCGGTCGTCGCCGTCGGTGTTGCTGCCGGCGTTGCCCTGCTGGCCGACGCGGCACCGGCCCGGCTGCCGCTACGGATTTCCATCGGGTCCGCACTGGCCTTCACCCTGCTCGGCACGCTTTGGCCGCCTTCGGCCGACGGCGAACCGTTCTCCATCGCCATCGTTCAAGGGGGAAGCCCGTGCCCCCGGGTCCACTGCCCCAACGAGAACCGACTCATCCTGGAGTCCCACCTCGAGCTGACCCGCAGCCTGCAGCCGGGGACGCTCGACCTGGTGGTGTGGTCGGAAAACTCCACGGGGAGCTCGACCAGCCCGGTCACCAATCCCCAGGTGTTCGCCGACCTGTCTGCCGAGGCGCGCCGCTTGGACTCCAACCTGCTGGTGAGCGGCACGAGAGTTGCCGAGGATCCCGACCGCTTCATCAACGCCAACTTGCTCCTATCGCGCCGGGGCGATCTGATCGGCGAGTACATGAAACGGCATCCGGTGCCCTACGGCGAGTACGTGCCGTTTCGCGACGCGCTCACGTTCATCCCCCAGCTCGACGCCGTGCCCCGTGACATGGTGCGGGGGGACCGGCCGGTGGTATGGGACCTTCCCGAAGGAGTGCTGGGTTCGGTCATATCCTTCGAGGGGGCGTTCGCCCGTACCGTCCGCAGCGTCTCCAAAGAGGGGGCCGAGATCCTCGTTGTGCTGTCCAACGAGGGCAGCTACGGCCGCTCCGAAGCCTCCGACCAGTTCATCGGCCTCACCCGAATGCGAGCCGCCGAGTTGGGCACGCCCCTCATTCACGGAGCGATCACCGGCAAGTCGACCCTCATCGACGCCGACGGGTCGCTCAGCGAAACCACGAGCCTCTTCGTGCCCGAGGTGTTGCTTGGTGAGCTGCGGTGGAGGACGGCCGGCCCCACGCTCTACGCCCGGCTCGGCGACTGGCTGCAGATCGCCGCCATAGTGGCCGGAATCGTGGCACCCGTTTGGCGGCCGCAGGACCGACCGACCCGTCTTTTCACGCCTCCCTGGGCGCACCGCCGAACCGAGTAGTACCCAGCCGCCGCCGCTGCGACAATGGTTGCGAAGGGAGACGGGCTCGTGCTGGACACCATCGCGATGATCATGGCGGGCGGCAAGGGGTCTCGCCTGGCCCCGCTCACGTCGCACCGGGCCAAGCCGGCCGTTCCGTTCGGAGGTCGCTACCGGATCATCGACTTCGCCCTCTCCAACTTCGTCAATTCCGGCTACCGGCGCATCTTCGTTCTCACCCAGTACATGGCCAGCAGCCTCATCCAGCACCTGAGTCGCAACTGGCACCTGTCCGGGATAGACGAGTTCATCGAGGTCTCTCCCGCTCAGATGCGATTGGGCGAGCATTGGTACCGGGGCACGGCCGACAGCGTTCTCCAGAACCTCAACCTGGTGCGCGACTTCCGGCCGGCCCACGTCGCCGTCTTCGGAGGCGACCACATCTATCTCTTCGACATCTCCCAGATGGACCGCTTCCACCGCGACACCGGAGCCGACGTCACCGTGGCGGCGATCCCGGTGCCGGTCGCCGAGGCCCACCAGTTCGGAATCCTTGAATGCGACCAGTCGGGCCGCATCGTCGGCTTCGACGAGAAGCCGGCTCGACCCAAGGAGATGCCCGACCGGCCCGGGCATGCGCTGGTCAGCATGGGCAACTACATCTTCCGGGCAGGTCTTCTGCAGCGGGCCCTGCTGGCCGAGCTCGAGGAACCGGACAGCACGCTGGATTTCGGCCGGGATGTGATTCCCCGGCTCATACGCGAGGGCGAGCGAGTGTTCATGTACGACTTCGCCAAGAATGCTCTACCCGGCCGGCCCGAGGGAGCCGAGCCGTATTGGCGTGACGTGGGCACGGTCGACGGGTATGTCGCCGCCAATGCCGAGGTGCGCGATCGGATGCCGGCATTGGATCTGTACAACCGGGCGTGGCGGATTCGCACCGCTCAACGCGACTATCCACCCGCCCGCTTCGTGCGAGAAGCGGGAGACCGGACCACCGAGCTCGTGGACAGCCTGATCTGCGAGGGAAGCATCATCGGCAACGCGTCGCTTCGAG
>CAYFYE010000038.1:0-22292 GCA_964347285.1 uncultured Acidimicrobiia bacterium
CCTGCAACGCTACGGGACCAACCCCCGCAACGCTCCCCTAAGACCTATCAGGCACACTCTCTCGCCACCAAGTCCACCTGCGTGCCGGCGCGGCCCTCCGGTCGAGCTGTCGGGGGTCGTTCGGCTCTATCCAGCACGAGGCCGGGCACGTACGTTGGGCAGGAGTGCCCGAAAAGCCATCGATCAACGCAATCGCACGCCACCGGTGCGGGCCACCGATGTCTTCGAGATCGACGTGCCGGTGGGTGAGGGCGAGGAGGTGCAGGCATGAAGAATCATCGCGTCGTCGTACTGGAGCGCGGCGGTCCGGACGTGCTGGCGGTGATAGAAGAGGATCTCCCCGAACCCCGTTCCGGAGAGGTCCGGGTGAAGGTGCTGACCGCCGGGGTCTCCGCCTTCGATCTGATGGTCCGCTCACGGCGGTTCCCGGGGTTTCCCCGCCCGCCGTTCACGCCGGGGTGTGACGTCGTCGGCGTGGTGGAGGAGGTGGGCGAGGGCGTGTCGACGGTCCGGCCGGGGCAGACGGTTGCCGGCGGCCCCTTCTTGACGGGCGGGTACACGGAGTTCATCTGCCTGCCCGCCGCCGAGGTGGTGCCCGTTCCCCAGGGCGTGGATCCCGGCGAGGCCGTTTGCCTGGTGGCGAACTACGTCACCGCCTACCTGGAGATGCACCAAGTGGCCCGCGTGAAGAGCGGCGAGCGCATCCTGATCCACGGGGCGGCGGGAGGCGTGGGGACCGCCCTGCTCGAGCTCGGCCGGCTGGCCGGGCTGGAGATGTACGGCACGGCGTCCCGACACAACCACGAACTGGTGTCCGCACTCGGGGCCACACCGATCGACTACCGCACGGAAGACTTCGTCGCCCGCATCCGCAGCCTCACCGGTGACGGGGTAGATGTGGTGTTCGACCCCATCGGCGGCGCACGGCAGCTGTGGCGCTCGTACCGGACCCTGCGCAAGGGAGGGCGGCTGGTGTGGTTCGGGGTGGCGGCCTCGTCCAGGGCCGGGATCAAGGTCATTCCCCTCAGCCTGCTGACACGGCTCTTCCTCGCTCTCATTCCCGATGGCAAGCGGGCCCCGCTGACTCCCAATGCCGGCAAGGGGCCGCAGACGGAAACGCTGGCGGAGCTCCTCGATCTGCTGGCCGCCGGCAAGATCAAGCCGGTGGTGGCCGAACGCATTCCGCTGCTCGAGGCCGCCCGCGCTCACGAGCTGCTGGAGCGCGGCGGACACGCTGGGAAGGTGGTGTTGGGAGCGAGCGGATAGTCGGGGCCTTCCGTCGTGTGACAACCGGCCCTATTACGACGGGGGACCGGGATGGGACGATGGAGCATCTGATGGCCGTCAAACGCTTCGTTCTGCTCGCGTCGATCACGCTTTTGCTCTCGGGATGCGGCGGTGGCGAGATGTCGCTGACCGAGTACGTCGATCGCGTCGACGCGATCATGCGCCGGGCCCTGCAGCGGTACGAGGTGCTCATCGCCGGCCCGCAGGGGGAGGTGCTGGTTGCCGAAGGGGCGCAGCTGGCCGACTTCACTCCGCAGGACCTCGGGGCGGCTCTCGAACGACTGGGGGAGATTCAGACCGAGGCCCTGGAGGCCGCCGCCGCCATCGAGCCCCCCGAGGACATCGCCGATCTCCACACGCTCTTCTTCAGGAGCCTTCCGATCGAGGAGCTGGCCGTTCGGGCGAGCACCGCCGCGGATTGGGAGGAGCTTTCCGAGAGTCCGGAGATGATGGCCTACCGGGCTGCTCTCGTGGCCGACGAGCAGGTGTGCAACGACTTCCAGGCCGAACTCGATGCCACCGCCGAGCGCGGCGTCTTCGCCGCCACCCCCTGGATGCCGGGTGAGCTGGAGGAGATCGTCGACTATGCACTCGGCTGCGGCACGCTCCTCGAGTATCCCGAGGACGTGTACCGCCCGCCGCCGACCACCCCATAGAGCCGCGGCATCTCAGCGCTCCCTTCGGTTCCTGCCCGGCAGCCGTGGAGTTCGTGGCTCGGGCCGCCGAACCTGTCTGCGGCGGGGGCCCGCGGACTTCCGTGCCGGGTCGGATGGTTTCCGCCGGTGCCGCCCTAGGAAGAATGGGTGGCCGCTCCTCGCGCTTCTGCCACGATTGCGAGCACAGGCGCGACGTGCGCCTGCGTATCGATGCACCACGGCGCGACCGTTTCCCCTCGACCCACTTTGATCGCCACGTCACGAGCTCCGAGTGCGGAGAAGCCGGCTTCGTCCGTTACGTCGTCACCGAGGAAAACCACTGCCTCGGAATCGAGCCGCTGCCGGAGCCGGTCCAGAGCCACTCCCTTTCCGGCCGGCCCGAACAGCAATTCCACCACCATCTTTCCTTCGATGATCCCGGCGCCGGCTCGTCTTCCTGCGGCCCCGGCAGCGGCGGCAGCCACCGGTGGGTTCGCACAGTGACGAACGTGGAACGCGGCTCCGAGTGGTTTGGCCTCGACCACACTGCCGGGATACGACTCGGCGATGTCTTGCAACGTCGTCGTCAGTTTTGACACCGCTCGTTGCACCTCGGGATCGACATCCAGGTCCGCCTCCTCTGCGCCGTGCGAGCCGATCAGCACAACACCCGGAGGCCATCCTGTGAGACGGCCGAGCACTGGTCGCGACCGGCCGGAGATGACGGCGGCGTGCGTGCGAGGCAGCGCTGCGATCGCCATCAGGGCATCGACCGCCTCGCGGTCCGCCAAAGCGGCTTCCGGATCCGGCACGATCGGCGAGAGCGTACCGTCGAAGTCACTGGCCACCAGAAGAACCCGAGCCTTTGCGACCTCGTGCAGGGCGCGGCGAAGGTCGGGCTCGATCATCAGCGATCGAGCAGTGCGAGACACCCCTCGGCCCAGTCGAATACCGTTTCCCGGCGTACGGTCCGAATGAGCCTCTTCATCCTGCTCTCGACCTCGGCGGCCGGCATATCGATCGCCGCCTCCAGGGCCGCGGCCACGCCGTCTACGTCGTGGGGGTTGACGATGAGTGCTGTACGGAGTTGTTCGGCCGCGCCGGCGAACTCGCTGAGCACGAGAACGCCTGTGGGCTCGCAGCGCGAGGCGACGTACTCCTTGGCGACCAAGTTCATCCCATCTCTGAGCGGCGTCACCAGCATGATGTCGGCCGCGACGTAATAGGCAATCAGCTCCTCCAGATCAAAGCTTCGATACAGGTACGAGACCGGGACCCATCCGACCTCTCCATGGTCGCCGTTGACCCGACCGACGAGTTGTTCGATGGTGCGGCGCAGTTCCTGATAGACGGGGACATGTTCCCGGCTGGGCACCGCGATCTGGACGAACGTGCACCGCTCTTCACAACCACGACGGTCCAGCAACGAGGCAAACGCTTTGAGCCGGAGATCAATGCCCTTCGTGTAGTCGAGGCGATCGACGCCAAGGATGATCCGACTGGAGTTGCCCAGCTCGTGACGGAGCTGAGCGGCACGGCGCTGCACGGACTCAGATCTCGCCAGTCGTTCGAAGTGGGGGGTGTCGATGGCAATAGGGGCCCGTTGCAGCCTGATACGACGACCACGCCAGCGCAGCTCGTAGCGGGAAACCGGTGTGGCATCGCCGTAGCGCTGGGCGGCCTTGGCGAAGTTGGCCACACTGGCGCGCGTCTGAAACGCCAGCACATCGGCTCCCAGCAGGCCTTCGATGATCTGGGCGCGCCACGGAAGCCGCGAAAAGAGCTCTATCGGGGGAAACGGGATGTGGAGGTAGAAGCCGATGGTGACGTCATCGCGCAGGGTCCGAAGCATGCCGGGGACGAGCTGCAACTGGTAATCCTGCACCCAGGCAATGTCGCCTGTGAAGAGGCATTCGGCAGCTGCACGGGCATAGCGATCGTTTACGTTCCGGTACGGGTACCAGAAGCGGCGGTGGTAGGCGGGAGGTGCCAGTGCATCGTGGTAGAGCGGCCACAAGGTGCCGTTGCAGAACCCGTAGTAGAAGCCGGCGACCTCTTGCTCGCTCAGGGCGAGTGGCCGCTGCTCGATCCCGCCGTACTCGAACGGTTCGGGAGCGAAGTCGGCGATACCCGGCCACCCCACCCACGCCCCTTTGGCGTCCTGCAGGATGGGGCCGAGGGCACGTACCAGCCCGCCCGGGCTAGTCGTCCATTTGTCCCCGGTCCAGGAGACCGGAAGCCGATTGGCAACAACCACGATCCGTTTGACGCTGACCTCCCCCGTGCCCCCCCGACCATAATCCCTTGCTGCAGCTCGGCGAAAAGCTCGAGCAATTGCCACCATCACCGCATCTTCAGATTGCAATTGCGGGGTCAGATGGCCATGGGGGTCTATCGGCCCTTTCCCCGTCCGGGGTCGATCACGTACCGTCGCAGCACGCGGCCGAGGAGGACCCGATGAAGGCAGTCGTCTACCGCGAGTACGGCACACCCGATGTTCTCGAGCTCGCCGATCTCGAGAGGCCCGCCCTCGAGGACGACGAAGTGCTGGTGCGCATTCGGGCTGCGGCCGTCAACCCGGGCGACTGGGACGTGCTGCGCGGCATGCCGTACGTGCTCCGTCCCACGACCGGGCTCCGCAAACCGAAGAACCAGGTCCTGGGACTGGCCGTGGCCGGAGAGGTCGACGCGGTCGGCAGCGCAGTGTCGAGCTTCCAACCCGGCGACGAGGTGTACGCCGAAACTCGCTATGGAGGCTTCGCCGAATACGCCGGCGTCTCGGAGGACGCAGTGGCGCCGAGGCCGTCCAACCTGACGTTCGAGCAGGCGGCGGCCGTCCCGGTGGTGGGCACCACCGCTCTGCAGGCTCTGCGCGACGTAGGCCGGGTTCGGCCGGGGCAGCAGGTGCTGATCAACGGGGCGTCGGGAGGGGTGGGGACGTTCGCCGTGCAGATCGCCAAGTCGTTCGGGGCAGAGGTGACCGGCGTGTGCAGCACCACCAACGTCGACCTGGTCCGATCGATCGGCGCCGACCACGTCGTCGACTACACCCGGGAGGACTTCGCCGCCGGCGGGTCCCGCTACGACCTGATCCTCGACAACGTGGGGAACCGATCGTTGTCCCATTACCGGCGAGCCCTCGCCCGGCGAGGCATGCTCATACCCAACAGCAACAAGGGCGGCGGTCGGTGGATCGGCGGCTTCCTGGCTCGGGCCGTCGGGGCGCTGGTGGTGTCTCCGTTCGTGTCCCAGAAGCTCCGCCCGTTCGCCGCCAAGGAGAAGAGCGAGGACCTGGTGGCGATGAAGGAGCTCATCGAGGCCGGCGAGGTCACCCCGGTCATCGACCGCACCTACCCGCTGAGCGAAACCCCTGCGGCCCTCGCCTACTACGGAGAGGGGCACGCTCGGGGAAAGGTCGTCATCAGCGTCTCCTAGCGCTCCCCGGAGGGGAGTGGAGCGGCATCCGGTTGCTTGGTCACTTCCACATCGCGAGTGACGATCCTCGGCCCGGGGGCGACCCATAGCTCGCACGTACACTGGATCGAGAGTCACCCGGCCCGCAAGGAGGTGGCGTTGATGAGAAGAATCGCAATGCTCGTGGGGGCGGTGTTCGTGGCACTGCTGTCCCTGTGGGTCGCCCTTGTTCTTGCGATGCGAGGGAAGTCCGCGCCGGTGCTCGACGTCGTCCGCCGGTTCGCCCGCGACGTCGTCAACCCGCGCCTGCTCAAATCGGCCGGCACTCCGGGCGCGTACGCATCGGTGATCCGACATGAAGGCCGGACGACGGGCCGAGCCTACGAGACCCCGGTTCAGGCGGTGCCCACCGACGACGGGTTCGCGATCGCGCTCCCATATGGATCAGGCACGGATTGGCTCAAGAACGTGCTGGCGAGCGGTTCGGCCACCATCGTCAACGAGGGGCGCACCTACTCGGTCGACCGGCCGGAGGTTCTTCCGATCGAAGCGGCCGCGGCCGATTTCCCGCCCCAGGACCAGCGCAGCCACCGCCTGTTCGGCGTCGAGGAGTGTCTCCGCGTTCGGCGGGTTGCCGCCGAAGAGGCCGCAGCTCTCTGACACGGCGGCACCGGGGGACGAGCGCGGTTCGGGCGATCTGGCGTCACCGGCTCGACCCGCTCGAGGTGGGCGATGGCGGCACCGGGGCTGTCGAGCGCGAACCGAGTGGCTAGATTCGGCCGTCGAGGAGTCGTTGCGGCTCGCCGAGGGCAAGAGGTTCACAGGAATTGGTACCGCTCGGTGCTGGGCGGGACGACAGAGAGAGAGGTGGACATGACCACGCTGATGGCGTTCCACGAGGTCGACGACGTCGATCACTGGCTCAGCTCGCCGCGGCGCAGTGAGATCTTCGGACCGATGGGGATCACGGTGCGGACCTTCACCGATCCGGAAGGTTCGAACCGGACCGGGGTGCTGCTGGAGGTCCCCGACATGGCGGCGTTCCAAGAGGTGATGGAGTCCGAGGCTGCCGCCGAAGCGATGGAGTTCGACGGGGTCCGGCCCGAAACGCTGCTGCTGCTCGTCGAGGCGTAGCCGGCCCGGCGGGTTGCGGGCGCAGATGGGCGTCTCGGGTGACGGTGCCCGACTCGGGATGTGGCCGTCCGGCCCGTCTTGGCCGAAGCTTCACCTACCGAACGCGATGGTATGGAACATTTTCTCACGCGGCGGCTGGGACACCTCTCTGAATAGGTCGGACAAATGAGCCAACAGCAGGGCCCGGCGGTCAACCGAGAGGTCCAGATCGCGGTCGAGGACCCCTCGAGCGCCGACGCCCAGTTCTGCATAGACGAATACTTCGCAGAGCTCGACGTCCGCTTCGAAACCGGTTTCGACCCGGCGCGCAGCATCTCGGCCGACGTGGATGAGCTCACCGAGCCCGCCGGTCTGCTGCTGGTCGCCCGGCTGCGGGAGGTACCCGTCGGATGCGGTGCGCTCAAGTTCCACCATGACGGGCCGGCCGAGATCAAGCGGATGTGGGTGTCCCCCTCCGTCCGGGGAATCGGACTGGGCCGGCGGCTGCTCGCCGAGCTCGAGTCTCGGGCCGCCGACCGGGGCGTCGGCGTGGTCCGCCTGGAGACCAACCGGTCCCTGATCGAAGCCATCGCCCTGTACCGGTCGGCCGGCTACCAAGAAGTCGATGCCTTCAACGACGAACCCTTCGCCCATCATTGGTTCGAGAAGCGGCTCGACTCCCCGCCATCGGAACCGAGAAAGGAGGATGTCGATGAGTGAGGTGTCCGGACTACATCCGGGCCTCGAGCAGCTGGCCTTTCTCCTCGGGACCTGGCGGGGCGAGGGCGACGGTCGGTTTCACACTGTTGGATCCTTTCGCTTCGAAGAAGAGATCCGGTTTTCGCACCGGGGGGGGCCCTGGCTTGTCTACGAACAGCGAGCGTGGTCGCCGGAAGACGGATCACCTCTGCACACCGAGATGGGTTTCTGGCGCATGATCGACTCAGAGCTCATCAACGCCTACGTGTCCTTGACCGCCGGCTCCGATTTCTCGGAGGGGAGGTTGGAAGGGACGTCCATCTCGCTCGAGGCGAAGGCGGCGCCGATGGCCGAGGGGATCGAGCGGGTCACCCGGCTCAGACGTAGCTATCGGGTCGACGGCGACCTACTCCGCTACGAGATCTGGCTTGGCACCGACCAGCAGCCCTTTCAGAGTCATGTCAGCGCCCGACTGAACCGGGCCTGATCCTTCCCTCCAATGCTCCCTTTGCTCGCTGGGGGACCGAGCTCGCTTCGCTTGCTGGGGGGAGAAACAAGCGCGTTTCCTCCCCCGGAGGGGAGGTGCCTCGAAGAGGCGGAGGGGGCGCGTCCTGGCGGCGCGAAGGCCCCCCTCCCGGCTTCGCCGGACTCCCCCCAACGCTCGCTTCGCTCGCTGGGGGGAGAAACGGGTCGACCTGCGGTACTTCCCCCCAACGCTCGCTTCGATCGCTAGGGAAAACGAGCTCCCTCCGTTCGCTGGGGGGAGAAACAGGGCGGAGGGGGCGCGGCCGTCGTGCGCGGAAACCCCTAGTTCGGACGACTCACACCGACACCTTCTCCTCTAAGTGTGGGTGCTCGACGGGCACCACTGGCTCGGTCGGTGCGAGCATGAACCCGGCGAACGCACGCCATGCCCGGGCGACCCAGTTGTTGAGGTGCAGCAGGATGAAGCCGGCGAGGAGAACGCCGCCGGCCGCCAGGAACGACTCGCCCAGGGTGTCGACCACCCAGAACGAAGACGGCCAGTTGTCCCTCGGGATCCACCACTCCATGACGTAGAAGAGCGGGGTGGCGATCAGCGCGAAGGAGGCCGCGGCCGTGACCACCAGCGTGAAACCGATGATTCCGAAGAGGAACTCTGCGAAGAGGTATGCCACCCCCTTCCAGGTCTCGGAGCTACGCAGCAGCGCCTTCACCTTCTCCCGCAGGCCTCCGGTGACGCCCAGGCGGTGGGCCGGGGGCGTGTTCTGGTCGAGCATCAGGTTGGTCAGCCCCCGTTCGAACTCGCCCAGGCCGTAGGCGGCCGCCAGCATGCCCAC
Source organism: uncultured Acidimicrobiia bacterium (assembly GCA_964347285.1). GTDB lineage: Bacteria > Actinomycetota > Acidimicrobiia > Spongiisociales > JAOTWH01 > CAYFYE01. The sequence goes on from CAYFYE010000038.1 coordinate 8,468, forward strand.
CAGGATCGGGATTCCCACCACGGTGATCAGCAAGCCGAAGCCGAGCGACAGACCGGTCACCAGGAACACGAAGTAGAAGATCCCCAGCGGAAAGGCCAACAGGAGATATCCGGCATTCCGCCACGTCTGCGCTCTGACGATCACGTCGAAGAACATTGGGCTATCGGGTGGCCTTCGCCACGGCCACCGAGTGGGTGCTGCACCTCTCCGAAGCCAAGAAGGCCGGCAGGCTGGCCGACGAGCTCACCCGCCTGGGGCGGATCCCCCTCCTCATCGTCGACGAAGTCGGATACATCCCCTTCGACCCCGAAGCCGCCTCGCGGTTCTTCTCGTTGGGGTCGTCCCGTTACGAGCGCAGCTCGCTGATCGTCTCCTCCAGCAAGAGCTTCTCCGCCTGGGCGGAGATCTTCGGCGACGCCGTGGCCGTGGCCGCCATGGTCGACCGGTTGGTCCACCACGCCGAAGTCATCGTCCTCAAAGGCGACAGCTACCGGCTCCGCGGCAAAGGCAAGGAGGTGATGGCCACCGAACAGACCCGCTAGAACGCGCAGTTTTCAACCGGCGATTCCCGCGCAGTTTTCGACCAGCGTTGACACCTTGGGGACTGCGGCTGCGAAACCATCTTCGTCTTGGGGCTCGAAGTAGATGCCCTGGCCGTTCGGAAATATCAGGTGAAACCTCTTTGACTCGACGCGCTTCACAGTCAGCGCCTCGATTGGAGAGGAGCCCCATCGATCTGTCGGCCCGTAGCCAAGCGACGCTTTCACGGCGTGGGTCAGGGTTCACGAATGTTCCTAGAGGAGTTCGAGTAGCGAGCGCAGGCGTGCCGTTCTCGAGCTCGAGCATTTGGCGAGATGCGTGATATCGCCCGTATTTGGCGATCTGTGTGGGCGTGGAGCAGCGGACGCCGGGTTCGAACAGCCCCCACCGGCGGATGCGGTGGAGGCTGTGCGATCGTTTCGAGTCGGTTGCTAATTAGCCGTGCGGGTCGATGATGACTACCTGGGTGAACGTGAGCCCAAGAGGGTCACATGGTGGAGGCGGAGGCGCGGGCGCACCTTCTGGGGGTGCCCCCAGGAGGGTCGTCTTTGCGATCTTCCCGGCGTCGTCGCCTACGCCCTTGCCGGAGGCACGTCCGTTCGGGGAGTTGCCCCAGCTCCATGTGCCGTCGAAGTCGCCGATGATGTCGGCCCGCAGGCTGTAGGTGCCCCAGAACGAACCTTCGAACGTGGCTGCCTCCACGTTGACGTTAGCCACGGTGGTGTTGGTACCCACTTGTTGCCACACATCGTCGACCAGCACGTACTCCACAAGAGAGTTGACGACCCCGCGGGCATGCATCAGCTTGTCATCTTGACCGCTGAACCAGATCCTCGCCTCGCTGGTGTCGCTGCCGCACATCCACTCGAACGTCGTGTATTCCGTCTTCGCTGGCGCATCGGCCCCAGCCGGAACGGCGGTCGCCATCACCAGACCCACAACCGCCAACAGCACCAGCAGCACTGATCGTCTCATAGATGCCCCTTTCCCCGTTTCCTCGACGGTGCTTACCTAGGACGAGGTCGTCGTGGCCTCGTCGCTTTGTTGCCCGATGGCGTTGACCTCAGCTCCCCGCGATATGGGCAGAGCCGTGCAACACCGCAAAAGCTACACCTCTACGCAGAGTGGTGTCGGCTCACAGTGCCCAGGCGCCGACTGCGCCAGATCAGGGGAGGCCTCCGCCCGGTGGCTGAACGTATTGCTACCGCTGAAGGCCTTCGTCGATCACGGTGTCGACCTGCGATCTCACGACCCAACCCGCACCTGGGATGACGGCTACGTCGATCAATGAGCGGGTTGAGCCGACAAGAGGGGAGTCTGTGCGGCGGGTCCAACCTTCGCGTGGCTCCAGGAGGGCTCGGGACGGGTGACCTCCTCCTGGACCACTCGAGAGGGTTCATGCGCACCACTGGGTTCGGGTCAGTGATGATGCGGTGCGCATCTGCTCGACCATGTCGCCGGTGGACAAGTAACCGGCCGGGTTGGGCACCAGAACCACTCGATCGGCGCCCGCCTCCAGCAAGTCGGCAACGGTGTCGGCACAATCCGCGATGTTTCCGGCGGCCACGAAGCGGCCCAGCAAGGGTTCCGGGATCTGGGAAGCCCGATTTCCGTCGTGCCCTTCCCGTTCGAAGTGAGCGAGCAGCTCGGCGCCCTCGCTGGAGGCGGTGAGCTGGGGCGAAGCCGCCAACTGGGTGAGCATCGGTGTGGCCCAGCCGGCGATCCTCTGCTTGGCGTCGACCGGGTCTTCCGCCGATATCGACAGCACACACAGCGCCACCAGTTCGTGTACTTCGGGCCGATCGGCTCGTGCCCGACCTTCTTCGATGCAGTCCCGGGCCCAGGCCACGTAGCCCGGCGAGCTGAACCATCCCAGCACGGTCCCGTCGGCCAATTCGCCGGACAGGCGCAGAGACGCCGGACCGTGGACCCCCAAATAGAGGGGCACCGGGCCGGGCGGGGGGTGGCGGAGACGAACTCCGTCGAAGTGGAAGTAGTCGCCGTCGCCGGAGACTTCGTCGCCGGCGAGGAGCCGCCGGATGGCGGTGACGGCCTCTCGCAGCGCCCGAAGCGGCGAGGCCGGCTGCAGGCCCATCTGGCGCACCCATCCTGGGGCGCCGTGTCCGATCCCGGCCATGAAGCGGTGGGGATGGGCGCCGCCGAGTGTGGCGTACTCCATTGCCGTCACGGCCGGGTGTCGTGCCACGGCAGAGACCACGCCGAGGCCCACCGGGATTCTCTGGGTGGCGGCCAGAGCCACGCCGGCCGATGAGACGCCGCCCAGCTCGAAGTAATCCTCCGCCAACCAGACCTCGCCGTACCCGAGCCCTTCCGCTTCGGAGGCGATTGCTGCTACGTCGCCCGGTCGCGTTGACGCTCCGATCTGAACACCAACCCGGGGGCGGTTCATGCCACCGTTCCCTCTCTGCCGGTTCACACTGCGGTCGGGCCGGTCCATCGATGCGCGGCAACCCGTCGCAGTGCCGGCCGTCGGCTTTGCATCGCCGGTTGCGCTCAACCCACCGGGGTCTCGACCAGAACCCGTTCCAGTCCGCCGAGGGATCTGCGCATGTCCCGGGCCGTGAGCCTCTCGATGAAGAGGAGCTGTTGGAGGGCATCCTGGAAGAAGCCAGCGGGATCGTCGGTATGCACGGTCAGGGTGAGGGTGAACGCACCGGATCCGGCGTCGGCGAATCGGCACTCGATGGGCATGGCCGGCAATCCGGTGGTGGTCAGGGTCATCCGCACCAGTTCATCCGCAACCACCTCGTCCAGCACGGCGGTGCCCTGCATGGGGAATCCGGGGAGACCGCTCGTGCGGGAATACCGGATCGTGTCGCCCGGCTGCTGCCACACGGCTGCCTCTACGTCGGTCACGTCGAGGGTGGTCCAGTCTGCCCACGACCCGACGTCCATGAAGTACTCGAATCCGTGGTGCCGAGGTACGGGATAGGTTCGGGACAATTCCACTTGCATGCCTGTCACCTCCGCTTGGGTGTCCTAGATCTTCGATCGTGACTGTCGCCCCGGTCGATGGGGCAGGGGCGAACGGCCGGAATCGGAGATACCAACGGCTCTATCCGGTCCTCAGACCACTTGGAGCTCGGTGGAGCGGCCCATTGTCCATCGCTAGATCGCGTGACGGTCTCCGCCCGGACAGATCGTCGGCGCCGGGCGTTCGGGGGGTCAGGCCCCGGGGGGTTCAGCCTCCCACTATGCGCAGCCTGTCACTTCCGGCGATGCAGGTGCCAGCGAAGGTCTGGCCGGTCAGCGCTCTCACTGTGGAACCGTGCGTGAGGGCGGTGTTCCCCGAGTCGGAAGTGCAAGAGAAGATCGAGGTCCCCGTCGCCGTCCGCGTCCCGCCTAGTGCTGGTGTTGACCACCGCCGATGTCTGGGTTCAGCTGGAGCATGATGCCCAGCGTGTTCCTCGTCTCCCAGATCTCTGCGATCTGACCGTCCTCGATGCGGTACATCGACAAGCCGGTGTAGTCGACTGGTTCGCCCGTCGGAGGAAGCATCAAGAACGAGCCCCTCGACGTGCCCCGTGCCGTCCAGCGCACCGCAACGATGTCGCCCTGGGCGACTGAGGCGTCATCGACAATGCTCAGATCGGGAAACGCCTCCCAGGCCTCCCTCAGCCAGCCGCTTACACCACCGATGCCGTAGAAGCTGGCTTCGCAAGGCATGGCCGTGGCATGGATGAGGATGTCCGGCGAAGCGATCTCGACCAGAGTATCCAGATCACGTCTGTTCAACACGTGCTCGAAGAATCGCAAGACCACCGCCAGGCTGAGGTCCGCATCCACCGACAAGGCACCCGCAAACGGCGGGATGGTGGGGAACTCGTGGGATCGCACCAGCGACAGAGCGTCGGCTTTGGCCCGGTAGATCTCGAGCGTGCGCACCTTGGCATCTTCGGCGTACTGGGGAGGCCCCATCGCCACGACGACATCACCGAAGGCGGTCACGTTGTCGTACTCCAGACCGGCGGTGTTGACGGTCTTCCGGAAAAGCTCGATGTTCGCCGTCTCGACATCGCTGAGCGGGCGGGGCGGCGGTGACGGCGCGGCGCCCATCTGCTGAGCCTCCGCCAGCGGATCCATTCCAAACCACCCCTCAGCCACCTTGCCGTCCCGGAGGCGCACGATGTTCACCATGCCGTACTCCAGCCATTCCCCGGTCGGGGGAATGCCCTGATGGGGATTACCGGTGAAATGGCCGTAGGTGGGCAGCAGCACCGCCAGCAGGTCGCCCTCCGTGATCATGATCGGGATCGGATGCCATGAGTCCGGCAGTGCAGATTTGAAGTGCGACCACACGGCGATCATGCCTTCCGGTCCCAGCTGGTTGGTGCCGCCGATCGGATGATGCAGGACGAAGTCGGTGGCAACCACCTCCCGGACGGCTTCCCAATCGTCCGTGTTGAAGCCCTCGATGAACCGGGTTGCGGCCGCCCTGTTGGTCTCGCTGATGCTGGTCATGACAATCCCTCCTTCCGGTTGGCCTCCGTTTCCCCCGCCCCAGAGCTTCCTCCTGCGGTGGTCTGCTCGTTAGAGGCGAACGGTCACTGCATCAGGGCCTTTGCGAAGGTGCCGCCTGTGTAGACGATCGTGATCTCGTAGTAGCTCCCGCTTGCCAGGGAAATCGAGTGCCTGACGCCCGATGCCAGGGCGGACCAGGGCTCACGCCAGCAGGTGCCGGCTCGCTGCCGATTAGCCGCGGACGGCGGCCGGCTGCACCTCGTTGCCCGACGGCCGGCCGGACGAGTAGGCGTCGACGTTGGCGAGCGTCGTTTCGGCGATCTGGACCATGGCGTTGTGGGTGAAGAAGGCCTGGTGGCCGGTGATCAGCACGTTGGGAAAGGTGAGCAGCCGGGTGAACACGTCGTCCTGGATGACCTGATCCGACAGGTCCTCGAAGAAGAGGTCACCTTCCTCCTCGTAGACGTCCAGCCCCAGGTGTCCGATGCGGCCGTCCTTCAGTGCGGCGATGACCGCCTCGGTGTCGACGAGCGGCCCCCGGCTGGTGTTGATCAGCATGACCCCGCGCCGCACCCGCTGCAGCGCCTCGTCGTCGATGAGGTGGTGGGTGTCGGGGGTGAGGGGGCAGTGGAGGGTGATGATGTCGGAGCGGGCGAGGAGATCCTCGAGTCCCACGTAGGTGACGCCGAGCGACCGGGTCCGGTCGTTGGGGTGGAGGTCGTAGGCCAGGACGCTGCAGCCGAAGCCTTTGAGGATCTGTGCCACGATGTGGCCGATCTTGCCGGTGCCGACGATGCCCACGGTGCGGTCGTGAAGATCGAATCCCTTCATCCCTTCCAGGGAGAAGTTGCCCTCGCGCACCCGGCTGTAGGCCCGGTGGTACTTGCGGTCGAGGGCCAGGATCATGCCGACGGTGAACTCGGCGACGGCGTGCGGGGAGTAGGCCGGTACCCGGGTCACGGTGACGCCGAGCTCGTCGGCGGCTTCCAGGTCGACGTGGTTGAACCCGGCCGATCGCAGCGCCAGCAGCCGGGTGCCGTCGGCATGGAGCCGCTCCAGCACCGGGCGTGACGCGACGTCGCTCACGAAGATACAGACGGCCGGTGCCCCGCCGGCCAGGGGAGCGGTCTCCTCGTTCAACCGCGACTCGAGAAAGACGAGTTCGTGGCCGTGCTTCTCGTTGGCCGCCACGAGGTACTGCCGGTCGTATGGCTTGGTGCTGAAGACGGCGATCCGCATCGTTGGCACAGCCTAGGGAGGCCGCCGTCGAACCCGCTCGAAACTCGTTTCCTCCCGGAGGGGGAGGTGCCTATGACCCCTCTCGCCTCGTCGCTGCGCTCCTCGGCACTCCCCCCAAACGCTCGCTTCGCTCGCTGGGGGGACCGACGGCGCGTTTCCTCCCGGAGGGGGAGGTGGCCCTAAAGGCCGGAGGGGGCGGCGCTCCACGCGGAAGCCCTCCTGCCCAGCCCTCGAGCACGGCGGAGCGGTTCGAGGCGTCCGGTGCGGCCTCGATCAACGGCCGGGATAGCAGCACAATCCGCAGAAGAAACGGCCAGCCGGGGATCAGTTTCTTGTATCCGTTCACGATCGCGCCGGTCCACGAGTTCTTCAGATGTACGATTCGCCCCAGCGCCCGACCGGGTCGGCCGATCCGGCGGTGACATCCAGCGACGAGGTTCCTCGACCACCACCCATTCTGCTGCGGAGATCTGGAAGGGATGAGATCGCCCGCGAATCCGAAAGCCATCGCCGGCGAGCGCATCCGCACTGCCGCGGTTGCCCTCCAGGACTACTCCCGGACTCCGGAAGCTACCGGCTCGCGACGCCATGCCGATGCGGCGCCAGAGGCGGAATCGATTGTCGAAGTACCGGCCGTGAACCAACGTTGTGGTGGCAGGACCGGGAGAAGGTCGCCGGCCTATTGGGAGGCGCCGCAGGGGTGCCCCTCGATCGCCGCAATTCATGCTCCGAACCAGGCGGCCGGCCCAGGTGTCGAGTCGACCTCGCCGGGCTGCTCGTCCAACTCGAGGTCGATTCTGCTGGTACACGGTCGGGCGGTCCGGCCCGATGCCGCCTCTCGTGGCCGCCGGCTCTCTCCGGGTAGGTGTGTATGAGCGATCGGCGGCCCCCCGGGTATTTGCTGCTGTTGTCGGTCGGTGCCCTCGGGATCGTCTACGGCGACATTGGCACGAGTCCCTTGTACGCGTTCCGGGAAGCCTTCGTGGCGGCGGAGGGCCTGCAGGTGACTCGTGACAGCGTCCTCGGGATCCTGTCTCTGATGTTCTGGGCACTCGTGCTGATCGTTTCGGTCAAGTATCTGGCGTTCGTGATGCGCGCCGACAACCACGGTGAGGGAGGCATTATGGCGCTGACGGCCCTGCTTGCGCCGACCGGGCTGCGGAAGGCGCGGGGGCTTCGGTGGGCGTTGATTCTCATCGGGTTGTTCGGCACCGCCCTGCTGTATGGCGACGGCATGATCACGCCGGCGATATCGGTGCTCGCGGCCGTTGAGGGTCTCGAGGTGTCAGCGCCACGTCTCGAATCATTCGTCGTGCCGCTTGCCGTGTTGATCGTCATCGCGTTATTCGCCATACAACGGCGGGGGACGGCCGCCGTCGGCGCGTTGTTCGGTCCGGTGATGATCGTGTGGTTCGCGGTGTTGGCAGTGCTCGGTTTGACTCAGATCGCACGGGAGCCAGGTGTGTTTGCCGCGGTGAATCCGTGGTTCGCCGCTCGGTTTGTTGCCTCGCAGCCCCGGCTGGCATTCTTGGCGTTGGGCGCGATCTTTCTGGTGGTTACGGGGAGTGAGGCCCTCTACGCCGACATGGGTCACTTCGGGAGACGACCGATCCGTTTGGGCTGGCTCGTCGTGGTGTTTCCCGCGCTGGTGCTCAACTACCTCGGACAGGGTGCGCTGCTGTTGGTCGACCCTTCCGCTGTCGACAATCCGTTCTACCGGATGCCTCCGGCCTGGGCGTTGATGCCGATGGTCGTGCTGGCGACGGCCGCCACAGTCATCGCCTCGCAGGCACTCATTTCCGGGGCGTATTCGCTGACCATGCAAGCGGTCCAGCTCGGGTATCTGCCCAGGGTGCGGATCGATCACACATCGCCACGTGAGATGGGCCAGGTCTACGTCGCGGCCGTGAACTGGGGCCTCATGCTGGCGTGCGTGGCGCTGGTGGTCGGGTTCGGGTCGTCGACCAACCTGGCGGCAGCGTATGGGGTTGCGGTGGTGACGACGATGCTGATCACGACGGTGCTGTTGTTCTCAGTGATGAGGGAGCGATGGGGCTGGCCGGCGCCGCTCGCCGCTGCAGTTACCGGAGTGTTCCTCGTCGTCGATCTCGCGTTCTTCTCGGCCAACATCGTCAAGGTTTCGGCCGGTGGGTGGATCCCGCTCGTGGTCGGCGCCGGCCTGTTCACGCTCATGACGACTTGGACGCGGGGCCGATCCTTGCTGGCGGCGCGGCTGCGGCGGGGTGAGTTGTCGCTGGAGCGGCTCATCGGCTCGCTCGCCACCCATCCCCAGGCACGAGTGCCCGGCACGGCGGTGTATCTCTTTCCCGAGCCCGGGGCGGTTCCACCGGCGTTGCTGGCCAACCTGCGCCACAACGAGGTGCTTCACGAGACGGTCCTCGTAGTAGCGGTTCGGACGGGGCCCGTTCCCAGGGTCCCGCATGCCGCCCGGGCAGCGGTTCACGAGATGGGTGAGGGCTTCTATCAGGTCGTGCTGACATACGGTTTCTTCGAGCCGCCCGATGTTCCGTCAGCGCTCAGCACGATCGTTGCAGCCGACTTTGGGTTCGACCCAACCGACGCGGTGTACGTTGTCGGTCGCGAAACCGTGATACCTTCGGAACGACCCGGCATGGCTCTGTGGCGGGATCACCTCTTCTCTTTTCTACAACGGAATGCCTCTGCCGCCACCGGCCACTTCCAGCTTCCTGTAAACCAGGTCATAGAGGTGGGAAGCCAGGTCGAGATCTGAGCCGTGGTCGACGGGGCTCATCGAGGCGCGCTGGGCCCGGCAGGAAATGATCGGATTCCCCCCCGGCTTCGCCGGACTCCCCGCAAGGCTCACTCCGTTCGCTGGGGGGAGAAACGGGCGGAAGGGGCGCGACCCCCCGACGCGAGGCCTTCACAAGCCCCCTCCCGGCTTCGCCGGACTCCCCCCTATCGCTCGCTTCGCTCGCCGGGGTGACCAACGGCGCGTTTCCTCCCCCGGAGGGGGAGGTGCCTCGAAGAGGCGGAGGGGCCGCTAGTTGCGGGGAGTCCGGTTTGGGGTCTTTGGCCTCTAGAGGGTCGATAGGGTCGTCCGCAGACTCGTGGGCAAGTAAGTCGACCGTACCGGGGGGTGACGCAATGGGCGGCACGACGACGCTGATTCTGGGCGGAGGCTGGGGTGGGTTGACCACGGCCCATCATCTTCGGAGCCTCTTGCCGTCCGAACACCGGGTCGTGGTGGTGGAGCGCAGCGACACCTTTGGGTTGGGCGTGTCCAACCTGTGGCTCATGACCGGTGAGCGGGATGGCCTCGATGCGGTGCGGCGGCCGATGGACAAGCTCAAGCGGTCCGGCATCGAATGGATCCGTGCCGATGTGCGCGGCCTCGATCCCGTTGCCCGCACGGTGGACACGGATGCCGGCCCGCTGGCCGGGGACTACCTGGTACTGGCACTCGGTGCCGAGCTGGCGCCCGGGTCCGTGCCGGGGTTCTCGGAGGCCGCCTACAACCTGTACGAGGCCGAAGGAGCACTGGAGCTGCACCAGGCGCTCGAAGACTTCGACAGCGGCAGCATCGTCGTGCTCGTCGCCGGTGCACCCTTCCGCTGCCCGGCCGCTCCCTACGAAGCGGCAATGCTCATCGAGTCCATGGCTCGGGCGCGCGGCATTCGGGACCAGATCGAGCTGTCCATCTACACGCCTGAGCCGCATCCCATGCTCGTCACCGGACCGGCGGTCGGTGAGGCGCTCGAGGGCATGCTGGCCGACCGGGGAGTCGCCTACCACCCGCAACAACTGGTGAAGAGCATTGATCCTGGTTCGCGCACCCTCCATTTCGAGCAGCAGACCGTGCCCTGCGATCTGCTCGTGGGGATTCCACCCCACCGGGCCCCGGCGGTGATGGCCGACGCCGGGCTCATCGACGACAGTGGCTACGTGCCGGTCCACCCGCAGACCCTCGAGATCCTTTCCGACCACGAGACCCTCGAAACTCAGTATCCGGGGGTGTTCGCCATCGGCGATGTGGCCGCCGTCAGGCTGCTCAATTCGATGCTGCTCCCCAAGGCCGGGGTTTTTGCCGAGAGTCAAGCGCAGGTGGTGGCCGCTGCGATCGCCGCCGACATCCAGGGTGAGGCCCGGCCGGGCGTATTCGACGGACACGGCTTCTGCTACGTCGAGATTGGCGACGGGCTGGCCGCCCACGGCAGCGGGGACTTCTATGCCTACCCCGCTCCCCGGGTGACCCTCGAGCAACCCTCTGCCGAGGCCCGAAGAGCCAAAGAGCAGTACGAGGACGTGCTGGACACCTGGTTCGAGTAGGCCCCTGCTCCCCGGAGGAGGAGGGGCTCCGCTCGCTGGGGGGACCGACGGCGCGTTTCCTCCCCCGGAGCTGTCGCATTTCGCGATGGGTGCGACGCCTGGGCCTTCATGAGGTGAGCTTCTCCTTGGGTCGGATGATGAAAACGGGAGTCCTGCCCCGGTTCCACTTGCCGCTGTGGCGGCGTTCCCAGTTGTAGTAGGCGAGGTAGTCGTCGAGATCCCGGCGCAATCCGGTGATCGAGGGCTCCAGGTAGCGGGACAGCACCGGCAGATCCACCACCTGGGAATCGATGCGCAGGTCCCGCCACCGCCGCCGTGGGACCTCGATCCGGGGATCGGTGCGGAGGCGGGCCCGCCACCGATAGAAGGTGGAGTGGTGGATCCCGGCCTGGCGACAGGCGGCCCGTTTGTTCTCGGAGCGCTCGATCAGCGCTACCAGCTGGCGTTGATGGCTCAATACGGCATCATGGACACTCATCAGCGGCGCACCTCCTGGTGGTTTGTGCTTCCCAAAAGGATGCGCCGCTGGTGCTGTTCGATGCCAACCCGTCGCACCAACGACGCGACAGGACACCGTTGGGGGAGGTGCCTCGAAGAGGCGGAGGGGGCGTCCTACCGACGCGAGGCCTCGCGAGCCCCTCCCGGTTTCGCCGGACTCCCAAGCCCCCTACCCCAGCCCTTCGCTGCGCTCCGGCCTGCGGTACCTTCGCCGAAAAGCCCCCCTACCCCAGGCCTCCCTTCGGTCGGCCTGCGGTACCTTCCCCCCAACGCTCACTTCGTTCGCTGGGGGACCGAGCTCGCTCCGCTCGCTGGGGGGAAACAGCTCGGCCGAACGCGTTCGGGCGATCAGTACTGCTTGCCCCAGCCTCCGGTGTGGTAGGTGACCTCGGGGTCGGAAATGACTCCTGCCTCCTTCATCACCGAGCGCAGCTCGTCCAGGGCCATGAACGCCCGCAACGTGTCGAACGACTCGGCCTGGTGATACACCACGATCATCGACGGATCGTCCATCGATTGATTGGCGGCATGGCCGACGATCCCGTTGGCCCGCTGCAGTTCGCCGGCTGCGTCGTACCCCGCCAGCCAGGCGTCCACGTCCTCGACCCGGTGGCTGATGATCATCGCCGGGAGCTCTCGGTCCCACACGACGGCTTCTCTCAAGGGGGTCATCCACGAGAAGTCGGGCTCGCCCTCCACGCCGGCCTCCTGCATCAGAGCTTTCAGCTCGTCCGACGAAACGTAAGCCTTGAACTTGTCTACGTCGGCCACGGCGAAGTACAGGCTGAGGTTGTTGGGATCGTTCTCGGCACGGTTGATGTGGTGCCCGAGGAACCCCGCCCCTTTGCGGCCCGATTCGTTCCGGTCGAACACGGCTTTCCAGGCGTCGAAGTCGGCGACCCGATAGCGCACGACTACGGCGGCCGGCGGCAACTGACTGGCATCTGACATGGTGCACCTCCCTGTGCGGCGACGGCCGAGCCATATGCGCGGCCCCTCGTATCGCGATTGCCGACCCTACTCGTTGCGGTCGCGTGGTGTCGGTCGATTGGGGCCGTGAGTCCCACCGTGGACGGGTCGCCGGCGTGGTATCGCTCGGCCGTGTGCTCCGGGAGGAGCGATCCGCCGGCGGCCCATCATCGGTCGCTGCCCGGCCGGATCGCCGGGCTGTAGAGAGTGCTCAGGTCGACGGGCTTCCGGACCATCCCCCGGAGCGGGTGACGGCATCTGGAACCCACGGTGACGCCGGACGTTTAGCCTGTTTTCAGCAACTCTTCAGGTACGCAGTCGTTTACTGCGGGAGACGATCCGAGGGAGAAGATGCATCCGAGCGCGCTGCATCGAGTCGTCGGCTCGGTCCTGGCGATGGCCGTGGTGGCGGCCGCCTGCGGTGGGAGCGGCCAGTCGGCCGTCGAGGAGTTCGGGTTCGGGCTCGACGAGTTCGGTCTTCCGTTCGACCAGCTGGTGGAGCGCGCCGAAGCCATCGAGGTGCTGATCGGTGAGTGCATGAGCGCAGCCGGCTTCGAGTACGTTCCCAACGATTGGTCGACGATCAACCGGGCGATGGGATCCGACAAGTCGGCGCCCGGAATGAGCGGCAGCGAGTTCGTGGAAACCTACGGCTTCGGTATCACCACCCAGTTCCCCAAACCGATCGTCGAGGTGGGGCTCGGCGAGGAGAACGCGGCCATCCTCGGAAGCCTGTCGGAGACCGACCAGGACGCCTACCGCCGCACCCTGTGGGGCGACAACCAGGAGGCCACCCTGGCGTATGCGCTCGAACTGGAGGACTTCTCCCGCACCGGGGGCTGCACCCGGGAGGCCGCCGCACAGCTGTTCACCGAGGAGGAGATGTCGACCACCTTCTTCAACCCGGCCGACGCCCTCGTCGAACAGGACCCGCGCGCCCAGGACGCCATCGTGGCCTTCTCCGATTGCATGGCGGTCGGCGGCTTCGATGTCGCCCATCCCGACGACGTGGAGCAGGACCTGGCCGACCGGCTCGAGGCCATCACCGACGGCGAGGACCCGACCTCGCTGACCGGTGAGGCCGCCGAGCGGCTGCGCGACTTGCAGGACTACGAGCTGGCGATCGCCCCGATCTTCGTGCGCTGCGAGGCGACCGTCCTAGACCCGGTCTTCGAGAAGATCGAAGACGAGATCTTCGGCTAGGTCCCCGCTCCCGCCATGAAGCGCCGCACCGCCGTCACCGTGCTGGTCCTGGCGGTGGTGGCGGCGGCCGCAGGCGGATGGATCGCCGGTCAGAACATCAGGTCGCCGGCCGAGGAGGCCGCCCGCACCGCGCCGCCCGAGGCCTCGCCGATCCTGGTACCGGCCGAGAGCAGGGTCCTGTCCACCGACATCGTCACGCGGGGCACGGGCCGGTTCGGCTCCCCCCAGGAGCTGTGGCTCCCCGAGACTGGGCTCAAGAGCGCCCCCCGGGTCGCCACCAGCCTCCCGTCGCCCGGCGATGTCATCGAGGAGGGCGGACTGGTGCTCACCGTTTCCAACCGCCCCGTCTTCCTGCTGGAGGGGGAGCTTCCTTCCTTCCGCGACCTCGGTCCCGGCATGCAGGGCGAGGACGTCGAGCAGCTGGAGGCGGCACTGAGTCGATTGGGGATCGACCCCGGGCCCGAGGACGGCTTGTTCGATGTGGCCACGGCCACGGCGGTGACCTCTCTCTACTTGCGTCACGGATTCCAGCCGCTCCAGGTCACCGAAGAGCAGATCGCCGAGATTAGGCCGATCGAGGCCGATT
>CAYFYE010000039.1:0-22068 GCA_964347285.1 uncultured Acidimicrobiia bacterium
CCTGAGCCAGGATCAAACTCTCCGTCGAAAGACTGCCGGACGGAGCCGGCCGATCTTCGAGAGAGTACGCGGGTGTGGGGCCAACCCTGCACCCGCACTGGCACCAGTGTCGTCGTCCGACCTGATGCTTGAGTACGTCCGTCCGACCGTCGAGCGGTCGAACGAAATGGCTACTGACTTTGGTTCGTGGCACGCTGTTTAGTTGTCAAGGAGCCCGGGTCTCACGACCCACCCGCGCGCGCCAAAGAGGCCCGCGAGGGCTCGTAGTCAGTGTACCGGCCTGGAGCCGTCTCCACAACACGGCCGCTCCAGGACCGGCCACACCGGCCGAAACCTGCCACTCGGTACAACGCCGGGCCAACGCCCCGCCTTCCGCTCCTACGGGACAATCAGCAGTGGCCACGCCCGGTCGAGCCGTGCCAGCTCGGCCGCCACGGAACCCAGGCGCGCCGAGGGGCTCTCGTGGGCTCCGCGGTGGCCCACTACCACGAGGTCGTAGTCGCCGGTCGTAGCTTCCTTGGCCAGCGCCTCGGCGGCGTGGCCTTGCAGCACCCGGATCGATGTTTCGATTCCTTGCTGCCGGAGGAGGTCCGCTCCTTCCTCAGCCCAGCGCTGCGCCTCTTCGGCCGGAATGGCATGGTCGGTGGGCTCGTCACTCCAGGCGCTGACGGCTTGATCGTGAGCCACCGCTACCGCGGCCACCACCACTTCACTCGCGAGGGCTGTGGCCAAGTCGGCCAGTTCCGTACAGGCTCGCCGAGCGGCCGGAGAGCCGTCGGTTCCGAACAGCACCCTCTTGTACATGTTGCCTCCGTCACCTGGCACAGTAGCTGAGTGCGAGGCCGCTACCCACCTCCGGTGTTTCGTGCTCCCCCACGGTACACGAACCGCATGAACCTCCGCTTGCCGACCCGGGTCACCCGCCCGACCAGCTCCGACCGGGGTATCTCCTCACTCTCGACGACCGTACCGTCGACCCTGACGGCGCCTTGGGTGATGAGACGCCGCCCTTCGGAACTCGACGCTACCAATCCGACATCGCGCAGGAGGCCGGGGATCCACACCGGATCGTCGGCGGGAAGCTCGGCTTCCGGAACGTCTTCGGGGATCTCGTGTTCGCGGAAGACGCTGTCGAAGGCGCGCTCTGCCTTTTCTGCCTCCTTGCCTCCCCAATAGCGCTCGACAATCGCCCTGCCCAGGCGTCGTTTGGCTTCGCCGGGATGCAGCTCACCCGACGCCAGACGGGCCTCGATGCCGGAAATCTCAGCCTCGGGAATGCGCGTGGCGAGCAGGAAGAACTGTCCCATGACCTCATCGGGCAGGCTCATCACCTTCCCGAACATCTCGCCGGCCGAGTCTTTCACCGAGATGTAATTGTCGAAGGACTGTGACATCTTGCGCTTGCCGTCCGTCCCGACCAGCAGAGGCACCGTCATCGCCACTTGCGGGCGCAGACCGTGTCTCGCCTGGAGTTGGCGGCCGACGAGCAGGTTCCACAATTGGTCGGTACCGCCCAGCTCTACGTCGGCCGCAACGGCGACCGAGTCCATTCCCTGGAGCAAGGGGTACAGGAACTCGATGAGCGAGATCGGCTTGCCGGCTCGCACCCGCTGAGCGAAATCGTCCCTCTCCAGCATCTGGGCGACGGTCACCTGGGATGCCAGGTCCAAGACGTGCTCCATGCCGAGCACCGCCAGCCATTCCGAGTTGTAACGGATCTCCAGCGGCTCTTGGAGGAGCAGCCCCCGCAACATGTCGAGGCAGCGCTCGGCATATCCGCGCACTTGGGCGGGTGTCAATCGGGACCTGGTCTGGCTCGTTCCGCTGGGATCGCCCACTTGCGCAGTGAAGTCTCCAACGATCAGGACGGCAGTGTGTCCGAGTTCCTGGAACCGGCGAAGCACGTCGAGGACGACCACCCAGCCCAAATGGACATCGGGTGCAGTGGGATCGACCCCGAGCTTCACCCGGAGGGGGCGGTCTTCGGAGAGGCGCTGTTGCAGCTCGTCCTCGGGAACGACTCGGTCGATACCACGCATGAGGTAGGCGAGCTGCTCCGAGGCAGGTGGCATGGTTCCCACGTTGGCGCCGGAGGTTAGCCGGGGGTACCCAAATCCCCGTCTTCGCGGAACCGCACCGTTACCGTTGCCGGATGAAGCGCTGGCTCCCGGGGCTGGCAGCCCTGGCGGTTCTTGCTGCCTCTTGCTCGGTGGAGCCGCTGGATGATCCGGGTATCGGCGAGCGGGGCCTGACCACCGTCGTCTATGCCTCGGATGGATCTGTGCTCGCCACCTGGCACGCCGAGGAAGACCGAACCTTGGTGTCTTACCCGGAGATGCCCAAAGCCTTCATCGATGCGGTCGTGGCGATCGAGGACGAGCGTTTCTGGACGCATCCGGGAGTAGACGTGCGGGCGCTGGCTCGTGCCCTCGTGGCCAACGTCGAAGCCGGCGAGGTCATTCAGGGCGGTTCGACGATCACCCAGCAGTACCTCAAGAACGTCCTCCTGACTCCGGAGGTGAGCGTCGACCGGAAGCTGGAAGAGGCGGCGCTGGCGCTGCGCCTCGAGGAGTCTCTCGACAAGGAGGAGATCTTCGAGCGTTATGCCAATACGGTCTATTTCGGCCGGGGAGCCTACGGAGTGGGCACTGCCGCCCTCCTGTATTTCGGTAAGCCGGTGTCCGAGCTCGACCTGGATGAGGCCGCCCTCCTGGCCGGGCTGATTCAATCGCCGGCTGCCGGAGATCCATACCTCGATACCGACGCGGCGCTGTCCCGCCGCCGGGAGGTGCTCGACAAGATGGCCGCGCTGGGGTGGATCAGCGCCCAACAAGCCGCCGCGGCCGATGACCGGCCCTTGCGGCTCCAACCGCCCGCCACCGAGGAAGAGGCTCGCTTTCCGTACTTCACCGAGGAGGTGAAGCGGATCCTCCTCTCCGACCCTGCCCTCGGGCAGACGGCCACCGACCGCTACAACGCCCTCTTCAAAGGCGGGCTGCGCATCCACACAACGGTCGACCCGGTCGTCCAAGAAGCGGCCGAGGTGGCCATCGCCTCGGTCCTTCCCGAGGATGGTCCGTCGGGAGCTCTGGTGGCGCTCGACCCCCGCACGGGAGCGGTGCTCGCCATCGTCGGCGGGCGCGATTTCTACGACGCCGACGATCCGATCTCGCAGTTCAATCTGGCTACTCAGGGACGGCGCCAGCCCGGTTCATCGTTCAAGCCGTTCGTCCTGGCAGCCGCGCTCGAAGCCGGCTTCGGTCTCGACGACGTCTTCGAAGGGGGCCGCGAAGTGGTCATTCCTACCGACTCGGAGCCTTGGTTCGTCGAGAACTACAACGGGGCCGCCTTCCCCGACCTCACCCTCTTGGAGGCAACAGTCTTCTCGGTGAACATCATCTACGCCCGTCTCATGGAGGCGGTGGGACCGCAGCGGGTGGAAAGGTTGGCCGAGGCGGCCGGCATCAGGACCGACCTCCAGCCGTTCCATTCGCTTGCCCTGGGGGCCCAGGAAGTTTCCGTTCTGGAAATGGCGTCGGCATTCGGAACGTTTGCCGCCGACGGCATCCACGTGGAACCCGTTCTGGTGACGTCGATCGAGAGTCACGACGGCATCAACCTCTTCGAGGCGACTCCCGCCGTGACCGAGGTAATGGACCGATCTGTGGCCGAGGGTGTGAACGCCGCTCTGGGAGAGGTGGTCAAGCGAGGCACCGGCCAGCAAGCCCGCATCGGGCGGCCAATCGCCGGAAAGACCGGAACGTCACAGCAGCACCACGATGCCTGGTTCGTCGGCTACACGCCCGAGCTGGTCGGGGCGGTCTGGGTCGGGTTTCCCAGTTCCCTCGTCCCAATGGAGCATCCCAACACGCCCTACAGCATCACCGGCGGCACGTGGCCGGCCGAGATCTGGTCCCGTTTTGCCTCGGGTGCCCTGACCGGCGTTCCCTACGGACAGCTGGCCTCGGCCAAAATGGGCGACACGATCACCACCGAGATCGATACCTCCACCGGTTTTCTGGCCGGGCCCCTGTGCCCTCGCCAGCACGTGCAACGGCTGCAGCTTCCCGCCGAAATGGCGCCCACCGTGATCTGCCCGATTCACAATCCCTCCGGTCTGGCCACCATCGGAGCCGGAACCGTGCCCGACGTCTTGGGGGGTAGCTTGGACGAGGCGGTCGGCCTCCTCGAGGGGGCCGGTTTTCGAGCAACGATCGACTGGGATGAACCGGGTCCTCTGGCACCCGGCACCGTGTACGGCCAGGATCCCTCTCCGGGATTCCCCGCCCAGTCGGGCAGTGCCGTCCGCCTGACGGTGGCCGGGCCGCGCCCGGGCGCGGCCACTCCCCCCCTGCTCGGCCTGCCGCTCGACGACGCTACCGCGGTTACCGAGGAGCTAGGCATCAGCTTGGAGGTGGTGATGGAGGCCGATTCCGATCCGGAGGCGGCTGCCGCTCGCCGGGGCTTGGTGTGGAAGCAGCAGCCGGCGGCGTACACCGATCTGGGCGAAATGGTGACGGTCTGGGTGAACCCCTAGGGGCCGAGCGTCGGCCCGCTTCTTTGGGATCTTGGGTTAGGGTCGTCAGCATGGACGTGGGCTTGGGCACCGACACCGATCGGCGGGTGGGGCCGGATCGGCGCCGATCCCGGCTGGCCTTTCGATATCCCGATCGGCGGCTCGGGTACCCGCGCCGGCTGCTTCAGCAATCTCCCATTCGGCTCGGGTACCTGCGGTTCCTGGCCGCTTATCGCGACAACGCTCCCCTGATCGTTCTCACCCTCATTGCGTTGCTGGCACTCAATGCCTCTGACCTGGTGCTCACCCTCCACTCTCTGGGAAGAGGCGCAACAGAAGCCAATCCGGCCATGGCGTTTCTGCTCGAGCACACCCCGGCGCTGGCCGTCACTGTGAAGCTGGCGGTGGGCGTCCTCGTCGCCGGTGCCCTGTGGGTACTGCGTCGCTATCGGCGCGCCCTCGAGGCATCGCTGTTGCTCATGGTGATTCTGACGGCCCTGGCCGCCTATCACGGAACCGTGCTGGTCGCGCTGGCCTGATCCGTTGGTGGCACTCCGCTGCAGGGTGGACTACGGCTCCTCGGCTGCGACAAAACGCCACGGCCGGTCCGCTGCTTTCGTGATCCCCACCCGGGTCGTGGCAACGATGCGACTCGGGACGTCACCGGGGAGGAGGCGAAGCTCCCCCCTCAGCAGGCTGACACCGTCCTGCTCTCCGCTCACCGCCAGGCCCTGAGTCAGCTTGCCGGGCCCGTCGGTGAGGTGGTCGGTCCTTCCCCGGCGACGGATCACCACGTCCCGACCGGTCATCACCCGTCCCCCCCGCAAGAGCACCGCGGCCGGGTAACCCTCCTCCCCCACCACCACATTCAGGCACCAATGGATGCCGTAGGAACGGTAAACGTAGGCGGTTCCGGGGGGCCCGAACATAGCTCCGTTGCGAGCCGTCCTCCCCTCAAAGGCATGACTGGCCGGATCGTTGGGGCCGTCGTAGGCCTCGACCTCGCACAGCACCACTTCAGTCCTTTGGCCCCCGATCTCACTGCGCAATCGGGTTCCGAGTAGGCCGGGAGCGGCTTCGAGCACGGACCCGGCCAGGAGCGCGACGAGCTCGTCTCGCGTCACTTTCCGAAGAGATGAAGCAGCAGCGCCTTGAACGAGTGCAGCCGGTTCTCGGCTTGGTCGAAGATCCGCGACCGAGGATGATCGAAGACGCCGTCGGTGGCCTCCTCTCCCCGATGGGCCGGCAGACAGTGGAGAAAGATGGCATCTCCTGATGCGGCGCCGAAGCGCTTCTCGTCGATCTGAAAAGGAGCGAACCGCTCTCGCCTTTGCAGCGTTTCTTCCTCGAGACCCATCGACGTCCACACATCGGTGTAGACCACGTCGGCGCCGGTGACTGCGGCTTCGGGGTCTTCGCCGATCGACACCGATCCCCCGCTGCCGGTCGCCAGGTGCCGAGCGGTTTCGACGACATCGGGTGCCGGGGAGAAGCCGGCCGGCGTGGCCACTCTCACCTCCATGCCGCAGGAGGCCGCTGCCAGCATCAATGAGTGGCACACGTTGTTGCCATCGCCCACGTACGCCAGCACGGTGCCGGGAAGGGACCGGTGCTCGGCCACGGTCTGCAGATCGGCGAGCGACTGGCATGGATGTTCACGGTCTGAGAGCAGGTTGATCACCCCCGCGTTCGCATAGGCGGCCGTCGTCACCAGATCCTGATGATCGAAGACCCGGAATGCCAGAACGTCGAGGTAGCGATCGAAGACCCGGGCCACATCGGCGACCGACTCCCGCTTGCCGAGGCCGATCTCGTCCGCCTTGAGAACGATCGGTACTGCTCCGAGCTCGGCGGCCCCGACTTCGGTGGAGATCCGAGTGCGGGTCGAGGGTTTTTCGAAGAAGAGCCCGATCCGCACCCCCCGAAGGGAGCCGGCGACTGATTCCGGTTCCCGCTTCACCCGCGCCGCCCTTGCCAAAACCTCCGCCAGCTCGCCCGGTGTCAGGTCGGTGACGCTGAGAAAGTCCTTCACGCCGTTCTCAGCATTCCGCCCAGCCGATCGGTCACGGCCGCTTCGATGGACTCCCGCACCAGGGTTGCCTCGTCGTCGGTGAGCGTTCGATCCGGTGCCCGAAGCGTCAGGCGAAGTGCAATGCTCTTGCGTCCCTGCTCGAGCGGTTCTCCTTCGAACACGTCGAATACCTCGGCCTGCTCGAGGAGGGGACCGGCGGCGTCGGTGGTCACCTCGAGCAGGTCGGCCGCCGGCACACCGACTTCGAGCTCGAAGGCGAGATCGATGAACACCGGGGGGTAGATGCTGGGGGCCGAGAAACTCCACGCCGGCGGGGTGACGAGGACGCGGTCGAGCCGTAGCTCTCCCCCGGCCACCCGTCCCCGGAGGCCGAAGGCGGCCGCCACCGTGGGGTGGATCTCCCCCACGGCACCGATCACCTCGTCGTCCCAAACCACTTCGGCGCTCCGCTCGGGATGGAAGGGTGGATGCGATGTGGGGCGGAGCGCGGCCTCGTCGAGACGCATTGCCGCCCGCAGGAGGCTCCAAACGCCCGTGGCGTCGAAGACGTCGATCGACCGGCCCTCACCATGCCAGTGGTAGCCGCGCCCCGCCGCAACCCAGGTCAGCATCTCGGGTTGAGCCGGGATCTCGGCGGCCGGATCGTCGAGGAAGACTCTTGCGGTTTCGAACAGTGCCACGTCGCGCACGCCCCGAGCGGCATTGTTGGCTGCGGCCCGCAGCAGACCGGGGAGCAGCGTGGTGCGCAATACGCCTTCCTCCTCGCGGAGCGGATTGGTCAACTCGATCCCGTCCCGACGCGGGTCGTCATCTGCGAGGCCCAGCCGATCGAGATCTTCCTGACCGAGGAACGACAGCATGATCGCTTCGAAGTAGCCGGCACCCACCATGACTCGGCGCAGCTCACGGAGCCGCTTCTCCGAAGTGGGGAGTCCTCCGCCCGTTCCGACCGCTATGCGATCGGGGAAGTTCTCGTAGCCGTGGAGGCGGGCCACCTCTTCGATCAAGTCGACCGGTCGACCCACGTCGGGCCTGCGGGTCGGGGATGTCACCATCAGCGGATCGTCACCCTCCACCTCGAAACCGAGTCGAGTGAGCAGGTCCTTCGCCACTTCGGCCTCAATGGTCTTGCCCATCACCCGGGTCACTTCAGACAGGGCCAGTTCGACGGTGCGGGGTTCGATGACCCTCGGATAGGCGTCGACTGCTCCCGGGGCCGGGATCCCGGCGGCGTGCTCGGCGAGCAGTTGGGCCACTCGTCGGTTGGCCCGCTCGGCGCCGTTGGGATCCATACCCCTCTGAAAACGGGATGAGGCCTCGGTGTGGAGGCCATGTCGCTTGGCGGTGAGCAGCACGCTGGGGGGATGGAAATAGGCCGCCTCGATCACCACGTTCTTGGTGGTTTTCCCCACCTCGCTCTCGCCACCGCCCATGACCCCGCCGATTCCAACGGGTCGCTCGGCATCGGCGACGACGATGTCATCGCGATGAAGTGATCGCTCCACGCCGTCCAGCGTTCGGATCGTTTCGTCATCGCGAGCCCGACGAACCACGATCTCATCGCCGAGCAGGTCCTTGTCGAACACGTGATTCGGATGCCCCAGTTCGAGCATCACGTAGTTGCTGATATCGACGACGTTGCTGATGGCGCGTACTCCACAGGCTTCCAGGCGAATCCGCATCCACAACGGCGATGGGCCCACCGACACGTTGCGAACCTCGCGGGCCGTGAAACGGGGGCAGCCGTCCGGATCTTCGATCCTCACCGATACGGTGGCCGGCGGCCCATCCTCGGCCAACGTGATTTCCGGCTCACGGAGCGGCAGGCCGTAGTAGGCGGCCAGCTCGCGAGCCAGACCCAGAGTGGACATGACGTCGGGGCGGTTGGGTCCCACGTCGACGTCGAGCATCAGGTCCGGGTACGGGAGCGTCGATGCGAAGTCGGTGCCCACGGGCGGGGCGTCTGGGAGCACCAAGATCCCGGCGTGATCCTCGCCCAAGCCCAGCTCTCGCAGGCTGCAGATCATCCCGGGCGACTCGAACCCGCGAATTGTCCGCCGCTCCACCACGAACGGCTCACCGTCCGGGCCCCGGAGAGTGGCTCCCGGCGGAGAAAACGGCACTATCGCTCCCTCGTCGAAGTTCCACGCTCCACACACGACTTCGACCGATCCGGTCCCGTGGTCGACGGTGGCCAGCCTGATCCGATCGGCATCGGGATGAGGCCGGATCCCGGTAACCCTCGCTACCAGCACCCCGGAGAAGGGGGCTCGGAGCTCTTGGGCGCCTTCTACCTCGAAACCCAGAGAGCCGAGCACGTCGGCCAGCTCATCGGCATCGTCGATGGGCACGTCGGCGAACTCTCGTAGCCAGCGCAAGGTGGTCCTCATCGGAATTGCCTCAAAACCCGCAGATCGGCTTCGAAGAACTGGCGGATGTCACGGACCCCATGGCGGACCTGGGCGAGCCGATCGGCCCCCATGCCGAATGCAAAACCGGTCACCCGGTCCGGGTCGTAGCCGACCGCCTCGAAGACTGCCGGGTGGACCATGCCGCAGCCGAGAATTTCGATCCATCCGTTGTGTCCACAGACGCGACACCCCGAGCCATCGCACGAGAAACAGGACACGAACATCTCGGCGGACGGCTCTGTGAACGGGAAGTAGCTGGGATAGAACTTGACCCGATGACGCGCTCCGAAGAACTGCCGGGCAAAGTACGCCAGGGTTCCCTTGAGATCGGCAAACGTGATGTTCTCGTCGACGGCCAACCCCTCCATCTGGTGGAACATCGGGTAGTGGGTGGCGTCGATCGTGTCGCGTCGGAACACCCTTCCCGGAACGACGAGGTAGACGGGCGGATCGTGATCGATCATGTAGCGGGCCTGCATGGGCGAGGTGTGGGTGCGCAGCAGCACCTCTTCGCTCTCGGCCCCGTAATCGACGTAGAGCGTGTCCCATTCCAGGCGGGCCGGATGGGTGGGCGGCATGTTGAGGGCCGTGAAGTTGTGCCAGGCGGTCTCGACTTCCGGCCCCGTCGCCACCGTGTAACCGAGGGCGACGAAGATGTCCACGATCTCCTCGAGCGTCTCGGTGATCAGGTGATGAGTGCCCCGCGGCGGCGTTCGTCCCGGAAGGGTTACGTCCAGGCGATCGGCCGCCAATTCTTCGGCCACGGCAAGCTGTTGAAGCACCCGACGCCTTTCGGCGATGAGGCCGCCGAGGAGACTCGATACCTCGTTTATCAGCGCTCCTAGTTCTCGTCGCTCATCCGATGGTGCTCCTCCCAGAGCGCGCCGCGCCTCGGCCAACATCGATTTGCGTCCCACCATGGCCGCTTCGAGCGCGTCGAGCTCCTTCAGAGTGGATGCCGAGGCGATCTCGGCCTCGGCTCCGGAGCGGAGCTTGATCAGATGTTCTCGAATGTCCATGCCATCAAAGGGGCCCGGAGCGGGTGGCTCCGGGCCTCGGGTCCTCGATCCTCGGGATCGCTCAGCGCGCTCCCTCGACCGGGGCGCCCGGCCCGGTGGAGGCGAAGGCGGAGGAATCGAGGAGCAGCACGGAGGTCACGATATCGGAGGCTTCGGGCAGTGGCAACAACGGCCGGCTCACGGAAGGGAGAGATGGTGGAGGGCGATCGAGCCGGCCACCGCTGCGTTGAGGCTCTCGATCGGGCCGACCATCTCAACGGTCACCCGCTCGTCGGCGTCCGCGGCCACCTTCTCCGGGAGCCCGTGCGCTTCGTCACCCACCAATACGGCTACCGGTCGCTCCCCCACCGCCAGTTCCCGGAGCGGTCTCCCTCCGGACGGCACGGCGGCCACCGTGAACAGGGCGAGGCCACGTAGGTCGGCGACCGCGAGATCGCTCGCTTCGACCACGACGGTGTGGAAATGCGCACCCGCGCCGGCCCGCAGCACCTTGGGAGCCCACAGATCGGTCGTGCCCAATGCTGCTGCCACTTCGAAGCCGAAAGCGGCGGCGCTCCGAATGAGGGTCCCGGCATTACCCGGGTCGCCCACCCCCCACATCACCAGCACACGGCTCCCCATATCCGACAGCCGGTGCCGGGGCGGAGTGAACACCGCTATCGGCCCCCGGGGATTTTCAGTGCCGGACAAGCGGTCCAGCACGGCCGGCGTGACAGTCACGACCTCGGCGCCGGAGCGCTCGCTCAGATCCCTGCCTTCGGCGTCACTCTCGGCAACGAAGACGACGTCGATGGCCACACGATCCAGGGCGGACTCGAGAAGGTGAGGCCCTTCGAGGAGTGACCGCCCTGCCGCGGCCCTATGGCGACGCTGATGCAGTTTGGCCGCCGCCAATACGCGGCGATTGCGCGGCGAACGGATGACGGTTCGAGGGATGGGTACCGTCAGTCCCCGACTGCCTTGGCGGCGGTCTTCACCAGCTCGCCGAAGGCCTTGGGATCATTGACGGCCATATCGGCGAGCATCTTGCGGTCTACCTCGACTTGGGCGGCCTTCAGGCCGGCCATCAGGCGGGAGTAGGTCGTGCCGTGCGAGCGGGCCGCCGCATTGATACGGGTGATCCACAGCCGGCGAAACTCGCCTTTGCGGGCCCGACGGTCGCGGTAGGCGTCGTCCATGGCTCCCAGGACTTGCTCGCGGGCAGCCCGGTAACGGCGACTGCGGGCTCCCTTGTAGCCCTTGGCCCGGTCGAGGACCTTCTGCCTCTTCTTCTTGGCGGGTACTGCCCGCTTCACCCTCGCCATCTCGGTCTCCTCAACCCCCCAGCATGCGCCGCACCCGCTTGCGGTCGCCGCGGCTGACGTCCATGTCTCCCTGCTCGCGCCGCCAGCGCGCCGCGCTCTTCTTGTGGCGGTTGTGGCCCCGAAAGGCCTTGCGACGACGAATGCGGCCGGAGCCGGTGGTCTTGAAGCGCTTGGCCGCTCCTTTGTGGGATTTCATCTTGGGCATGTGGGGGACCCCTAGTCGTCGGTCGCGGATGCGGCTTCGGTCGCAGCCTGCTGCCTCTTGGCCCGAGACCGCCGCTTGCGGTTGGGGATCAGCAACATCGTCATGTTGCGGCCCTCGAGTTTGGGCGTCAGCTCGACCTCCCCGTAGTCTTCGACCTCCCGGGCCAGGCGTTCCAGTAGGGCGCGGCCCAGTTCGGGATGGGTCACCTCGCGGCCCCGAAACATCATCGTCACCTTCACCTTGTCGCCCTCATCGAGGAACATCTCGATTCTCCGCCGCTTCACTGCGAAGTCGTGGTTATCGATCTTGGGCCGGAACTTGACTTCCTTGATGACCGTGCGGGTCTGCTTCTTGCGGGCCTCCCGTTCCCGCAGCGACTGCTCGTATTTGTGTTTGCCGTAGTCCATGAGACGGGCGACCGGAGGCTTGGCGTCGGGCGCTACCTCCACCAGATCGAGCCCCAACTGATCTGCCAACCACAGGGCTTCGTCGCGGTTCTTGATTCCGATCTGGCTGCCGTCGGGCGCTACCAGTCGGAGCTCCTTGGCGCGAATCTTGTCGTTGATGCGCGGTGCCTCGGCTATTGCTGTTCTCCTCTCATGGGGTGTCGTTCCGCCGATGCCCCATCGGCCGAAAAGAAGGCAGCAAGGAAAGCCTTGCTGCCGTCTGCTCGACCCGCGACGCACCTGTGGTGGCGGGGTGGGAAGCGGCTGCTTCCGCTTTCAGTGGCGGGAAGTATACGGAGCGGCCCTGGACTGTCAACGGTCGAGGCTCTGCAACACCCGGACGCTGCGCACGACTGCCTCGGCCGCCTCGGCCCCCTTGTTCCCGGGTCCCGGGCGCGAACGCTCCACGGCGTGCCTCGAATCGCTGACGGTGAGCACCCCGAAGCCGACCGGTACACCGGTTTCGAGAGTGGCCCGCATCAGCCCGGCGGCTGCTTCCCGGGCGATGTGCTGATAGTGATCGGTTTCGCCTTCGATCACGGCGCCAAGGGCCACGATCCCATCGAAGCCGCTTTCGGCCAGGCGCCGGACGATGAGCGGTAGCTCGAAGGATCCGGGGGTGCGTACCACCGTGACGTCGCGGCATCCGGCCCGCCGCAGCACGTCCAGGGCGCCGTCGAGCAATCCGGAAGTGATCTTGGGGTTGTACTCGGCAGCCGCAACGGCGATGCGCAGGCCGGCAGCGTCGAGCTCGCCGCCCAGCTCACGCCCTCCCATGGCTCTCCAGGTCGATGATGTGGCCCAGCTTGTCGGCCTTGGCGGCCAGATAGGCCGAGTTCTCGTCGGTAGGTGCGGCCTGCAGGGAGATCCTTTCGATCACGCGGATCCCACCTGCCTCGAGCCCGGTCTGCTTGTCGGGGTTGTTGGTCATCAGCCGAATGGTCTCCACCCCGAGATCGGAGAGAATGGCGGCCGCCGCTCGATAGTCGCGCCCGTCGGCCGGCAAACCGAGCTCCTCGTTGGCCTCGACCGTGTCCCAGCCCTCGTCCTGGAGGGCGTAGGCTGCCAGTTTGGGCATGAGTCCGATTCCACGGCCTTCGTGGCCCCGGAAGTAGACGACGATCCCCCGGCCGTGGTCCGCGATCGTGCGCATCGCCTCGTCCAGCTGGTAACCGCAGTCGCAGCGAAGACTCCCCAGCACGTCACCGGTGACGCACTCCGAGTGGAGGCGGACCAGGACTCCCTCTCGCCCGGCCACCTCCCCCTTCATCAGGACCACTATCTCACTTCCCTTGGACGTGTAGCCAATGATGCGGAAGTCGCCGTGGCGGGTGGGAAGACGTGATTCGGCGTGTCGCTCCACGGCGGGCGGTCGGGCGGCCGGGGTGGGCCGGGCACCGCCCTCGGCCCACAATCGGTACTCGATGAGATCGGAAATGCTGATCATCGGCAACTCGTGTTCTTTGGCGAATCGCTCCAACTCGATGCCCCGGGCCATCGTGCCCTCATCGGTCACCACCTCGCACACGGCGCCCACCGGGTTGAGGCCGGCGAGGCGGGCCAGATCCACGGCCGCCTCTGTGTGCCCCGGCCGCTTCAGAACGCCCCCCTCGCAATACCGCAGCGGAAATACGTGCCCGGGACGAGCGAGATCGCCGGGACGGACGGACGAGTCGGCCAGGGCCCGAATCGTGGCCGCTCGGTCGGCAGCAGAGATCCCGGTGGTCGTCCCATGCCGGTAGTCCACCGATATCGTGAACGCGGTGTCGTGGGTGTCGGTTGGATCGGACACCATGAGGGGTAGCTCTAGTTCGTCGAGCCGGTGCCCGGCGGTGGGTACGCAGATGAGGCCGCTGGTGTAGCGGACCATGAAGGCAATGGCCTCGGGAGTGACCTTCTCGGCAGCGATGACCAAGTCGCCCTCGTTCTCCCTGTCGACGTCGTCGACCACGATCACGAACCCACCGCGACCGATCTGCGCTACGGCCTCTTTCACGGCGGTTCGGTTCATCGCCCGCTCTCCATCAAACGCTCCACGTACTTCGCCAGGATGTCCACCTCGAGGTTGACCAAATCGCCCGGACGGCGCTCCCCCAGCACCGTGACGTCGAGCGTGTGCGGAATGAGGACCACCTCGAAGCTTTCCGTGTCGACCGCGGTGACCGTGAGGCTCACCCCGTCTACAGCAATCGAGCCCTTCTCAACGACATAGCGGAGGAGGTCGGGCGGCGTTGCGACCCGCATTCGGACCGCGTTTCCCTCCCGGGAGATGCCGGCCACCCGGCCTACTCCGTCGACATGGCCCTGGGTGATGTGTCCATCGAACCGTCCATCGGCCGACACCGGGCGTTCCAGGTCGACGCGGTCGCCTTTCACCAGGTGGCCCAGGTTGGAGCGGGCCAGGGTCTCTGCCACGGCTTCGACCGAGAAGGCGGCGCCGTCCCGCCAGGTCACCGTGAGGCACACTCCGTTGACGGCCACAGAACGGCCCGGGCTCATGCCGTCCAGCGTGTCTTCGGCGGCGATGGTCAGGCGGCGGCCACCATCGGACGGTTCCACGGCGATGATCTCACCGAGCTCGGAGACGATGCCGCTGAACATCAGCTTCTCTCTCCCAACGTGAACTCCACCCTGAGGTCGGGCCCCACCGCCCGAAAGTCGGCGAACGACACCGGGCGGGCATTGCCCAGCGTGACGAAGGCTCCCGTCAGGGCCCCCCGACCCTGCCCTCCGGCCACCAGCGGCCCGTAGTAGAAGACGCCCCGGTCGACTAGTCGCCGTTTCAGCAGGGCGGCCGCCAACGTCGGGCCTCCTTCCAGCAAGAGGTCCAGGTGACCGCGCTCGGCGAGATCGGACAGCATGCCCGCCAGGTCAACGCCGCCGTTGCCCGGCAGCACCACCACCTCGGCCGGGACCTCGATGGGGAGCGGGGAGTAGACGATCGTCTTGCGAGCAAAGATCGCGGCATCGGGAGGCAGCGGACGTCGACCGGCCACCACGACTGCCGGCGGTTGCAGTCCGTCGTAGCCGGGAAGACGCACGGAGAGCCGGGGATCGTCGGCGAGAACGGTACCGGCCCCGACCAGCACTGCATCGGCGGCAGCCCGGAGCCGATGAGCATCCTCGCGGGCCTGGGGCGAGGTGATCCATTGGGAGGTGCCGTCGTCGGCCGCCGCCTGACCGTCCAGCGTGAGTGCGGCCTTCCAGGTCACGCGGGGACGTCCGGTGCGGCGATGGTGGAAGTAGCCCGGATCACCGGCCTCGATATGGTCGGCCAGCACACCCGCCTCCACCTCGATGCCGGCGTCCCGGAGCGCCGCGATCCCTCGTCCCGATACCCGGGCATCCGGATCCACGGCGCCGACGACGACTCGGGCTACCCCGGCCTCTATCAGGACACGGGTACACGGTGGGGTGCGTCCCTGATGGACGCACGGCTCGAGGGTGACGACCACGGTTCCGTGGCGGGCCCCCTCCCCCGCCAGCCCAACGGCGAGCGCTTCGGCGTGGGTATGGCCGGGACCGAGGTGGGCCGCCTCGGCCAGTACTTCGCCTCCCGGTGAGAGCACCAACGCCCCGACGGCTGGATTGGGGTGCGGTCGCGTACCGACCGTAAGGTCGAGTGCTCTCCGCATCAATCTCTCCACGCTGCGCCTCCGAGGTGAGTTTGGGACCGCGCGCGCGGACGAGCGGCCCTCCTTCTCCCATCCGGACTGTCACCGTCGGCCCCGGAATCGCACCGGGTCGACCCAAAGGGTTCGCGGGCTTTCACCGCCGGTCGGGAATTGCACCCTGCCCCGAAGGTGGGCTGGGAGCCAGTGTAGTCGTCGGGCAGGGGGTGAGATCAGCCGGCGGTCCGGCGATCGATCTGGTAGGAGGAGCCGGCCTGGCGCTTGGCGTACTCCTTCATCTCCGAGGCGATCGCCGATGCTTCCCACTCGCTGGTGATCTTGCGATGAGTGTTGGTGGCTACCCCCAGCGAGATCGACGACACCGGGAACGCGTGACGCTCCCCGCGACGGTCGGTGACCTCGATGTAGCCCTGGAGGGCGTCGGAGGTGTCGTAGAAGTCGAGGATTCCATCGTCGTAGATCGTCACGACCGCCTTGCAGAACTCCTCGACGTGATCGGGGTGGACCACCGCTACGAAATCGTCGCCGCCCACATGTCCGACGAAGACATCGGTATCCCCGCACTGGGCGGCCGCTTCGAGCAGCACGTGGGCGCTGAACTTGATCACGCTGTCGCCCCGCATGAAGCCGTAGTGATCGTTGAACGCCTTGAAGTTGTCGAGGTCGGCATGAACGATGGCGAATGGTTCGGCTGCATCGACCCGCCGTTCGAGTTCGCGCGAGATGCGGAAGTTTCCGGGAAGGCCGGTCAGCGGCGAGAGATCCCGCATCGCCTGGGCCCGGCGCAACACCGTCTTGACACGGGCCACCAGCTCTTCGAGGTCGAAAGGCTTGGTGACGTAGTCGTCGGCTCCCAGCTCGAGACCCTTGACCCGGTCCTCAGCCAGCGCTTTGGCGGTGAGCAGGATCACCGGGACGTTCATCGTCGGCGGAGAGGTGCGAAGGCGCCGCAGCACGGTCAGGCCGTCCATCTCCGGCATCATCACATCGAGCAGCACCAGATCCGGCGGAGACTCTTTGGCCGCCTCGAGCCCGGCCGGGCCTCCTTCGGCGGTGCGGACGTCGAACCCCTCCAGCTCCAGGTTCATCCGAACGAACTGGAGAATGTCGGGATCGTCGTCGATGATGAGGACCTTGGCGTTCATGTCACATCGTCTATCGCAGCTCGCAGATCGGCCACCGCCGCGCCCGGATCAGGGGCGCCGAAGATCGCCGTTCCGGCAACAAACACGTCGGCGCCGGCCCGACGGGCCCGCTGGGCCGTTTCCGCCGTAATGCCACCATCCACCTGAATATCGGCACGATGACCCTTCGAGTCAATGAAATTCCTGGCCGTTTCGATTTTCGAGATCATCTCCGTCAGGAATTGCTGCCCGCCGTATCCCGGCTCGACGGTCATCACCAGGAGGAGGTCGCACAGCTCTATGAAAGGTGCGACGGCCTCGAAGGGGGTTCCCGGATTGAGGACGAGGCCGAACTCGAGGCCTGCGGCCCGGGCCGCGTCGGCCGCGTCGGTCGGATCCGGAAGAGCCTCGATGTGCACCGTCACCAAGTCGGCGCCGGCCGCCCGAAATTCAGCGAGATAGGCATCCGGGTTGGTGGTCATCAAGTGACAATCGAATGGGAGCTTGGAGTGGGGTCTCAACGAGGCGATGACCGGCAGCCCCAATGAGAGGTTCGAGACGAAATGCCCGTCCATCACATCGATGTGGAGCAGATCGACGTAGGGCTCGACCCGGGCCACTTCCTCGCCGAGGCGGGCGAAGTCGGCCGCCAGTATCGAAGGAGCGATCTTGGCCGGCTTCACGGGCGCCGAGTGTAAACGGGCCCTCCGGCCGAACCGATCATCCCATCTAGGCTCCGTTCCCACCCAGCGAGCGAGGAGTCATGAACCGCTATCGCGTCTCCGCCGAAGTCGACTTGTCACAGTGGGACCCCAACGATTCGTCGCTGTTCGCAGGCGGCAAGAGGGAAGGTCGCGCCCATCTCACGATCCTCAACAAGCGCCTCGGCGAGCTGCAGCGCCTGCTGTGGGCAGAAGGCCGACACAAGGTGCTCGTGGTCCTGCAGGCTATGGACACGGGCGGCAAGGACGGCACGATCCGTCACGTGTTTCGGGGCGTCAATCCCCAGGGGGTGGTGGTGACCGGTTTCAAGGAACCCACTCCCGAGGAGCTGGCCCACGACTACCTGTGGCGGGTGCACGAACATACTCCGGGAGCGGGTCAGATCGCCATCTTCAATCGCAGCCACTATGAGGATGTCTTGGTGGTACGAGTCCACGCCCTGGTGTCCGCAGAGCGTTGGCAGCCGCGCTACCGACACATCAACGAATTCGAGAGGATGCTGGCCGAGGAAGGGACGACGATCGTCAAGTTCTTCCTCCACATCGATCTGGACGAACAACGCGATCGGCTCCAGGCCCGCCTCGAGGATCCCGCCAAGCGTTGGAAGTTCCGCGTCGGCGATCTCGACGAGCGGGCCCGCTGGAACGACTACGTGGCCGCCTACGAAGAGGCGCTGACCCGGACCAGCACCGAATGGGCCCCGTGGTACGTGGTACCGGCCAACCGCAAGTGGTATCGCAACCTCGTGGTCAGCACCGTGCTCATCGAAACCCTGGAAGGTCTGGGTATGCGCTACCCCGAGCCCGAGGAAGATTTGTCGGGTGTGATCGTCGAGTGACCCTGCCGGGCGAACCGGCCACCCTCACGACAGGGTCGCCGGTTCGCCGCGCCGCCCGTTGCCCCAAGCCCCACCGCTCATGACGCTGCGTCCGGCCTGCTGCACGACCGTCAGTTGAACGACCCCGGTGCCGGTCCCCATCAACAGTGCGCCGCCCACCAGCTCGATCCGGCCGGGCGGCAGATCCGGGAGTGACGCCGCCTCGACTGCGCCGAGGACTCTGAATCGCTTCCCCTCGACCTCCCCCCACGCCCCCGGTGCAGGAGAGAAGGCCCGCACCGCCCGCACCACCTCCTCGGCCGGCCGGGCCGGATCGATTCGGGCCTCGGCAGGGTCGACCTTGGGCGCCGACGTCGCCCCATCTTCGGGTTGGGGAAGAGGAGTGATCTCGCCTCGGACGTAGGGGGCCAGGGTCGCTCCGAGGAGGTCGGCGCCCAGAAGAGAGAGGCGCTCGGTGAGGCGGCCCGCCGATTCTTGGGGATCGATCGGCGTTTCGACGCGGGAGAGAATGGGTCCGGTGTCCAGCCCCTCGTCCATTTCGATGAGTGTCACCCCGGTGTGGGCATCTCCAGCGAGGATGGTCCGGGCCACCGGGGCAGCTCCCCGCCACCGGGGCAGCAGTGAGAAGTGCACGTTTACGAACCCCTTCCGGGGGGCGCTCAGCAGCGCCGGCTTGATGATCTTGCCGTAGGCCGTGACCACGGCCGCCTCCAACTCGGTCGCCCGGTCGGCCAGCTCATCGGGCTCATCGGGCTGGAATACGGGCAGGTCGAGACGTCGGGCCGCCTCCTTGACCGCAGAGGGCCGGGGCCGCCCCGATCGGCCTCGAGGGCGGTCCGGCCTGGTGACCACGAATCGGATTTCGGTTTCGGCCGCCAGCGTCTCGAGGGACGGGACGGCTGCCGGCGGCGTGCCGAAGAAGGCGGTCTGCATCACTCCCCGGTGGGCAGGCCCATCGCCTCGGTTCGGAGCTCCCGGAGTGCCTCCTTGCGGGCCCGGCGCGACAACCGCTCCAGGAGAAGTTTTCCCTCCAGGTGGTCGACTTCGTGCTGAAGCACCCTCCCGAGCAGCTCGTCGCCGGCGAGCTCGACCGACTCGCCGTCGCGATCGAGTCCTCGCGCCCGGGCGAATGCGGGCCGGGCGATCGGCCAGAATTTGTCGGGGATCGACAGGCATCCCTCCTCGTATTCCCACGACCCCGAGGTTTCCACCAGCTCGGGATTGACCATCGCCTTGGGTCCCTCGCCTACGTCGAAGACGATGACCCTCTTCGAAACGCCGATCTGCGGCGCGGCCAGGCCCACCCCGGGAGCGTCGTACATGGTCTCGAGCATGTCGTCGATGAGACGGCGCACGGCGTCGTCCACGACCGCGACGGGTTCGGCTACGGTGCGCAGCACCGCATCGCCCAGGGTGCGGATGGGGAAGATCGCCACGTCGCCGGAGCATAGTGAGCACGGCCGGACGGGTATCGTGCCGGCCGATCCCGGTCCCGGAGCGTGCCATGAAGCTGCTGAAGCGTTACGCCTTGCCTGCTGCCGCCGTCCTCCTGGCCGGCGGCCTCATCACGATCCTCGTCTTCCATCTGGATACCCGCCGTCGTCTCGACGATCTGGAGGAGGCGGTGACGCCGATCGCGGTGAGTTTCGCTGCCCTTCAGGGAGTAGCCGGCCCGGTCGTCGACGATGTGGCGGCCGGTCTCGCCGAGTTCCGCACGTCCACACTCTCATTCGAGGTCACGGTCGACGAGACCCTTCCGGTGGATGTAGAGATCCCCTTCCGGCGCACACTCCAAATCCCGATCGAGGAGGTCATTTCCATCGACGAGGAGTTCGAGACCACGGTCACCATCCAGGGTCCGTTCGGAGTCGACATCCCACTCGACGTCCGCATCCCGGTCCAAATCGATGTACCCCTGTCCCTGACCGTGCCCATCGAGATCGACGAAACGGTGCCGATTCAGGCCGAGGTGCCCATTCGGCTCGATGTACCGGTCGAGGTGAGCATTGCCGGGACGGAGCTGGCCGATCTGATCGAGAGACTCGAGGAGGCGGTCCGCTCGGCGAGCCAATTTCTGGGCGGTTCTTCCTAGGCCTCGGCCGGGGCGGCGGGACTCCAACGTGTCCCACTGCCGGCCCCCATCACCAGGAGGGCGGTGGCCGGTCGACCGCTCGGCTACGTCCTAGCCGGGAGCCGGAGGTCGTGGCTATCCAGACCAGCGAGCACGTCGGGTGGCAATCGCCGCCGGTGGCGGTTACGCTGCGTTGCATCGGGCGACAGGGGACCCGGGGAGGCGGCCGACGGGCGTCGACCGCATCCGGTCGGGAAGGCCTTGCGTTCCGCATCGAGGAGAGCGACGCGCCTGGGAGAGGGCGCGGGCAGGAGGAAAGGAGGCCACGAAGTGGTATCTCGTCTCAAAGCGACGTGGTCGCTGCTGGCGGTCTTGGCGATGGCAGCCGCATTGCTGCCGAGCGCAGCCGCCGCCAGCGGCCACGGATTCATGACCAGCGATCCGGCCCTGGTGACCCTGAACGTCCAAGGCGGAAAGGTCACGCCGATCATCAGCGTCGGCGAAACGGTCGACGAGGTGATGTTCGAGGGGATTCCCGACGGCATCGGGCTGGCACCCGACGACGACGGCGACCCCGACTCGAAGGGCCGCCGCGGCCAACGCCCCGCCACCGTGGACGTCTACGTGTCCCACGAGCAGTCGACGGTTCCCTTCCGCAGCGAGCGTGACTTCACCGACGCCTCGGTGACCAGGTGGACGCTGGACACCCGCACCGGACGGGTGCTGAGCGCCGAGGTGGCGATCTCGGCGGACAACGGCTTCCTGCGGTTCTGCTCGGCATCGATGGCCACCCCTGCCGACGGGTTCGACACCCACGTCTACTTCGCCAACGAAGAGACCAACGACGTCGTTCCCGTGCCCGCCGGCGCCCCCTACGAGCCGGACCCGGCGACGGCGCCCGACCGGCAGGGCGGCTATGTGGTGGCGCTCGACACGGCGACCGGGGATTTCGCCCCCATCGCCGGCATGGGGCGCCACAACCACGAGAACACGGTGGCGGTGCCGGGGTACGACGATCTCGTGCTGCTGTCGACCGATGACACGTTCACCGCGACCACATCGCAGCTGTACCTGTACCTCGCCGCCGACCAGGACGCCATGTTCGCCGACGAGGGGACCCTGTATGCCTTCCGGGTGACCCACAAGAACGGGGCGCCGGTCGTTGCGATCGACCCATTCAACGATGCCAACGACTACCTGGACCTCGGGGTCGACGACGAGATGAGCGGCGAGTTCATCCCCGTGCCCGACGACATCGCCCGGGGCACCACGCCCGACCGGCCGCAGGACGCGCTGGAGGAGTGGTCGATCGTCAACAACGTGTTCACGTTCGTCCGGCTCGAAGATCTGGCGGTCGACAAGAACGACCGGCGGGTGGTCTACGTGGCCGACACCGGAGCCAGCCGGGTGAAGCCCGACGCGGCGACCGGCCGGCTGAATCGCGATCCCGGTCCCGGCTTCGCCGACAACGGGCGCATGTTCAAGTTCGTGTTCGACGCCGACAACCCGCTGGCGGTGGACAGCTTCACCGTGCTCGCCGACGGAGACGCGCCGGCCGATCACCCGAAGTTCGTCGGCTTCACGTCACCGGACAACATCGACACGAGCAAGAAGAGCCTGATGGTGCAGGAGGACGCCGACTTCGCCCAGATCTGGCAGCACAAGTTCAGCAACGGCGCCTGGACAGCGGTCGCCGACGTGGTCGACACCGGCGGCGAGTCGTCGGGGATCGTGGACGCCTCGACGT
>CAYFYE010000040.1:0-20515 GCA_964347285.1 uncultured Acidimicrobiia bacterium
TCCGTGGCCGAGGCCATGTCCGAAGTGCCGGTCACCATCCATCCTGCGGCGCCGTTGGGCGACGTGCAGGGTCACCTCGACCGGAGCCGCCATCACGGCCTGCCGGTGGTGGCGGACGGCAAGCTGGTGGGCATCATCACCGTCACCGACATCCTGCGGGCGGGAGGCCCCTCCGACCAGGTCCGGGCCGACGAGGCGATGACTCCCGCGCCGACCACGGTCACCCCCTCCACGCCGGTGTCCCGGGCCCTGGAACGGATGGCGGCGCTCGGAGTGGGCCGGCTGCCAGTGGTGGCCGACGTCGACGCCGACCGGCTGGTGGGCATGTTTCGCCGCGAGGACGCCGTCGGCGCCTACCACCGGGCGCTGACGACCGCGGCCGAGGTCGAGGAGCAGCGAGAGCGGCTTCGGGTGCGGATCCGGCCCGGGACCCAGTTTTTCGAGTTCACCATTCCGGGCGGCTCGCTGGCCGACGGCCGGCCGCTGCGGGAGGTGGCCTGGCCCGACGACTGCACGCTGGTGTCGATCCGGCGGGGCCGTCGCACCCTCGTTCCCGCCGGCGATACCGAGCTCGCGGCCGGAGACGTGATCACCGCCTTCGGCACTCCCGGGTCCCGGGAGCGGGTCCAGATCAGGCTCACCCCCGACCACCTGCAATTCGAAGAAGAGGACATGGGGGCCTCAGCAGGGGAGTCGGCGGACGGGTAGCCTCGCCGTCACGCGAGAGGGGAGGGCACCCGTGCAGTACGTGTATCGCTATTCGATCAAGCCCGGCAAGGTCACCGAGCACCTGGAGTGGATCAGGAAGAACCGCCAGGTGTTCCAGGACCATGCTCCCGAAGGTTGGACCTACTTGGGCACCTGGTTCACGGTCCAGGGCTTCGGGCCGCACGACGCCGAGAGCCGCTGGGAGCTCGAGGATTACGGCTCGTTGGGCACCGGCTTCGGCGACGAGGAGAATCAGCGCCTCTTGGCCGAGTTCATCAGTGAGTATCAGGACGACGTCAACCGGCCCCAGGTGTCGCTGATGAAGAGCATGGATGAGGTGAGCGCCCTGGCCGGCGTCTGAGGGAGCGCCCGGATCTGCCGTACGGCCCTGGCCCGGGCCCGCTCGGTCGGGAATGCTGTGGACTGAGGAGGAGGGCCCGATGTCCGGGACCGGCGGAACTGCCCCGCCTCTGACCCACTCCGGGCATGGAGCTGTCCATCAGGCCTGGTCGAGGCGGCAGTGGGCTGCGCTGTGGGTCGGAATCGCCGCCTCGTCGGCGGCGGTCATCGCTTTCGAGATCGTCCTGACCCGGGTGTTTGCGGTCGCCCAGTTCTACCACTTCGCCTTCCTCACCGTGAGTCTGGCCTTGCTCGGGTTCGGGGCGAGTGGATCGGTGCTCACCGCCTTCCCCGGGCTAGGCCGGGGCGGGCCACGCCGCTGGGCCCTGCTGGCGCTGACCCAGTCGATCGGGACGGTCGGGGCCTACGCCGTCACCAATCGAATTCCCTTCGACTCGTTCTCGATCGCCTGGGATACCACCCAGGTCCTGTACCTGGCCATCTACTACGTGGCATTGGCGGTGCCGTTCTTCTTTGGGGGGGCGGTGCTGGGGACGCTGCTGTCCGGGTGGGACCAACCTGAGTCGATTCCCTCGCATCGGGTGTACGGGGCCGGCCTGGCCGGTTCGGGAGCCGGGGCCCTGGTGGCCCTGGCCGGGGCCGAGTTCCTGGGCGGCGTCGGGGTGATCTTCGTCGCTGCCCTCCTGGCCTTGACGGCTGCGCTGGCCTTCAGCTGGGCGGGGGATCCGCGGTGGTCGGCAGCGGTGGTGGGCGGAGCCGTGCTGGCGGTGCTGCTGGGGGTGGCGGCCGTCATGCCTCCCGCGTTCATGGACGTGCGGCTGTCCCAGTACAAGGGACTGAGCGCAGTGCTGCGCTTCCCCGACGCCGAGATCGTCTCGACCGACTGGGACACCGCCGGTCGAATCGATCATGTGCGCAGCGAGGCAATCCGCTCCCTACCCGGCCTGAGCTTCACCTATCTCGGCGACCCCCCACCGCAAGAAGGGGTCACCTTCGATGGGGACGACCTCAATCCGATACCGCGCGTTACCCCCGCCGACGCCGATTTCGTTCCGTATCTGCTCACCTCGTTGCCGTTCTCGCTGCACCCAGAGGGTGAGGCGTTGATACTCGAGCCCCGGGGCGGGCTCGACGTCTTGGTGGCATTGGCTTCCGGGTCGGGGTCGGTGGTGGCCGTCGAGCCCAACGAAGCGGCCCTCTCTGCGGCCCGCTCCGCCGCTCCCGATCCCTACGGCGATCCCCGGGTCGAGGTGGTGGTCGCCGAGCCCCGCTCCTATGTGGAGCGCACCGATCGCCGCTTCGACGTGATCGATCTGGCCCTCACCGCTCCCTACCGGCCGGTCACCTCGGGCGCCTACAGCCTGGGCGAGGACTACACCCTCACCACAGAGGCCTTCGCCGCCTATCTGCAGCGACTCCGCCCCGGCGGGATGCTGGCCGCGATGCGCTGGTTGCAGACCCCTCCCTCCGAGGAATCCCGGTTGGTCGCACTGGCCGGAGAGGCGGCCCGCCATGCCGGAGCCGAGCCGACCAAAGCGGTGGTGGCGTTGCGGGGTTTCTCGGCGGCCCTGGTGATCGTCAAGCCGGACCACTTCACCGACGGCGAACTAGCCCAGATCCGCCGGTTCGCCGACGAGCGCCGCTTCGACCTGATCGCCGCCCCGGATCTGAGCGGCGAGGAGGCCAACCGCTACAACCGGCTTCCCGAGGACGAGTACTACCCCCTGGCCGCCGACCTGCTGGCCGCCCCCGACCCCTCCGACGTCTACGCCGGCTCCGACTTCGCCATCGCTCCGCCCACCGACGACCACCCCTTCTTCGGACACTTCTTCACCTGGGCCCAGGCCGCCGCCGTCCTCGACACTCTGGGACGGACCTGGCAGCCCTTCGGCGGGGCCGGCTACTTCGTGCTCCTGGCCTTCCTCGGGCTGGCGGTGGCCGCGGCGGCGGTGCTCATCGTTGCCCCGCTGGGCGTAGCCCGCCTCCGGCAGGGGCGCACCGGTGGGCCGGGTCGGGGCGGGCCCCGTCTGTGGACGCTGGCCTACTTCGGGCTCCTCGGAGTGGCGTTCCTGTTCGTGGAGATCCCGATCATCCAGCAGTACATCTTGCTGGTGGGGCGTCCCACCACGGCACTGGCGGTAGTGCTGTTTGCCCTGCTGTTGTCCTCGGGGCTGGGTTCGCTGTGGTCGCGTCGCATCCGGTGGCGATGGGGAGCAGTCGGCCTGGTCGGCGCCATCGCCGCCTATCCCTTCGTGATCCGTTGGCTCACCGGAGGGGTGCTGTTCGCCCCCTTGGGGGTGCGCCTGCTCCTGGGCGGGGTAATGCTGTTTCCGCTCGGCTTCCTGATGGGGACGATGTTCCCCAAGGGCCTGGCCTACCTGGAGGACCGGGCCCCCCACCTCATCCCGTGGGCCTGGGGGGTGAACGGAACGATGTCGGTGATCAGCGGAGCCGCCGCCGCTCTGCTGGCCCTCTCCTTTGGGTTCTCGGTGGTGGTCCTGGCCGGAGGGGCCTGCTACGCCCTGTGCATCCCGCTGGTCCGTCCCGGGGAGCTCACGACTCGGCCCGGGTGAACGGCACGAACCGGACCGCACCCAGGTTCTGGGCGAGCAGATCGCCCTGGTCGTCGGCGGTGAACTTCCACAGCGTCTGCACCGCCCCGATCGGTCCGACCGGGATGACCATCCGACCTCCGGGGGCCAGCTGGCGCACCAGCGGCTGGGGAACGTGGTCGGGGGCGGCGGTCACGATGATGGCGTCGAAGGGGGCGTGCTCCTCCCAGCCGTGATAGCCGTCGGCGGCCAGGGTCTCGACGCCGGTGTATCCGAGGCGCTCCAGGCGCTCGGACGCCCCCTCGGCCAGCTCGGGAACGATCTCGATCGTGTACACCTCCAGGCCCATGTCGGCCAGCACCGCCGCCTGATAGCCCGAGCCGGTGCCGATCTCGAGCACCTTGGCGCCCGGTTTCACCTCGAGCGCCTCGCTCATCAGGGCCACGATGTAGGGCTGGGAGATCGTCTGCCCGTGGCCGATGGGGAGGGGATGGTCGGCATAGGCCTCGCCCAGGAACTCGGCGGGAACGAACTCGTGGCGGGGCGTGATGCCCATCGCCTCCAGCACTACCGGGTCGGAGACACCGCGGGACTCGATCTGGTTCTCGACCATGGCGGTGCGGGCCTCGGCGTAGGGGTCGGTGTCGGCGGCGATCGTGGTCGGGGCGGTGGAAGTGGGAGCCAAGGATGTTGGAGCCGAGGAGGCGGGTGGTGGTGTCGGGGTGGTCGGGGCCGTCGTCGGGGCGGTGCCGTCGCCGGAGCAGCTCGCCGCCGCCAGCGCCAGCACCGCCAGTACCCCCCAGGATCTCATGTGGTCAGCGTACCGAGATGGCGGTCTCTGTTCCCCATGAAGAGAACCGGGCCCCGTGGGGCCCGGTTCGGATCGAAGAGGATTCCCGACTAGGGACACAGGGGAATGGCACCGCCAGGCCCGTGGGCGGCCCAGAAGGCCGGGGCCCCTCCCTTGAAGTGACCCGGGAACGGTGCCACATCGCTGACGAATGAGCCGAACGGCAGTCCGCGTTGATCTTCTTGCCCCAGGCCGTGTGACCCTTGGCCGAGACCACAGGGGCGATCATCAGCACTACCAGCGCGACCAGCAGCACCACGATCAAAATGCGCTTCATCCCTCTCTCCTTCCCGGCCGCCGAACCCGCGACAACCACCTAGCACGGTCGCGAGGCTGGCAGTCGGATGCTGGGAGTGATGTCGGGGCGTCGCGCCGGCCTCCTGATACGAGTAGGAGTCGGTCGGCCGACCCGGAGCTCAGCCGCCGTACACCGGGTCTCCGGGATGGAAGGCCGACCAGGCGAACCAGAAGTCGTTTCCGTGGATCACCCGGTCGAGTCGGGAGCCGGCCAGGGGCCCGTCGATGGCGATGCCGAGCAGGTTCCATGTGGATCCGGTCTCGGCGTCGGTGAACGTGTCGGCGCCGGCCGTCGAGAAAGTGAGCACCCGACCGTCGACGGTGCGGAAGTAGGCCACCCCGGTGCCGATGCTGCGACCCTGGGTGATGTCGGAGGTGTCGAGCTCATCGGCGGTATCGGGGGCGCCCCACAGGACGACGATCGGGCGCCCGGCCACGGTGTCGTTGACGGCCTGCTCCTCACCGATCACGGAGAACGGGTAGGCCTTGTCCCGACCGTCGACGGTGACACCTATTACTCGCTCCAGGGCCGGGAACCGGTCATCGGTCTCGCCGTCGAAGAGGAAGGGGCGGGTGCTCGACGAGTAGCCCTGGCCGTCGCGGAACACGACCCCGTGGGGATGCTCATCACGCCCAGGCCCATGGGCGTCTTCGGGTTCTCGTCGAAGTTGAGCTTGGCAACGGTGATACGGTCGTCGTGCTCGGCGGCGATCTCGTCGAGGACCGGGGCGATGGCCTTACAGGGCCCGCACCAATCGGCCCAGACGTCGACGAGGGTGGGCCGCTCCGAGGCGACGACGTCGTCGAAGTCGTCGTCGGCGACCGCGAACAGAATTGTCGCGGTGGTAGTGGCTTCTGACATCGTTGTCTCCGTTTGTGTTGTCTCCTACGTTCACAAACGCCTCGCGATCTGCAGAGTCCCCACAATGTCGTCTGCCCGACAGAGAAGCTGAAGGCCGGCGCCGGGCAGTACGGCCTGCCGGGGCCGGGCGAGGGGAGCACAATGAGAGGGAGAGAGGCATGCAAACCACGGTGCCTACCACGTACTGGCACGCCCTCGATGACGGGCGCATCCAGTGCGACCTGTGCCCCCGTTTCTGCAAGCTGCGGGAAGGGCAGCGGGGTCTGTGCTTCGTCCGGGCCCGGGAGGACGACCAGATCGTGCTGACCACCTACGGGCGGTCCAGCGGGTTCTGCGTCGACCCGATCGAGAAGAAGCCGCTCAATCACTTCCTCCCGGGCACGCCGGTGTTCTCCTTCGGCACGGCTGGGTGCAATCTGGCCTGTCGCTTCTGCCAGAACTGGGACATCTCGAAGTCCAAGGAGGTCGACACCCTGGCGGACGCCGCCGCCCCGGAGGACATCGCCGCAGCAGCCGTCCGTCTGGGGTGCCGCAGTGTCGCCTTCACCTACAACGACCCGGTGGTCTTTCACGAGTACGCCATCGACGTGGCGGCCGCCTGCCGGGAGGCGGGGGTCAAGACGGTGGCGGTGACCGCCGGCTACGTGTCCCCGGAGCCGAGAGAGGAGTTCTACCGCCACATGGACGCCGCCAACGTCGACCTCAAGGCGTTCACCGAGGACTTCTACAAGCGGATCTGCGCCGGGCATCTCGAGCCGGTGCTGGAGACTCTCGAGTACTTGCGCCACCACACCGACGTGTGGTTCGAGATCACCACCCTGCTCATTCCCGGCCTGAACGACTCACCGCAAGAGATAGCCCGGCTCACGGCGTGGGTGGGCGAGCACCTCGGGCCCGACGTCCCCGTCCACTTCACCGCCTTCCATCCCGACTTCAAGATGCTGGATCGGCCGCCCACCCCGCCGGCCACGCTTTCTGCGGCTCGCCGCATCGGCATCGAAGCCGGGCTGCACTACGTATACACCGGCAACGTCTACGACCCCGAAGGGCAGTCCACGAGTTGTCACGAGTGTGGGAGCCGCCTCATCGGGCGGGACGGCTATCTGATCACCCGCTGGGGCCTCGACCAACGGGGCGGTTGTGCCGGCTGCGGAGCCCGCTGTGCGGGCGTGTTCGAGGCCGAGCCGGGCACCTGGGGCTCCCGGCGCCTCCCGGTGCGCATGACGCCGGCCTCGGCCTGACCGCCTCACCCGGTCTCCTTTGCGTCCGGTCAGACCCCGCATCCCACGGACGTTGGGGTCGAGAGCAGCCGTCGTGGCCCTCGCGTCAGCTCTTTGCATTTCACGAGAGCGGTCCTATTCCTCTAGCGGCAGAGGTCCGGGTGTTGTCCCCGATGCGCCTCAGCCGATGCCCGAGGGGCCGGTGTTTCACTACTACCTGACGAAGTCCAATCTGCTCGCCACCGAGGCCGGGATCACGGTCGACTCCACGGTGGGTGACCTCGAAGCGGCCTACCCGGGTGTTCGATTCGTGGAGGGCCGCTGCGACGACGAGGAGGAGTTCGTAGTGGATCCCCCACCGGGATGGCTCGAGCTTCCGATTGTCGGTTTGCTCGACGGTGATGCCGAGGACGCGAGCACCAACATCGTCTACATCAGTGCCGGTTGGGACCGGACTCCATGCTGAGCGCGGATACCCGTGTGACCCCGGCGATACCCGTGTGGCCCCGGTGAGACGAGAAGCTCTTGCCGAGGTTCATCGCCGCCGTTCCCTGCACGTCAATGGTTCTGGGTCCCCAAGACGGTGAGAAAGTGGCACGGCAGCTCAGCGCCGGGGGATCTGCCTCCCGAAGCAGTCCAGGCCCTCTCCGGGCCGGTAGGTAGCGAATACCGAGTCCTCCAGCTCGACTCCGTCGGGGTCGGTGCGGGTGCGGAAGGTCTCCACGCGGGTGCACCGGGCCGCGCCGGTGACGGCCTGGCCGGTCTGCTCCACCTCGAAGTACGGGGTGGACCACAGCTGGACGGTGATCGAGGTGTCGGTGTACTCGGTCCACAGGAGCATGGCGTGGGGCGTCCTGTTGAACACGACCAGGTCGGGGGCGGGGTAGCCCAGGGTGGCCTCCCGGCCGTAGGGGTAACGGCTGATATATAGAGAATGGCTCTGGTACTCGAGGAAGTCGAGGCCG
The DNA here is from genome assembly GCA_964347285.1 of uncultured Acidimicrobiia bacterium. Taxonomy (GTDB): domain Bacteria; phylum Actinomycetota; class Acidimicrobiia; order Spongiisociales; family JAOTWH01; genus CAYFYE01. The sequence goes on from CAYFYE010000040.1 coordinate 7,815, forward strand.
GCGAAGAAGGCGGCATTGAACATCGTGGTGGCGAACTGGGAAATGCCGCCGCCCACGTCGGTCTCGAACCGGCCCCGCTCGATGACTCCTGCCTCCACGAACCCCTCTTCCCGGGTCCGCTCCCCGATCGTTTCGTTGATGGAGAAGCGTTGCCCGGGACCGATGATCGTGCCGCGCAGCAGATCGGCGATCCGGTGGATGTTCTCCACCCGGCTCTCGCAGCAGCGATGGTTGGTGGTGAACTCGCCGACCAGCTCACGGATTCCGTAGCTTTCGATGAGGTCGGCCTCGGCGCGCCGGTCGTTCCGGCGGACCGGCAACTCGACAGGATCCGGGGTGGGGTTGCGGGCCGCCGCGATCATCACCTCGGACACGCCCGGTGCACAGCACACCATTACCGGCGGACCCGGCTTCACCTCGACCCGGCCGTCGACGATCACAAAGGTGGGTTCAACGTCGATGCTGGTCATGTGACCGAAGGCGATCTCCAGGGCCTTACGGGTGCGTACCTCGTCGAAGGTGGGTTCCAGTCGGCCCCGGGAGGTCGTCGAGCGGATCCAGCTGCGAATGACGGAGGAGTCCACCGTGGCGGTGCGGCCGTTGATGAGGACCCGCATCGGCCGGGCGGCCAGCCGCTCCGCCTCTTCGAGAGCGGTGGCCAGGTCGGCCGTGTCGAACCGCGTCGGGATGGAAGCCCAGCCCACTTCCACGGCCCGGGGCACCGTTCCCACGGCCAGGTCGGCCTGGATGGCGGCGGCGACGTCGGCGGGATCGACGCGAAGGCCGTTCACCCCTTCCTGCGCTTCGAGGCGGCCGTCGGCCGCGTCGAAGGAGGGCTCCACCGGCCGGCGGTAGAGGGCCTCGGGCCGCGACTCGACGGCTGTCGCCGTCGTCCCGGAATCGACGGCGAAGACCGGGGGGGCGTCGTGGTCGGTGAAGAAGGCGTATCCCCAATTGGCCCAGGCGGCCAGGGGTTGGCGACCGCGTCCCGTCGCCAGCGCGGCAGCAACGGTGGCGTCCACATCGAGGACCAGGCCGAACTCGGCGGCGGTTCCGGCCAGCACGCCGTTCGGACTGTGCACTGCGAACGGGGTCGCTGCCTGGGAAGCAGCCACCTCTTCGACGACCTCCCGCAGTGCCGGCTCGTCCAGTCCCCCGATCGACCGGCCATCGAGGCGGACGTTGCGCAGGACCTGGTCTTGGTGCACGAAGAGGTCCAGCGCCCAGGCCCCGGCGCCTCCGAGGACGACGAGGACGGCGCCGATTCCCAGCGCCAGGAGAACTCTCCGGATCATGTCGGGCGAGATGGTATCGGTGAGAGGGGCCGCAGCCGGGCCTCATCGGGTCTAGGCCCTGGCGCTCTTGGACTCACGCCGGCTCATACACTCGGACGGTGCCCGAGCCCGTTCCCATCGGCGAAGGGACGCTCCCCACAGGCTGGGCCTGGCAGAGCGCCTTCACCTTCCTCCTGCTGCTGGCGATGGCCGTCGCCACGTTCATGGGGGTCTCGTTCGGCCTGCTGGCTACGTTCCTCATCGACGATCTGGGCATCACCCGCACCCAGGTGGGGTTTCTCGTCTCGGGGGTGACGCTGCTGGCCGCGGCCGCCTCGCCCTTCGCAGGCCGGGTCACGGATGCCTTCGGCAGCAAGACGGCGTTTGCCGGGATATTCGCAATCGCCGCGGTCGCCTTCGTGGTCCTGGCCGCAGCGCCGGTGTATGGGGCGATGTTTGCCGCAGTGGGAGTGGCGGCCATAGCGCAGGCGGTGGCCAACCCCGCCACCAACAAGCTCATCGCCCAGCACCTTCCGGTGGGAAGGCGAGGAGTGGTGACCGGCATCAAGCAGTCGGGCGTCCAGGCCGGCATCTTCCTGGGTGGATTGGCCGTTCCATCGGCCGCGATCGCCCTCGGCTGGCGGACCACGGTGGTGCTGGTGGCGCTGGTTCCCTTGGCGGCGCTGCCGGCCGTCGCTCTGCTCATTCCTTCCGACCGGCCCCAGGCCGGGATGCCTACCGGCACGATCGGTCCACTTCCACCCTCGATTCCCTGGCTGGCGGTGTACGCCTTCCTGGCGGGCTTCGGCGGCGCCGTCACTATCTTCCTTCCCCTGTATGTCGAGGAGGCCCTCGATCTCGGGCCGCGGCTGGGAGGGATCGCGATCGGATTGGTGGGCCTCACCGCAGTGGTAGGGCGGGTGGGGTGGGCTAGGGCTGCCGAACGTCGCCGCCAGTTCATCGCTCCGCTCGCCTGGATTGCAGCGGTTTCTGTGTTCGCCTCGGCCGCGCTCTGGGCGGCCGATCAGGTCGGGCCGGCCCTGCTCTGGATCGGGGTCGTCGCGGCTGGTCTCAGCTCGAGCTCTTGGAACTCGGTGGCGATGCTGGCGGTCGTCCACGATGCCGGCGCCCAGCGCACCGGCCGGGCCTCCGGGGTGGTCATGCTGGGCTTCTTCGCCGGCCTAGGGAGCGGGCCACCCCTTTTCGGCTATACCGTCGACGCCACCGGCCGCTACGACGCGATGTGGATGATCTCGATCGCAGTGTTCGTGGTGACCCTGCTATGGACGCTGGCCTGGAAGCGATCCGAGGCCGGAGGGAATCGACCCCAGCCCGTGGCCTAGTTGGCGTACATCCGGGCCTGGGCCAACGCCCAGCGACCGGCTGCGGCCGCGTAGTGGTCCCCGGCCTCCTCGAAATCGCCCTCCTCGAGGGCGTCGAGGCTGGCGGCGATGTCGGCGGCGCTCTCGTCGAGGGCCAACTCTCCCGGCGAGAACATGTCAGCGACCGAGCCGTAGTCCAGCTCGACCATGCTGTCGGCCGGGAACTCGCCCAGCCATTCGGTCAGGTTGCGGACCGGCTCCACCACCGAGTCGTCGAACCCGGCCTCCGACAGCACCCGAACCACGCGATCGAGGCGGCGCGACGCCGAGCGGCGGTCGGTCCGGTAGCGAATCGAAGTCCCAGAGGAGAGCTGGAGAAGTTCCCGCTGATCGGGGGCGAAGGCGGCGAACCAGCGAAGCGGGACGTGCCAGGGCGACGTGAGGATGTGGGAGCGGGCAGCTGGATCGTCCTCGTAGAGGGTCTCCAATTCGGAGGCGGCCCGACGGACGATGGTCTCGGGCACCAGCATCGAGCCCACCATTCCCGGGTAGGAGTTGTGAAAGGCCAGCAGCCCCTCGAGCATGCGCAGCTTGGGATAGCGGGGACAGACGAACTCACCGTCACCCCACTCCGTGCGGAAGGCGTCTTCCCGGAGCGATTCCTGCCACACGCCGAAGTCGGATGTCCGTAGCACCCGCTCACCTGCCGCCGGCGTGACGTGCTCGGGGAGGTCCCGAATGACGTCGTCACGGGTGTACACCCGCAGGTAGGCGGCGCTGATCATGGCGGCGATGCTAGTGGTGTGGGGTCCATCGGCCGACAAGGTGACTGATACAATCGCCTCCAGACAACGAAAGGATCTGACTTGGACGTCTTCGAGGCCATAGGGGCCGAGGGCCACGAAGAAGTGGTATTCGGCTCCGATGCGGTATCAGGTCTCAAGACCATCATCGCCATCCATTCCACGACCCTGGGTCCCGCTCTCGGCGGGACTCGCTTTTATCCCTATGGCTCCGAAGATGAGGCACTGGCCGACGTGCTGCGTCTGTCCCGGGCGATGACGTTCAAGGCGGCGGCGGCCGGCCTGGATCTGGGCGGGGGCAAGGCGGTGATCATCGGCGATCCGGGGACCGACAAGTCGGAGCGACTGTGGCGAGCCTACGGCCGTATCGTCGACTCGCTCCAGGGCCGGTACATCACCGCCGAGGACGTGGGCACCGACCACTTCGACATGGACGTCATCCGCCACGAGACGCGCTGGGTGGTCGGCCTTCCCAAAGCCGAAGCGGGGTCGGGCGACCCGTCGCCGGCCACCGCCCGGGGGTTGATGAGGGCACTGTCGGCGGTCGCCGAGCACGTGTGGGGCGATAGCGACCTGGGAGGAAAGGTCGTTGCGATCCAGGGGACCGGAAAGGTGGGGCGAGACCTGGTCCGCCGTCTGGTGAAGGCCGGGGCTCGCGTCGTCGCCACCGACGTGTTCGGGCCCAACCTCCAGATGGTGATCGATGACTACGGTGTCGAGGTCGTCGAACCCGAAGAGATATACGACGTCGAGTGCGACATCTTCTCCCCCTGCGCTTTGGGGGGAACCCTCAACAGCGGAACCATTCCCCGACTGAAGTGCCGGGCCGTAGTGGGACCCGCCAACAATCAGCTGGAGCAGGACAAGGACGCCGAGCGTCTACGTGAGGCGGGCATCGTCTACGCCCCCGATTTCGTCGTCAACTCGGGCGGCCTCATCAACGTCTGGGAGGAAAGGCGTGGCTACCAGGAGGAGCGCGCCGCACACAACATCGACAAGATCTACGGATTGACCAAGCACATTCTCGAAGAGGCGAACGAGCGTGACTGCTCGCCTCTCGAATCGGCCATGCAGCTCGCCACCGAGCGGATCGAAAAGATCGGCCGGCTTCGCCTCTTCCGGAGAAGCGGCGACGATCGAGCCTGACGAGGACTGAGAACGTGACCGTCGAGACTCAAGCGACCCGCGATCATCGCTCGCTGGGGATTCCCGACGCCGAGCTGATCGGGATGTACGAGACCATGGTCTTGGCCCGGCGGCTCGACGAGCGCATGTGGGCGCTGAACCGCCAGGGCCGAGCCCCGTTTGTCGTGTCGGCCGCCGGCCACGAGGCCATCCAGGTGGGGGCCGCCTTCGCTCTCGACCGCGAGCAGGACTGGGGGCTGCCGTACTACCGGGACGTCGCCGTCAATTTGGCTCTGGGGGTATCGGTCGAGGACATCCTTTTGGGGGTCTTCGGCCGAGGCGCCGATCCCGCCAGCGGGGGCCGGCAGATGCCCAACCACTGGTCCGACCCGTCGCGACGGATCTTCACCCACTCGTCGGTCGTGGCCACCCAGTTCCCCCACGCCTGCGGCATTGCCTACGCCCTCAAGATGGAGGAGCGGCCCGGTGTCGTCGCGGCCTTCGGGGGAGAAGGGTCGACGTCCGGGGGCGACTGGCACGAGGCGATGAACTTCGCCGCCATCCACCAGCTTCCGGTGGTGTTCATCATCGAGAACAACCAGTACGCCATCTCTGTGCCGGAGGCCCAGGAAGTGGCCGGTGACATCGCCGCTCGGGCCATCGGCTACGGGATGCCGGGCGTCGCCGTCGACGGCAACGATGTGCTGGCGTCTTACGAGGCGGTCAAGGAGGCCGTCGATCGGGCCCGGAGCGGCGATGGGCCGACCCTGGTGGCGGCCCGCACCTACCGCTTCTACGCCCACACCTCCGACGACGACGATCGGCTCTACCGGAGCGCCGACGAGGTCGAGGAATGGCGCCGGCGCGATCCGATCACAATCCTGCACCAGTACCTGGTCGAGAGCCGGCTTCTCGACGAGGCGGCCGAGGCTGCCATCGACGAGGAGGCCACCACGACGGTGGCCCAGGCGGTGCAGGCGGCCGACGCCGCTCCGGTGGGGCGGGATCCACTGGCCAAGGTGTACGCCAACCCGATCACGACCACCGAGGCCGCCACCACTGCCGAGCCGATCCCCCAAGGGGAAGAAGTCAACTTGATCACCGCCATCAACTCCACGCTTCATGAGATCATGGCGGCGATTCCGGAGACGGTCGTATTCGGCGAGGACGTTGCCGACCCCAAAGGGGGCGTCTTCAAGGCAACCGAAGGCCTTACCGAGGCATTCGGGACGGCCCGCTCCTTCAACACCCCGCTGGCCGAGTCGCTGATCGTCGGCATTGCGGTGGGAATGGGGGCAGCCGGAGTCCGGCCCCTCGCCGAAATCCAGTTCGCCGACTTCATTCACCCTGCTTTCGACCAGCTGGTGTCGGAAGCGGCCCGGATCCACTACCGCTCAGACGGCGGTTGGGGCTGCCCCATCGTGGTGCGCACGCCGTACGGCGGAGGCATCCACGGCGCCCTTTATCACAGCCAGTCCATCGAGGCCTTCTACTCCCACGTTCCCGGCCTCAAAGTGGTGGTGCCGTCGACGCCTGCCGACGTCAAGGGCTTGCTGTGGTCTGCCGTGGAAGATCCGGATCCGGTCCTGTTCTTGGAGCCGAAAAAGCTCTATCGGCTGGCTACCGGCCCCTTCCCCAAGGGGGACTACCGGGTGCCGCTGGGCCGGGCGGCCCTGCGGCGCACCGGAGAAGACCTGGTGATCATCGCCTACGGGACCATGGTTCACTTCGCCGTCGAGGCCGCCGACCGTCTTGCCCAGGAGGGAATCGATGCCGGCGTGCTCGACTTGCGCAGCCTCAAGCCATTCGACTGGCCGTCGGTGCAGGCGGCGGTCGAGGCCACCGGGAAGATCCTCATCGTCTACGAGGACAACGAGTTCGGTGGCTACGGCGCCGAGGTTGCCGCCCAGATCGGTGAGAAGGCATTCGAGTGGCTGGACGCCCCGGTGCGCCGCTATGCCAGCCCCGACGTTCCCTCCTACCCCTACGCCCCGGAGCTGGAGGCCATGCTGATGCCCAACGCCGAGGGGATCGCAGAGCGGGCCCGGGAGCTCGCCGCCTACTAGCCGTGCTGTCCACGGAGATTGTTGACACGGTGAGGTGAGCCTCCCGTGGTTGTGTGGGTGTCGCACAACGCCCGACAACCGCAAGGAGGCTCGTGGTGCACGCTAACGCTCGTTTGAGTCCGCAGGGTCGCTGGATTCTGTGTGAACGGATTGCGGCTGGCCGGCCGGTCTAGCCGCTTCCCCAGCCTCCCCCTCCGGGAGTGAGCACCCGGAGCCGATCACCGGCCCGCACCTCGAACGTAGCCTTTCCCGGCAATCGCTCGGGGGCCGATCCGGGGCGAATGAGCCAGTCCTCGCCGCAGGCGCCGGCCTCGCCTCCGGCCAATCCCCAGGGCCGGTTGCGCCGTCGGTCGCCCATGAGCGAGACCGTTGCCGGAGTCGAGAACTCCAGCTCGCGCTCGATGCCTTCTCCACCCGGGAACCTTCCGTCGCCGCCGCTGCCGCGCCGGAGCCGATAGCTCAGCACCCGAAACGGGTAGTGGGTCTCCAGGGACTCGATGGGGGTGTTCTTGGTGTTGGTCATACCGGTGTGGATGCCCGACTGGCCCCTCCTCCCGGGGCGGCCTCCTTGGCCGCCGGCAACGGTCTCGTAGTAGGCGAATTCGTCGGAGCCGACCAGCACGTTGTTCATGGTCCCCTGCGAAGCGGCCGGGACCCGGTCGGGAGCCGCTTTGGCCAGGGCGCCCAACAACACATCGGCGATCCGCTGGCATGTCTCCACATTCCCGGCGGCTACCGCGGCCGGGGGATTCGGATTAACCAGCGAGCCCTCGGGAGCGGTCAACGACAGCGGGCGGTAGCAGCCGCCGTTGGCGGGGATGGTGGGGTCGGTGGCCACCCGCACCGCGTAATAGAGACAAGAGCGGGTGACTGCCTCCACCGCGTTGATGTTCCCTTCAATTTGAGGAGCAGTGCCGGCGAAGTCGGCCGAGAGCCGGTTTCCTTCGATGCGGATCGCGACCTCGATCGGTACGTCCCGAGAGCCCCACTCCATGGCGTCGCTGAATCGATACTCGCCGTCGGGGAGAGCCGCCAGGGCGGCCTGCATGCGGCGCTCGCCGTAGTCGAGAAGCTCTTTGGCAAGGGCCGAGTAGCGCTCCACGCCGGCGGCGCCGACCAGTTCGGCGAGGCGACGGGCACCGGCCTCGTTGGCTCCGAGCTGGGCGGACAGGTCACCGAGGCGCTCGGCAGGGGTGCGGGTGGCTGCCAGGAACACATCGGCAAATTCGGGAATCCATTCCCCGTCCCGCACGGCCTCGATGGGAGGGATCACCACGCCTTCTTGATGGATCGAGGTGGCGTGGGCTGGCATGGACCCGGGAGCTTCACCGCCGACGTCGGCGTGATGGGCTCGGTTGGCCACCCATCCTATGAGGCTGCTTCCGTGGTGGAGCGGTCTCACCAGGGTGAGGTCGTTGAGGTGGGTACCCCCGTCGTAGGGATCGTTGACGGCGTACTGGACGCCGGGCCGGCCCTCGGTGCCGAAGTGTTCGAGGATCGCGGCCACCGAGGCCGGCATCGAGCCCAGGTGGACGGGGATGTGTTCGGCTTGAGCGAGCATCTCACCCGAGGGCACGAAGAGCGCCGCCGAGCAGTCGGCCCGCTCTTTGATGTTGGGGGAGTAGGCGGTGCGCCGCAGCACCGCTCCCATCTGGTCGGCCACCGACGACAGCTGGTTGCGAGCCACCTCGAGAGCAATCGGGTCGACTGTCACCACTCCACCACCAGCGTTCCCGAGGGGTCGACGGCGGCCCGCTCACCTGGGCCGATCAACGTGGTGGCGTTTGCCTCCTCGATCACGGCCGGGCCGACCACCTCGTCACCGGGGACCAGGCCGGGTCGCCACCAAACCCCCGCATCCACCGGCCCCCGACTGGTGAGGACGCGGCGCGTTCCCCGAGCGGCCTCACCCTCGGGCCGGGGGGCGGGAAGGTCGGCAAAGTCGAGTTCGGGAGTTTGCAGTGCCTCGGCCCGGACGGTGACCGCCTCGACGGGATCGCCGGGGCGAGAGAAGCCGTTCTGCTCGAGATGGAGTAGATGGAAGCGTTCCTCCAGTTCGCTCCAGCCCTCACCGGCTCGGTAGGGAACCACGGTCTCGTGACTCTGACCCACGTAGCGCATGTCGACGAATGTGTGCACCCGTTCCGGATCTCTGCCCGTGCCGGCTCGAAGCTTCCCGGCGGCCGAGGCGGACACCGCCTGCAACGCGCCTTCGAGGGCGTCGGCCCGGTGGACGCCCAGCAGAACGGTCCGGGCGCTGTCGTCGCGCGGGGGGCTGAGCAACAGTCCCAGGGCCGAGAAAACCCCGGCGTACGCGGGCACCACCACCCCGGCCATGTCGAGGCTGCGGGCCAGGGCGGTGGCGTGCAGACCTCCGGCGCCGCCGAACGCCACCAGGGTGGCCGATCGGGGATCGGCGCCCTCTTCCAGGGAAACCGCCCGAATCGCCCGGACCATGTGAGCCTCAATCACTTCGATGGCCCCCAGGGCGGTGTGGTCCACGTCCAGTTCGAGGGTGGCTCCCAGGCGCGCCAGCGACTCCCGGGCTGCCTGAGCATCGATCGCCAGCGTCCCGGCCAGGAGGCCTTTCGGATCGATCCGACCCAGCCACAGGTTGGCATCGGTGATGGTCGGCGCCTCACCGCCGCGCCGGTAGCAGGCCGGGCCGGGGTCGGCTCCGGCGCTGTGCGGGCCGGCCCGTAAGGCGCCACCCTCATCGGCCCAGGCAATGCTGCCGCCTCCCGCTCCAACGGTGTGGATGGCCACCGCCGGAAGCCGGCACGGGTACCCAGCGACGGCGCGCTCGTAGGAGACTTCGGGACGGCCCCCCTCGATGCGGCACACGTCGGTGGACGTGCCGCCCATGTCGAACGAGATCACCCGGTCGTAGCCGAGCGCCCGGCCCAGGGCGGCGGCCGCCACCGCACCTCCGGCCGGCCCGGAGAGAAGTATTGCCGCCGGCAACTCGGCGGCCCGGTCGGTGACCATGATTCCACCTGAAGAGCGCATGATCCGCACCGAAGCGGGAAGGCCACCCTCCCGGGCCGTTCGACCGAGTCGGCGCAGGTAGTCCCTCACCACCGGCACCAGGTAGGCGTTCAGCACCGTGGTTGAGGTCCGCTCGAACTCGCGAAACTCGGGGGCCACGTCGGAAGAGAGCGAGATGGGTACGCCGAGGGGTTCCAGGGAACGGGCCACCGCCCGTTCATGGTCGGAACGGGCGAACGAATGGAGCAGGGCAACGGCGATCGAAGCAGGCTCGACGCCGGCCACCCGGTCGGCCAGCTCGTCGAGGCCGGTGGCAGGAGCTTCCACGATCCCGCCCGGCCCGAGGCGTTCAGCGACCTCGAAGCGATCTTCCGGGACCACCAGCGGGGTGGGGCGCTCGGCCATGGGGTCGTACAGAGAAGGGCGATCTTGGCGTCCGATCTCCAGCACATCGGCGTAGCCGGCCGTGGTCACCAGTGCGGTGCGGGCTCCCTTACGCTCCAGTAGCGCGTTGGTGGCCACGGTCGTTCCGTGGACGAAGCTCTCGACCGCTCCTTCTACCCGGGCGGCGCCGGCGAGCACGCCTTCACTGGGGTCGCTGGTGGTGGGCACCTTGGCACTGCCCAGGCCGACTCCGTTCCACCACACCAGGTCGGTGAAGGTGCCTCCGACGTCGACGCCGAGCAACACGATCGCTACGATGCCGCCGCGTCGAGTGCGGGGCGGTACATGCCGGTGATCATCAGCCCGACCCCCAACCCCAACGCCCTCAAGTTCGAGGTGGGCCGGGACGTCGGTGGCCCGAAGACCTTCGCCGTGGGGCAGGAGGTCGATGATCCCCTTGCCCAAGCCCTGCTGGGGCTAGCGGGGGTCACCAGCGTGTTCATGTCGGCCGACTTTGTCACGCTCACCAAGGGCCCCGATGGAAACTGGGAGGAAATCGCCGGCGAGGCGCAGCGGTTGATCGAGGAGCACTTCGCCTCCTGACGCTCAGGAGCGGCCCCACGCCAGATGCCATGGTTCCCGGTCGACGAGGGGGCCCATTCCGATCCGGGGGAGGAGCTCTGCTGCTCGGGTAAGCAGCCGGTTGATGCCTTCTTCGTCGAGGAACTGCAGGCTGCGCCAGCCCCCGGCCCGGGCATACGTCAGGTAATCGTCCACCGAGGCGAAGTGGCCGCGAGCCTCATCGATCGATGCCATGACGACGCTGCGCAGGCCGGCCCGGCCCAGCTCCAGGGACAAGGCAGTGGGAAGCACGGTCCGCGTCCGGAAATCGGCGAGCAGTTCCGGTTGCAGGTCGAATTGGAGGCGGGACGGATAGCGGGCCGCCGGCGATCCGACCAGACGTTCAAGGTCGAGTTCGCCGGCCAGTACCCCGCCCGCCGGCCGACAGACTCGGGCCGCCTCGGCGAGGACCCCGCCCAGCTCGGGCCGGGACCTCCATGCGTGGCGCACAACGACCAGGTCGATGCTGTCGTTGGGGAACCCGGTCGCACGCGCCGTAGCAGCCTCGAAGTCGACCTCCGGCGGATCGCGGGTCAGCAGCACCAAATCGGCCCGCTCATATGCCGCCGGGGGCGCCCCGGCCCGTTGGAAGGACTCGCCGACCTCCGCCGCCCGATCGCCGATGATCAGCGTCGACCGTCCGATCGGGGCGCCGAGGTCGACGGCGATCGAGGCCCATTGAGGTGTCTCGAGAAGGGTTACGGTCTGGACCACGGTGGGCAGCGTAGCGCCGGGATGAGCGAGCTCCAGGGCAGCAACGGGGATTCAGGCCGCTGGACCCGTATTGAAATGGGGGCGCACCCGGGGGTCCTCGAGGAGGATTTGTTGCTCGAGGTCGACGATCTCGTGCGTGGGTTCGAGGCCCAACTCGCCGAGCATCGATCGAAGTTCCTGACAGGCCCGCAGGGCCTCGGCGCGCCGGCCCTGGCGCGCCAGTGCCTGCATGAGCATGAACCACAGCCGCTCGCTGTACGGATGGTCTCGCACCGCCGCCTGCAGCCCACCGACGATCTCGGCGTGCCTGCCGAGCGCCAGGTCGGCTTCGAAGTGCAGCTCGATCGCCATCGCCCGCAGCTCCTCGAGCCGGTGAGCCTCGGGAAGGACGAACTCTTCATCGGACAAGTCGCCGAACGGCGGGCCCCGCCACAGGTCGAGGGCGCGCCGACACAGCTCCCGGGCCCGATCCGGGTTGGCATCGATGACCTCTGCGGCCTGGCGGGCCAGGCGCTCGAACCGGCAGGCATCGATGCGGTCCGGCTCCACGTGGAGGACATAGGAGCGGTCCTCGCGGGTGATGGCATCACGACCCAGCACCCGACGCAGCCTCGAGATGTGGGAGTGAACGATATCCGGGGCTGATGGCGGAGGGTCGTCTCCCCACAGGGCGTCGATGAGATGATCGAGCGACACTGCGTGGTTGGCACTGATGGCGAGGATCGATAGCACCGCCCTCGCTCGAGGACCTCCGACCGAAACGATTCCTCGAGGGCCGGTCGCCCTAACGGGCCCCAACACGAACACCTGAAGGCCAGACACAGGCCACCTCGGGCCCGTACCCCAGTATGTCGGATCGGGGGATGCCCCGATAGGGTCTTTTGTCGGAGTCCCGTCAGGTTTTTGACACGCGTCGGCTGAGAAAGCACCACTCCTCGACTCCAAAGCCTTCAGGCCATTGCAAGCCGGGAGACACAAGCTCACTGGCCTACCGAAACAAAGTCGTCACCCGCCGGCAACTCGCCTGAAGGGGCCTCCATGTACAAAGTCTGGTGAGAAAGGGGGAGGTGAAATGCCCAAACTAGACAAGCGGTCGCAGGCGGATGAGCGCCGAGTGGCCGACGAGGGGGTCCGGGTTCGACCGGAGCGGGTCGCGCCGCCGATTGCGCGACGTCCTCGCAGGCTGGTTCGCTGGCTGGAGTGGATGATCGTGGTCCTCGTCATCGCGCTGGGAGCGGCCGGAATCGCCATCCTGCTCGGTGGAGAGGAAGAGGCCGCAGCGACTCCCTACAACCTGGCCACCAACATGAGGGAGACCGGGGTGGTGGTGCCCGAGCCGGTAGCAGCTCCCTCCAACCTGGCCACCAACCTGAGGGAGGCCGGGGTGGTGGTGCCCGAGCCGGT
>CAYFYE010000040.1:20615-21964 GCA_964347285.1 uncultured Acidimicrobiia bacterium
CCTCCAACCTGGCCACCAACCTGAGGGAGGCCGGGGTGGTGGTGCCCGAGCCGGTAGCAGCTCCCTCCAACCTGGCCACCAACCTGAGGGAGGCCGGGGTGGTGGTGCCCGAGCCGGTCACCGCGCCGTACAACTTGGCGACCCAGATCCGTGAGGCGAACGTCGAATAGCGGATGAGGCCGATCGACACCGGTTCGATGGGTGTTCGATAACCGGGTGTTCCGATACTGCTGGGCCGGCGGCCGCGCGCAAGCGATCAGCCGGTTCGCCTCCAGGTGAGCGGCCCCTCCCTACTGGTCGGCCGATCCGACCGGGGCGGTGGCGCTGGGGAAGCGAGTCGTTTGGCCTCGACGCCGCCGGGCTCGCTGCCCCGGAGCGGATGTCCACCGGCCCGGCCGGCCTCATGGCTCGATGGCCGCCGCCCCTCTCCTCTGTTGGAGGCCCGTCGCCGGCGGATCGGTTGAGCGGTTCCGGCCTCATCCTTGGGCGTCGAGGAACGCAGCCACCTCCTCGGCCGGGTAGACCGTCTCGCAGGGCACCCCGTTGCGATCGGCGTCCATGCGGTCGGGCCGCCCCTCCGCCTCCCAGTAGGCGTAGGCGTCCGCGTACCCGTACCCCTCCTCCGCCAGATCGCGGCAGAAGAGGCCGGCCGGCAACCCGACGGGCCCGCCCCCGGCGTCCGGCGCCACCGCGGTGAGGGCGTCGGCGCCGACCAGGAACGCCGCCTGCCAAACCGGCCGGGCGGGAACATCACCGCTGTCGAGCAGCTGGCGCCACTCCTCGTCGGTGAGCCGTCCTTGAGCGGCGGGCCGCCAGAACTCGTAGTACGAGTAGACGCCGCCTCGCGCCACTTGGGGGATACCCTCGTCGTTGGGGACCAGGACGTAGATGAAGTCGATGCGGCCGGTGCCCAGCTCCAGGACGTCGAACGTGCTGCGGAAGATGTCCGCTACTAGCGCCGCCTCGGCGTCGGCCGGCGCCGGGAGCGGGGTGTCGGGATCGAGGTCGGCCGACTGGAGCCACAGCAGTTCCAGCCACGGGCCGGTCGCCTGGAGCCAGAGGTTGTCCTCCTCGGAGATCGGCCGCCCGGCCAGCTCATCGGCGGCGAGTCGCTCCAGCTCGGTGATGAAGCTGTAGACGTTGTCGATCAGCTCGTCGAGGTCTTCGGGCAGCAGCCCGCGGGTCGCCAGGCCGTCTCGGGCCAGCGCCACCACCGCTGCCAGCCGGCCGAAGGCCACCGGGTCGGGCTCCACCCAGTGGCGGGGCTCGAACTCGGGAGGCTCGATGCCGGCTTCGGCGGCGAAGCCCTGCTTGGCGTAGAGGATGGTGTCGTGTTTCAGCTCGGTGTA
>CAYFYE010000041.1:0-21269 GCA_964347285.1 uncultured Acidimicrobiia bacterium
GCAGGCCGATCGCCATGTTCAGGCCGGACCCCTTGTACCCGCCGATCGGGAGCAGAAAGCCTTCATCGGCACGCTTGGGATCGGTGATCGGGTTGCCGTCGAGGTCGATGACCCATCCCTCGGGCATGGCCTCCCCAGACTGGGCAAGCACCTTGATCGTCCCGTGTGACGTCACGGTGGTCGCGATATCGAGCTGGAATGGGGACTCCTCACCCGCCGGGATGGCGATCGAGATCGGGTTGGTCCCCAGCAGGCGATCGCGACCGCCCCACGGCGGCATCACGTTGGCGCTCGCCACCGCCATGTAGATGGCGATGAGATCCTGTTCCAGGGCGAGCGCGGTGTAGACGCCTGCGGCGCCCGCGTGGTTGGAGCGGACGGTGCCAACCCAGGCCATGCCGGCGCCCGTCGCCTTTTCGATGGCCGTCTCCGCGGCAAGGGTCATGACGACCTGCCCGAAGCCGTTGTCGCCGTCGACCAGTGCACTCACCGGCGTATCCCGCAGCCGTCTTATCTCGGGCCGGAGGTTGATGCCACCCGCCTCGATGCGGGCTACGTACTGGGGAACCCGGATCAGGCCATGGCCGGTGCGCCCTCGGAGATCGGCCTCGAGGAGTCGGCGAGCGGTGATGCGGGCGTGCTCCTCGATAACGCCGAGACGCGTGAGTAGATCGACGACGAAGCCGTCGATGCGCTCCAGCGAGAGCCTCAATGCTCGAACTGCTCGACGGTCTTCCCGGTGTCGGCGTACGTTCGCGTGACGTGGGTGCTCCCGTACACCCACAGGATCCGCATCGTGGACTCGCCGTTGTTGATGAAGCGATGAAGCTCACCCGGGAAGATCTGCGTCGTGTCGTAAGGTCTTGCCGGGACCTGCTTACCGTTCAGCTCTGCCAGCCCCTCTCCTTCGATGACCGTTACCTGCTCGACGGTGTTGTGGCTATGGAGTCGGATGCTCGTCCCGGGCGGGAAGCTGGTGACGCCCATGGTGAAGTCCTGACCCTCGACGGGAGTGGGAGTCAGCGGGACGCTCTCGATCCCTTCCCCGCGCGCAACGGGCTTCACCTCGTCGAATCTGATCAGTCCTGCCATACCGCGTCCTCCGTTGGTCTCATGCCATGAACCGGCCGCCGTTCACCGACACGGTCTGTCCGGTCATGAATCCTGCTTCCGACGATGCCAGAAACAGCACCCACTCGGCAACCTCTTCCGGGCCCTGGTACCGGCCCAGGGGAATGGTTGCCGCGGTTGCCCGCCTCTCGGCCTCGTCCCGCAATTGGCTGATTCTCTCGGTCATGACAGCAGACGGGGCCAGGGCGTTGACCGTTATCCCGGCTCCAGCCAGTTCCCATGCCATCACCCGCGTCAGAGCGTGGACCCCGGCCTTGGCGGCGGCATAAGCCGGTGCCGTTCGGTGGCTGGCAGTCTGGCCGGCCAGAGAGCCCAGGTTCACGATCCGCCCCGCCTCGGACTTGCGGAGTAGCGGCAAGGCGGCGCGGGTGGTCAAGAACACCGACGTGAGGTTGAGATCGACGATCTGATGCCACTCGTCGAGTGTCGTGTCGTCCATGCCCCGCTGCTCCGGAAATCCGCCGGCGTTGTTGACCAGAACGTCAATGCGGCCGGATTCCTCTCTGATCTGGGACATGGCGTCCCTCACCTGCTGCTCCGAGGTGACGTCACAACGAATGAATGTCGAGTGCTCAATCTGTTGGGCCAGAGCAGCTCCTCCGTCGGAGTCAATGTCGAGGAGGTAGACGAAATCCATGGCACGACCGAAAGCGGCAGCGGTAGCCCGTCCGATGCCGAGCGCGGCGCCGGTCACGACGACGACCCGTCCGCCAGGCTCTCCACTCACGTCTTCGCCAATTCGAACAGGTCTTCGGAAAGCCCCCGGTGTGCGAGCGCGATCGCGGGAGCAGATGCTTCGAGAAACTCATTGCGCTCGTCGTCCGTCAGGTCGACGAACTCGATCCCGGCCTCCTCCATGGAAGCTCGCAGCGATGCTTCGAGGTCGGCCGCCACCGCGCGCTGCGCGTCGATCGCGGTGCGAACTGCCCGCTCGACGACCCGGCGAAGATCGCCCGAAAGGGATTCGAAGGTCGGGCGATGGGCGAAGAGACCCCGGGCGCCGTAGAGATGGCCGGTCATGGTGACATAGGGGTGAACCTGATCCACGCTGTAGGCGACCGTATTGGCTAGCGGATTCTCCTGGGCATCCACCTCGAGCCGCTCGATGAGCCTGATGGCCGCGCTGAGCTCGACCGCAACCGGGATGCCGCCCCAGGACCGGATCAACTCCTCGTGGATCTCGTTCGGCTGCATTCGCACCGTCATCCCTCGGCAATCGACGGGTGTCCGCACCGGGCGCAGCCGATTGGTCAGATGCCGGAAGCCGTTGTCCCAGAACCCGAGAGCTTCGAAGCCGGTCGAGGAGCGAACCGCTTGTTGCAGGGCCTTCCCCAGCGCTCCGTCGAGCGCACGGTGCGCCTCCTCGAGGGATGCGAAGAGGAACGGCGTCTCCAGTACGTTGAGCTCGGGAACACGCTCACCGAGGTAGCTCGATGAGAAGTAGCAGAGGAACATGTCGCCGGCCTCCACCAGCTCGAACAGATCGGTGTTGGGCCGTCCCTCGTCCATGATGTTCCAGGTGATGTCCACCGCAAGCTCGCCGTCGGTCTCGGACTCGACGATGCGGCGGAACGCGGCAAGGCCGTGGCCGTGGGCGCTCTTCTCAGGGCCATACCCCCCAATCCAGAGGGTTTCCCGGCTCATGCGACGGCGCTCTGGGAGCGGTCGGGACGCCTGTTGTCGAGAGGTTCGATGAGCGATCGTAGGCAGGATCATTCCGTCGGGCCACCTCGTAAGGCGAGGCCGCGGGCATCGGTGCTCTCCGGGTAGGCCGCCCAGCGTTTTGGTGCCGGTAAATGCCCCGCCGATCGTCATGACACCGTCCCGACCCTGGCGAGCGTCTCGCAGGGGTCGAGGTGGCCCGGGCTCACGATCTCGCCCACGACCGCCGGGATCGTGGAACAGGGGGAGTGCAGTTCGTGGGCCGCTACGGCGACGAGGCGACGCTGTTCCGGCTGGCCTCCCAGCTGGAGCAGGCCCGCGCCTGGGGGGAGCGGCGCCCGGCGATGGCCGATCACTCGGGGGAGTGAGCGCCGGGGTTCTTGCAACGCCGGAATGGCGTGGCTGCAGACATCCGAGGGGAGCGACACCGTCGCATGCCCGAGCCGCTCTGACACCACCTTGGGGTGCACACCGGCCTGGAGGGCCAGAGTGGCGTGTGTGTGGCGCAGACCGTGGAGCGACAGCTTCGGCAGGCCGAGCGACACCGATCCACGATCAGCCATCAGAGCCGGGCGGCAGCTCGTAGCCGGCCGCCGCCAGCGAGCCCGCTCCACCCCAGCCCCACACGAGCACGACATCCTCATCGCCGGTGTTGTTGAAGCCATGCCAATGGCCCCGGGACGTATAGACGACGTCGCCTTTTGCGGCGGGCCGATCCTCGTCATCCGTGTGATCATTCCGTGTCCCTGGAGGACGATGAAGAACTCGTCGGCGTTGGGATGGCGGTGGCGGTCGTGGCGAGCACCCGGCGGCAGGACGGTCCAGCCCACCAAGAGATCGTCGGATCCGGAGGCGTGATCGATCAGGAATTGGACCTGCATATCGACCCAGCCGTCGTCGGCCCGCAGGCCGCGCTCGACCGCTACGTCGCGGAGGTTGGTGCGATACGGGTCACTTACGACATCCCCGCAAGCATGTGATGGACGTCGAATACGGTCACGAAGTCCCGGTGATCGATGCCCCGCCCGCGGCAGGCGTTGAGCATCTCGTTGGCGGCGGCCGCCAGCGGGACCGGCACGCCCGACCGCCGAGCGACCTCGAGTGCCAGGATCATGTCCTTTTGCTGGAGGGTCACGTCGGCCAGCGGCACGTCGGGCATGTCCAGGATGAAGGGCCCTCGATAACCCATGACGGGGGAGGCGACCACGCTCTTGAGCATGGCGTCGACGGCGATATCTCGGGGCACGCCCTCTTTCTCGGCGAGCGCCACAGCCTCACAGAAGGCGACCATCTCGACGATGAGCGCCAGGTTGCCGGTCGTTTTGCCTTCACACGGCAGAGGTCACTTGTTCGATCCCAGTAACGCCCACCACAGAATCCCCAGCGAGTATTGGAGACTCTGAGGGCCTCGGGGGAGCGCGGAGGTTGCGGATCCGGTCGCACGGGTACCGAGACTTGACAAGTTGTGCCACGCAGCGTTCAGTCTTTCGGTCGCCGCCTCATCGAGGCCATCGAACAGACGACCGTAGGTGTCGAGTGTCGTCCTGATTGAAGCGTGGCCGAGACGCTGCTGAATGACCTTGGGCTGCTCGCCGTGCGCGATCAGAAGAGCGGCATGGCTGTGCCTGAGGTCGTGGAACCTGCACGGCTCGCTTACCGAAGCTCGGACCGCGGGCCGCCAAACTCGGCGGCGGACGTTGGAGGCCCGAAGTGGCCCTCCATGGGAGGATGGGAACACAAGACCCTCGGTCGACCTGTAGCTTGCGAGGTGTTCAGCCAGCACCTCCACCAAGAAAGCTGGGAGTCGCGACCGACGAGAGCGAAGAACGCCTCGCAGAAGTCGTCGAGGACACCGAAGCGCGTTGCCCGGTTTCAACCTGCTCCAGGACGTCGACGTCAGTCTGGTAGTGCGCTGGGTGCGGCAGCTGAACACGTCGTAGCGGCCTCCGGTTCCGAATCAGCTACGACGGCAGGCCGCGCAGGGCTTCGATCACGTCGTCGAGGTCGGGGAGCACGAGCGGGTCGTCGGACTGCCACCGATAACGAATCGAGCCATCGGTGTCGAGCAGGAACACCGACCGTTTGGCGAGGCCGACGTGGCCCTTCCAGACGTCGTACTGGGCTCCGTACGACGCCGACACCGTTCCCTCCCAGTCCGACAACATTGGGAAGTCGACCCCGAGGGACTGGCCAAAGGCGACCTGGGAGAAGGTCGCCGTAACGGCCACCGCCACCGGCTCTGCGCCCAACGTACGGATCTCTTCTGTCCGTTGTCCCAACTGGGACAGCGCTTGCCCTCAGTACTCCCCGTAGTCGAACACGTAGAACACGAGGACCACCGGGCCCCGCGCCAAGAAGTCGGAGAGGACCACTGACTCCTCGAACGTCCGTCGAAGCGTGAACTCGGGCGCACCGTCGCCCACGTCGAGGACGTCGGACTTCCCGGCCTGGCTGAAATCGCGCCCGCTCACGTACACCCTCCTGGACGAGTACGCGAGCGTAGTGCCGCAGTCCCGCCGGCTGCCGTCAGGCTTTCTAGCATCGGCCGGCGATGAGCGCCGACCTCGCCGTCACCGGAGGCACTGTCGTGGGCTCGCGCGGAAGGCGCAGCGCTCACGTCTACGTCGACGACGGGAAGGTCGTTGACATCAGCCCCGAGGTTCGCCCGGCCCGCCGGACGTTCGACGTCACCGGGCTGTTCGTGCTCCCCGGGATGGTGGACAGCCACGTCCATCTCATGGATCCGGGCCCGACCGATCGTGAGGACTTCCCGACCGGTACGAGGGCAGCGGCCGCCCGGGGCGTGACCACCATCGTGGAGCACACCCACGCCAACCCCGTTCGGAGCGTGGCCGACCTGACCGCCAAAGTCGAGCACCTCGCCCGCCGGTCGAACGTCGATTTCGGGCTGGCAGCTCACACCTGGCCCGACCGGATCGGCGACCTCGCCTCACTCTGGGAGGCCGGGGTGACCTTCTTCAAGATCTTCACTTGCACGACGCATGGGGTACCCGGCCTGGATCGGGATGCGCTCCACGAAGCCCTATCCGCGATCGCTGGCTTCGGTGGAACGTGCCTGATCCATTGCGAGGACGAGGCGATGACTGCTGCGGCCGAGCGCCGCTTGCGGGACGCCGGGCGGACCGACGGTTTCGTCATCCCGGAGTGGCGGAGCCGGGAAGCAGAGGAGACCGCGGTCGTCGTTGTGGCGGATCTAGTGGCAACGACCGGAGTTCGGGCAACGATCGCCCACGTGAGCAGCCCCGCCGTCGCCGACATCATCGAGCGGGCCCGCGCCCGAGGCGCAGATCTCGCCGCCGAGGCCTGTCCGCAGTATTTCGCGCTGCGCGAGGACGAGGTGATCGAGTGGGAGGCGCTGCGGAAGTTCACCCCGCCGGCGCGTGCCCGCTCCGACGCCGATGAGCAGGCAATGTGGGATCTGGTCCGCCGCGGCGTCCTGACCCACTTCTCCACCGATCACGCCCCCTCCACCCGTGAGCAGAAGCTGGCTGGCGACATCTGGGAAGCACCGTTCGGCCTTCCCGGACTCGATACAACGACGCCGTTTCTCCTCAACGCCGCGTCTCACTCCCTTCTCACGCTCGAAGACGTCGTCGTGATGTACTCCGAGGCGCCCGCGCGCCGCTACGGCCTCTACCCGCGAAAGGGTCGCCTCGGGCCCGGGTCCGACGCGGACATGATCATCGTCGACGAGACCCGCCGTTGGACCGTGGCGGATGACGACATCATCTCCAAGGCCGCCTGGTCGCCCTACGCCGGCCGGGAGTTCGCGGGCGGGGTGACCGCGACGCTGCTACGGGGCGAGGTCATCGCCGTCGACGGAATCCCCAGAGACGAGCGGTCGGGCCGCTTCCTCCCCGGTCCAGGACGTCGCCGACAACGAGAGAAAGAGGAACCATGAAGGTCCACAACCCATCAACCGTGGCGCCGCCCTTCGCCACCTACGTTCATGCCATCGAGATCGACGAGCCGGTCCGCCTGCTCTTTGGCGCCGGACAGGTCGGCGTGGATGAGGACGGCAACGTCGGCGAGGGAATCGAGGAGCAGGCTCGGCTCGTGTGGCGCAACATCAGGGAGGTGCTGGCTTCGGCCGGGATGGAGATCAGCGACATCGTTCAGCTGAACATGCTTCTGATCGATCGGGACGATGCACCGGCGGCCCGAGCCGTCCGCTCGGAGGCGCTCGGCGACCACCGGCCGGCTTCCACGCTCATGTACATCTCCGGGCTCTCCCGCCCGGAGTGGCGCATCGAGATCGACTACATTGCCGCCAGGGCAACCGGCGAATCTTCGTAAGGTACGGCTCCGACGCACACAGGTGGAGACGAATGACCGACGCGACAAGGCTGGCTTCGGTCGGGTTGGGATGGTGGGGCAACGTGCTTGCAGACGCCGCGGTGGCGGCGGGCGCCGAGCTCGTGGCCTGCTTCGCCCGCACCCCCGAGGCCCGAGCGGAGTTCGCCGACAAGCACGGGTGCGCGGCAGCGCCGAGCTACGAGGCGATTCTCGAGGATCCTTCGATCGACGGGGTGGTGCTCGCCACGCCGCACACTACCCACGCCGACGCCATCGTCGATGCGGCCCGCGCCGGAAAGCACGTGTTCGTGGAGAAGCCGCTCGCCCTCACGGTTGGCGACGCCCAGCGAGCGATCGTTGCCATCGAAGAGGCGGGCACGGTGCTCGTCGTCGGTCACAACCGCCGCCGCCAGCCCGCGATGCGCCGGCTCAAGGAGATGATCACCGGCGGCGACCTCGGGCTGGTCGTGGCCGTCGAGACCAACCAGTCGACGCCCAATGCCCTCGGGTTTGCACCGGGGTACTGGCGAGCAGACCGGGCAGAAAACCCGCTGGGGAGCATGGCCAACCTGGGCGTGCACATGATCGACACGATGAGCTACCTGCTGGGTCCGATCGACCGGGTCTTCGCATTCAGCAGCGTGCTCATCGAGTGGCCGCCGATCGATGACACCACGACCGTGGTCATGGAGTTCGAGTCGGGCCCGCTGGGTTATCTCGGCACCTCCTTCGTGGTTCCCCGCACGACGACCGTTATCGTGCGCGGCACGGATGGCTCGGCGACGTCGACCGAGGACGGCGCCCGCTTCTTCGTTCAGGCCAGGGCCGATGCGGCAGAAACGGAGGTGCCGATCGAGCAGCTCGACACCGTCGCCGATGAGCTCGCTGAGTTCACCCGATGCATCACGGATGGTGCGACGCCGGAGACCGGCGGCCCCGAGGGGCTCGAGGTGGTCGCCGTCATGGAGGCGATGACCGCTGCCGCCGAATCGGGAACGGTCCAGCGCGTGGCCGACTTCCGCTGATGGCTCGGAAGCTCACCCTCGGTGAGGCGGACCGAATCATCGACGCCGCCCTGGCCAAGGGCAGGGAGCTCGAGCTGGGCAGGCTGGCGGTCGTCGTGCTCGATGACGGCGGGCATCCGATCGCAATGAAGCGAGAGGACGGCAGCGAGTACCTCCGGCCCCGCATCGCCACCGCCAAGGCCTGGGGCGCGCTGGGCATGGGGCTTCCCAGTAGGCGTTTGTTCGAACGCTCCCAGAAGATGCCCGTGTTCATCTCCGCCCTCTCCGACCTGGCGGACGGTGGCCTGGTCGCCCTGCCCGGCGGCGTCATCATCAGGGACGAGGACGGGTCCATTCTGGGTGCTGTGGGCGTGTCGGGAGACGTCTCGGAGCCCGACGAGGTGTGCGCCACAGCCGGTGTCGAGGCCGTCGGTCTGATGGCGGATGTCGGGGACAACCCGGAGTGGAACCGCCCCTGAGGCCTACCCCGTCGACTCTGCTCGCTGAGACTCCATCGCCTCGAAACGCCCGAGGATCTCTGCCTGCTGGCTGGCGAACTCCGGGTCCGACGCCCTGCGGGGGAAGGGAAGATCGATGGCCGTGTCGTCGAACACGGTTCCGCCGTGGGCAAGTGTGATGATCCGGGTCGACAACTGAACCGCCTCGATCACATCGTGCGTCACGAAGAGCACCGTCTTCTTGGTCGCTTCCCATAGCGTCTGCAGCTCCTCTCGGAGCGACCGGGCCGTGATCGCGTCGAGATGGCTGAACGGCTCGTCCATCAACAAGAGATCAGGATGCACCGAGAACGCCCTGGCGATGCCGACCCGCTGCTGCATGCCGCCCGACAGCTGCCCGGGGAACATCTCCTCGGAGCCGTCGAGCCCCACCATCTCGAGGTACCGTTTGGCGTTGTCCCTGGCCTCCTCGTCGGGGAGATCGCTCACGTAGAGCATGTTCTGCAACACGGTTCGCCACGGGAGCAGTCGCGGATCTTGAAACACGTAGCCAAGCACGGCCTTTTCACCGTTCTGGGTGACGGTGACGGTGCCGCTGGTCGGGGTCTCGACGCCGGAGACGATGTTGAGCAGGGTGCTCTTGCCGCAACCGGACGGGCCGACGACGGACACGAACACCTGCCCCGACATCTCGAAGCTGATGCCCTGAATGGCCCTGGTCGGCCCACGACGCTTGGAGTGGGATGGAAACGTCTTGGTCAGGTTCTGAATCTCCAGTGTCGCCATGCTCGCTCCTGCCAGGCCTACCGATGCGCCCCGGCCAGGTCATCGCCGAAGCCGGCGTGGTCGAGCTCGATCTCGATGGCGGGGGCGTCGGATCTCCGCCAGCGGAAGGCACGTTTCTGCAGCGGCGTGAGGATCAGCCCGTCGACGAGGAAAATGATCGTGACAAAGATGATCACCCATCCGATGAAGCCGTGGTAGCGCGCTCCGTCGTACCATAGACGCGACCGCCACCCCACCCCGTTGCCGGCACCGAACCACTCGGCCAGGAGCACCGCATTCCAGCCGATGATGAAGGCGAACCGGAGCCCGGTGAAGAGGTAGCCGGCGATGGCGGGCATGAGCAGGCTGCGGAAGCGCCGGTTCTGCGGCACGTGGAATGCGTCTGACATGTCGTGCAGTTCCGGGGAAACGGCCCGCACCCCCTGAGCGATGTTGACCGCGACGAACGGCGCCGCCGACAGCGCCACCGTGTACACCGGGGCTTCCCACCCGAGGCCGAACCACATGACGGTGAGGAAAGCCCAGATGATCGCCGGCAACGCCAGGAACACGAGCAGCACATCACTCAGGAACGCCCGCATGAAGCCGCTCGAGCCGACGGCTACTCCGACGATGACCCCGGCGACCACGCCGATCAACAGCCCGATGCTGAAGCGTATGAACGTCACCGACAGATGCTCGACCCACTCTCCGGTCACGACACCGCCGTGGTTCCCCCAGGTCAGCTCGGTCCAGATGAACTGGAGGGTCGCCACCGGACTCGGGACGCGCGCAACAAAGGTGGCGAGCAGCTGCCAGAGGATGATGAACGCGACGTATGACGTGATACGGGCTCCCCATGACGACGTCAATGCCCTGCCGACAGGATGGCGCTTGAGGCTCGGCCGATCTAGAAGGGTGGCGAAGCTCATGCCAGCTGCTCCCAGGTCCGCCATCGGAACAGGCGGCGCTCGAGGGCGGCGAGCAGCCGCTCGATGCCCAGCAGCAGCACGATGAACATCAGTGTCCAGGCTATGACACCCGTGATCGAGAAGGCCTGAAAAGCGAACCGGATCTGGAACCCGACGCCGTTCGACGATCCGAAGACCTCGGTCAGGGCCTCGACCTTCCAGGCTATGGCGAAGGCGAGGCGCACTCCGGCGAAGATGAAGGGAAGGATCGAGGGGACCATGATGTCGCGAAACGTCTGACGTTCGGACCGCCGGTAGGCCTTGCTCATCCGGAGTAAATCGCTGTCCACGCCCTGGATCCCTTCGGCCACGCCGAGGGCGATGAACGGCATCGAGATCAACCCCACCGCCAGGACCGGACCCAGGAACCCGATGCCGAAGATCACCAGGGCCATCAGGGCGTAGACGATGCCGGGGATGCTCCCGGCGCCGACCACGCCGTCGTGGAAGAAGGCCTCCCAGTACTTGCTCCTGCCCATCAGGTACCCGATTGGGACACCGATGAGCACGGCGATGGCGAACCCCATGAAGGTCTTGGTGATGCTCGCCTGGAAGTCGTCGATGAAGGCGCCGGTGCTGGCGATCTCCCAGATCTCCCGGCCCACCTTCAAGGGTCCCGGCAGCGTGAACTCATCGAAGAGCACCCTGGAGGTGAGGGCCCAGATGGCGACGAAGACCACCCAGCCCAGCACGACACCGGAGGCCCGCCGGAGCCTTGCTCCGGCGAACCTCCGATCCGTGCCTTCGAGTGCTACCGCTTCAGCCAATTACGAAGGCGGCACGATGTCGTATTCCGGTAGCTGGACGCCTTCGGTCAAGCCGGCTTGATCGAGCATCGTGAACAATTCGGACTCGGAATCGATCCACTCCTGAGTGAGATAGATGTCCTTGACGAACCAGTCGTGGGCCGCCAGGTAGTCCTGCATCCAGGCGATCTCCGCATCGGTCTGCACCGCGAAGTGCTGCGGATAGCTGGCGATGATCTCGTCACGGTTGGCGGCCCATTCCTTGAGACCGCGATCCCACAACGCCAGGAAGAACTCGACCTCCTCCGGGTGGTCGGCGTACCAGTCGTCGCGGGCCATGAAGATGTTGATCATCGGGCCCTCGTGATCGGGCGAGTCGACCAGCTCTGCATAGAGATTGGCCGAGCTCTTGCCGTCGTAGAGGACATTGACCTCTTCGTTCATCAGAATCGGGACGGCGAAGTCGGGCAGCACGATGGCACAGTCGGTGTCACCGTT
Organism: uncultured Acidimicrobiia bacterium; assembly: GCA_964347285.1. GTDB lineage: Bacteria > Actinomycetota > Acidimicrobiia > Spongiisociales > JAOTWH01 > CAYFYE01. Next base: position 11,553 of record CAYFYE010000041.1, read on the forward strand.
GGCTGCCTGGTTGGCCGTGTTCGTGTGGTCCACGAGCACGAGCTCGAAGTCGCCGCCATCGACCCGGAAGTCGAGGCCGTGCATCTCGTTGGCCAGGACGCCCCAGATCGTCGTCGAGGACAACGTGTCCCATACCGCCACGGTGCCGCCTTCACAGTCGGCAAGGGATGTGTACTCCGGGTGATCCGGAGAGGAGACTGCGATGCTCCGGTCGATGTTGTACTTGCCGAAGACGGTGCTCGGGATCCCGAACTCTTCCTCGATGATCGGCACCTCGAAGTCACCGACCGACATGATGTCGGCGTTGCGGCCGGCATACACGCCGACCTCGTTCCAGGTCGCCGAATCGAGAATGGCGATGTTCGCCTCCGTCTCCATCTCCTCGCGGATGCCGGAGTCGATCAGATAGTCCCACACCGGGTCCGGTGCGAAGGCGAACCGGATCACCTTCGGGACGTTGGGATCAGCCGCCGCCTCACCACCGGCCGCGGCGGCGGTGGTGGTCGCCCCCTCCGAGTCTCCACACGAGGCCGCCACCATGCCGATCGCCAATAAGAGGGCGATCAGCGATACAGCCCTTTTCGTCATATGCCCTTCCTCCTCGTCGATGCCAGCCGATGAGCTGGTTTTGCAGACTATACGAGGGATTGCCAATCGCCGCCCGAGGACCGAGGAAGATCCTGGGTCAGGCCGGCTCCTCGCGGACGACGCCCGCCTGCTGCTCGAGCAGCGCGCACAGCGCCGCCGCATCCTGCTCGCCGAGCCCGGCCGCGACGGCTGCCTCGTACAGCGGTCTCGAAGCGTCGAGCAAGGGCGTGGGCACACCGAGACTGCGGGCGTAGTCGCCGATGACGCCCACGTCCTTGATGAACATCTTGAGGCGCGCCGCCGCCGGTTCGTAACGATCCTCGACCATCATCGGCCCCCGGATCTCGAGGATTCGCGAGCTGCCCACACCGGCGGAGAGCACATCGAGGATCTGCTTGGGATCGAGTCCCGCCTTCATGCCCAGCACGAACGCCTCCGCGGTGGCGAGGTTGTGAACCGAGACCAGGAGGTTGGCGAGGAACTTCATGATCGAGCCCTTCCCGAAGGCGCCCAGATCGAAAGTCTGCTTCCCGATGGCCTCGAAGACCGGATCAGCCTCTGCGATCGCCGCGGCATCGCCGCTGGCGTAGATCACCACGGCCCCGGCGGCCGCCTCCAGGCCGGTCCCGCTGACCGGCGCGTCGATGACCGCAGCGCCTTTCGGTTCGAGAACGGCCCTGGCGTGCTCCTTGGCATCGAGGGGAAACGTGCTCATCTCGATGACGATCAGCCCGTCGTGAGCGCCGGATTCGAGTGCGTCGTCCCCGGCAAGCACCTTTTCGAGGGCTGCCACCGACGGCAGGGCGGTGATCACCACCCCGCTGCTGGCAGCCACCTCTGCGGGAGAGTGGGCACGCACCCCCCCGGCCGCCTCGAGCTCGTCCATGCGATCTTCCTCGATGTCGTACCCGGTGACCTCGAATCCGGCCTCGAGCAGATTGGACGAGAACGCCGCCCCCATGATCCCGAGTCCCACAACGCCTATTCGCTGCATCTGCCTTCTCCCAGGAACGATTCGACGGCTGCGATGAGCGCCTCCGGTTGCTGCAGCTGTGGACAGTGGCCGCAGTCGTCGAGCACGAGCCGCTCGGCGCCGCGGATCCTGCCGGCCAGCTCGGAGGCCATCTCCGGCGGGGTCGTTTGATCCTCGGCGCCGGCCACCACCAGCGTCGGGTTCTCGATCGAGCCCAGGTGGGGCCGAAGGTCCATGACGGCCAGGGCCCGACAGGCGGCGGCGAAAGCACCGGGATCGACGCGCAGGAGCACGTTTCGCCGTTCCTCGAAGACCTCGGGATGCCGCTCCAGGTAGCCGGGCGGGAAGACCCGGCGCACGGCGACGTCGACGACGGCATCCATGCCGCCCTCCTCGACCAGCCCGCTCATCGTGCCGAACGCCTGCGCCCGGTCCGATGAGAAGGTGGCGCCGCAGTTGGTGGCGATGAGCCGGTTGAAGCGATCGCCGTAGCGAATCGCCAGAGCCACCGAGATGGACCCACCGAGCCCGTTGCCTAGGACGGATGCGTCGGATCCCAGCCCCAGCTCGACCATGACCTCCGCCACCAGGTCCGCAAAGTCGAAGATGTCGGGATCGTGCAGCGGCGCCGACCCGTCGAAGCCGGGCAGCGATACCCGATACACGCTGCGCTCGCCGGCAAGCTCCGGCACGATCCGGTCGAAGGCTGCAGCGTCGGTGAGAAGCGAATGGAGGAGCACCAAGGGACGGCCATCACCGGCCGCGTCGACGTTGACGCGCCCGGCGCTCAGCTCCACGGTTCTCAGTTGAGCCGCCCGATCTGTCCCCCGTACCAGTCCACCGGCTCGCCGTCGGTGCGGATGGTCACGGCGCGGACATGGGTGAAGTCGTGGAACGACTCCCAGCCGCCCTCACGGCCGATTCCGCTATCGCGGACTCCACCCCACGGCGAGGCGGGATCCAGGCGATGGTGGTCGTTGACCCACACGATGCCGTGCGTCAGGCGGTCGGCGACCCGATGAGCCCGGGCCACGTCCTTTGTCCAGATCGAGGAACCCAGCCCGAAGGGCGAGTCGTTGGCCTTGGCCACCGCGTCGTCTTCGTCGCTGAACGGGATGACCACGGCGACCGGGCCGAAGATCTCTTCGCGCGCACAGCGCATGGAGTTGCTGACGCCGCGCAGCACGGTGGGCTCGACGTAGAAGCCGTCTGCAAGGCCCGGGTCCTCGGGGATGCCGCCGCCGCACACGAGCTCGGCGCCCTCATCGAGGCCGAGGGAGACGTAGTCGAGAATCCGCTGCCTGGCCTTCTCGCTGATCACCGGGCCCAGCTGCGTATCGGCCTGGGCCGGATCGCCGATTCTGATCTTGGAGGCATGGGCAGCGAGCGCCTCGACGAAATCGTCGTAGATCGACTCCTGCACGAGGATCCGGCTCCCGCAGATGCAGGTTTGCCCTGCCGCGATGAAGGCACCGAAGGCCGCACCGCGTGCTGAAACGTCGACGCTCTGATCGTCGAATACGATCACCGGCGTCTTGCCCCCGAGCTCGAGCGTCGCCTTGGCGAATCGTGCGGCGGCCGCGGTGGCGATCTGACGTCCCGGCTCGGTGCCGCCGGTGAAGACCAGCTTGGCGACATCGGGATGCGCGGCGAGCCGCCCGCCGGCCACCGGCCCCAGGCCCGGCACCACGTTGAGCACGCCGTCGGGGAACCCGGCCTCTGCGGCCAGGTCACCGAGCATCAGGCACGTGTACGGGGTGAGCTCTGAGGGCTTCAGCACGACGCTGTTTCCCGTTGCCAGGGCCGGTGCGAGGCTCTTCGAGGTGATCATCAGCGGATGGTTGAACGGGCTGAGGATGCCCACGACGCCGAGCGGGAACCGCGTGGTGTACGAGTGGTACGGGCCGGGCATCGGGATGACGCTGGTGCGATCGGCCACCAGCAAGGCGGCGTTGTAGCGGTACCAGCCGGAGAGCCGGCTGACCTGCGCCCGCGTCTCGGCGATGGGACGCCCGTTGTTCTGCGTCTCGAGGGTAAAGAGGTCCTCGAGGTGGGCGTCGATGAGATCGGCAAACCTGTGGAGCACAGCGGCGCGATCGGCGATGGTCCGGTCCGACCACTCGCCGGATTCGAAGGCGGCGAGCGCAACGGCGACGGCGCGATCGATGTCGGCTTCGTTGGCCATCGCGACCCGCCCGATCGGAGAGCCCGTGGCCGGGTTGATGATGTCAAGGGTGGCGCCGTCGGATGCGGCCGTCTCCTCGCCGCCGATCAGCAGGCCGCGCTCGATGGTGGTCGTGATGGCACCTCCTGTGCGCGAAGGCCGAGGATATATGATCGGCAGCCAAAATGGCCCTAGAGAGTTGGCCCAGGGTCGTCATCGCCGGTGGGTCGATCGGAGGTCTCACCGCCGGCCTGCTTCTCCGTGACCTCGGCTGCGAGGTCGACGTCTACGAACGCTCAGGATCGCCGCTCGAGGATCGCGGGGTCGGCATCGTGGTCCTCCCCGTCACCGAGCGCTACTTCACCGACCAGGCGGCGGCGCCGCGACGCGTCAGCTTGGAGTTGAACCACTGGACGTACGTGGACCGCGAGGGAGCCATCATCGATGCCGCCCCCGTCCGGTCGCGTTTCGCAGGCTGGGGGACGATCTACGGCGCGCTGCTGGAAGCCTTCGGCGACGACCGGTACCACCTCGGGCACGAAGTCGTCGGCTTCGATGACCACGGCGATACCGTGACGGCGCACTTCGCCAACGGAACGTCGGTCGACGGTGATCTCCTCATCTTCGCCGACGGCGTCTCCTCGACTGGCAGATCGCTGCTGCTTCCCGAGGTTCCACCCGCCTACGCCGGCTACGTGGCGTGGCGGGGAACGACCCCCGAGGCGGCCCTGTCGTCGGGAGCTCGTGGCGACCTCGCCGACGCCATGCTCTATCAGGTGCTGGATGGCGGTCACATCCTCGTGTACGCGATCCCGGATCGAGAAGGCAGAACGCACTCCCCCCACCGAGCGATGAACTTCGTGTGGTACCGCAACTACCCGACCGGCGGACCCTTCGAAGACCTGATGCTCGGCCGCGACCGCAGGCGGCGCACCACCACGATGCCGCCAGGAGCGGTGCGCCAGGAGCACCGCGACGAGATGCGGGCGGCTGCCACCGCGGCCATCGCCCCGACCCTGCTCGAGGTCGTCCTCCGGTGCGCCGAGCCGCTGATCCAGGCCGTCTTCGACTTCAAGAGCCCCCGCATGGCATTCGGCAGGGCCTGCCTCATCGGTGATGCAGCCGCAACCCTCCGGCCCCATGTCGCCGCCGGCCAGGCCAAGGCTTGCGCCGACGCCTGGGCTCTTCGTGATGCGCTCCTCGCGAGCGAAGGAGACGTCGCGAGCGCGCTCTCCGCGTGGGAGCCGACCCAACTCGCCCTTGCCAACAAGGCCTTCACCCGCAGCCGTGAGATGGGCATCGCCAGCCAGTTCGGGGGAACCATGATTCCCGGCGATCCGTCGTGGCGGTTCGGGCTGTGGGAACCGGGGAACTGATCAGTCGTCGAGGATGGCGACCGCCCGGGTGGGGCCGCCGTGGGCACCGACCACCTTCAGGGGGAAGCCGACGAAGGTAAAGCGTTTGCTGACGACCTCGGTGAGCACCAGGTTCTCGTAATGGGTCTTGTGGACCCGCCGGCACATCATGTGCACGGGGTAGATCGTCGACGTGGGGTTGTCCGGAGTCGGAGAGTCGACACCGAACGTGGTGATCTCCTTATCGAGGATCCAGTCACACGCCGACTCGCCGAGCCCCGAGTGGTTCGTCAGGTACTCGTCCGCGCCGGCGTACTTGTCGTAGGTGCCGGTGTAGAAGAAGCAGTGATCGCCGGGGTCGATGGTGAGGCCCGATGCAGCCAGCGCCTCGTCGAGGTGCTCCGCCGTCACGTCGGTCTTCTCCGGCACGTGAGAGACGTCGAGGCACAGAGCGGGCCCGTAGAACAGGTGCAGATCCATCTCGTCGATCGTCGCCGCCCCCGGTGTCGGGTCCAGGTGGCTGAACGAGTCGACGTGGGTCGGTCCGTTGTCGTTCATCTGGATCCCCCAGGTCTGGATGGAGAACCCGCTCGTCCAGCGGGGCGCCGTCTCCTCGTGGGTGGCGTGCTGGAACGTGACCGTCTTGTTGTGGCCGGGATAGACCTTCATGCCCTCGTAAATCGGCTGGGACAGATCCACCAAGCGTGCCATTGCAGTGCTCCCTTCCTCCTGTATTTCGTTGAGCCTTCAGTACATGACGATGCCCGAGTTCACGTTCAGGTCGGCGCCGGTGATCGCCCGGGCCGCATCCGAAGCGAGGAACACGGCCACATCCGCCACGTCGCGGGCCTCGGTGAGCCGGTTGAGCGCGGCCTGGGTTGCGAACTCGTTCCTGACGATCTCCACGTCGATGCCCCGTTCCTTGGCCTGCGCCTCGCTGAGCCAATCGAACCGCGGGCCGGCGACGAAGCCCGGCGAGATGAGGTTGATGCGAACGCCGTGAGGCCCGGCCTCGAGCGCCAGCGTCCTGGTCAGGCCGAGAAGCGCCATCTTGGTCGAGGTGTAGGGGGATCGGCCGACCAGCGGGCGTTTGCCGCTGACCGACCCGATGTTGATCACCGACCCGGAGCCGCGCGCGATCATCGACGGCAGCACGGCACGGGTCACCAGGAACACCCCGGTGATGTTGACATCGAACGTCTCCTGCCAGTCGGCGAGATCGATCTCCCACAACGGTCCCGACGGGCCGCCGATGGCGCTGTTGTTGACCAGTACGTCGACGTGGCCGAGTCGGTCGAGGACGGTCTCCGCCATGGCCTCGACGCTCGCCGCCTCCGTTACATCGGTCGGAATCACGAAGGGCTCCCCACCGGCGGCAGCCACCATCGCTGCGGTCTCCTCCAGGTTGGGTTGGTTACGGGCCGCCAGTACGACGACGTCCCCCTGTTCACCGAAGGCGGTGGCGATCTCACGGCCGATGCCCTGGCTGGCCCCGGTGACGATGACGACGTCAGTCATCGAGATACTCCAGGATGTCGGCGAAGTACTCGGGGTTGAGGCGCAGGCGTGAGCTGATGGCGTGTCCCTCCATGAGCTCAGCGTCGGCCACCACCGCAGCAGGCTCTGCGACCGCCATCGAGCCCTCCGCGGTGCAGCGCTGCGTGGTCACCGTCTTGAGGAACTTGCCCACCCAAAGGCCGCCGGTGTAGCGAGCAGCCGTCTTCGTGGGCAGCGTGTGGTTGGTGCCGATCGCCTTGTCCGAGTAGGCCACCGTGGCGTGGGTCCCGATGAACAGGCTCCCGTAGTTGGTGAGCCGGTCGACGAACCAGTCGGGGTTGCGGGTCTGTACCTCGAGGTGCTCGGGAGCGATGTCGTCGGCGACCCGGCGCATCTCCTCGTCGTCGTCGCAAACGATCACCGTGCCGAAGTCCCGCCAGGCGGCGCCGGCGATGTGTGCGGTCGGCCAGCTCTCGAGCCATCGGTCCACCTCGACGATGGTCTCTTCGGCGACCGGCCGGGAGGTAGTCGCGAGAATCGCGGGAGACGTCGGACCGTGCTCGGCCTGGCCCAGCAGGTCGCAGGCCAGTACGGCCGGATCGGCGGAGTCGTCGGCGATGATCATGATCTCGGTCGGTCCGGCCAGCAGGTCGATCCCGACCCGGCCGAACAGCTGGCGCTTGGCCTCGGCCACATACGCGTTGCCCGGGCCGACGATCATGTCTACCGGCTCGGCATCCTCCAACCCGAACGCCATCCCGGCCAGGGCCTGGACCCCTCCGACACAGAAGATCTCGTCTGCGCCGGATTCCGCCATCGCCCAGAGCTGCGGGCCGTGCATCCCCCGCTCATCGCGTGGTGGCGCCGCGGCCACGACGCGCGAGACACCGGCAACCTTCGCAGTCGCAACCGTCATAACCGCCGACGCGATCAACGGGTAATAACCCCCCGGCGAGTATGCACCCGTCGAGGCAACCGGGATGTGCCGCTGGCCGAGGATCACGCCTGGAAGCGTCTCCTGCTCGAAGTCGATCAGCGTCTCTCGCTGCAGGGAGGCGAAGCCGGTGACCTGGTCGATGAGGAACCGACCGCTCTCAGCGACCCGCTCGTCCATCTCGGCGTAGGCTCGGTCGACCGCGGCGCGGTCGACCCGGAAGCTGGGCGGGGACCACCCGTCGAACTGCTGCGAATAGCGCCGCACGGCTTCGAGGCCGTCGCGCTCGACGTCGGCGATGATGGTGCTGACGGTCTCCCGGATCTGGCGCGTGATCTCCTCGGGCTGTTCCTTCGGGCGCTTGACGTACTCCACCCGCGTCCTCCCGTGTGGGCGCCGCGGCATGCTACTTAGGGCCGGGGTGCCGGGTCGGGGGTCAGGGTTCCTCTCGGCGGACCAGACCTCCCAGGGATCTCGCCGATGTATCGCACCGAGGGATCGCGTCCGCTCCATGTTGTTCACGCCCGGGGACCGGCTCGAGATCGGCCGGTGATGGTGGAGCCGCGGCTGGCGCGGACGACGGTGGAGGCCTAGATCGCCGCCGACCTCTCCGCGGAGAGCGGGCAGGTGATCAACCTTCCCCTTGACCGCGGGCTGGTGGAGAGCGGGTTGTCCGCCGCGATCAGCTGAGCAGCTCGACGGTGACGAACCGTAGCGTGGTGGCTCCCACGTTCTCCAGGTCGTGGATCATCGGCGCCTCTGGTGTGTTCTCCAGGAAGCGCGTCTGGCCCAGCTCGTAGTTACGGATCGCATAGCTGCCATCCCCTGAGCGTTGCAAACCCTTCCCAGGTTCCACGACCGTCCAGAAGTAGTCGCGGGTGTGGGCGTGGAAGGGTCCGCGCTCGCCGGGCTCGAGCCGAACTTCCCAGACGCGGATCCGGTCGTTCTCGAACCACAACGACGTACCGACGTCGAGGTTGGCACCTGCCCGATTGAGCTCGTCCCGGAACTTGGCGGGGTCGAAGGTCCCTTCCTCCAGTGTCTCGGTGACGTCCTCCACGTCAGTTCACCTGGTAGTCGGGGGGCTCACCGGTGAGGACCTTGATCACCTGAGTGGCGGCCTTGCGCTGGGACTCCTCGAGCGCCTCCTCCGAGTAGTACGCCATGTGCGGAGTGGCGATGAGGTTGGGCACACCTTCCAGTAGGTCGGTGTCGACCGGCTCGGTCTCGAATACGTCCAGGGCGGCCGCCGAGAGCCGGCCGCTTCGCAGGGCGTCGGCGAGTGCCGCGAACTCGACCAACGGGCCGCGCGACGTGTTGACCAGGATTGCGCCCGGCTTCATCTTCCCAATCGTCGACTCGTTGATCACCCCGCGCGTCTCGTCGGTGAGCGGGGCATGTAGGGAGACGATGTCGGAGCAGGCGAGCAGGCCGTCGAGGTCGAGGAGCGGTGGAAGCGCGGGATCATCCGACAGATACGGGTCGTGGATCACGACCTGGGCCCCAAGCGCGTCGAGCGCCGCGGCGAGCCGGCGGGCGATCCGCCCATAGCCGACCAAGCCGACGGTCAGCGTCGAAAGCCGGCGGATCGGCCTGAAGTTGTCCACGCCCCAGGCGCCGGTCCGGATCGCCTCGTCGGCCGTCACCACCTTCCTGAGCGCGGCGAGGATGAGGGCGAGGGCGTGCGCTGCCACCTCCTCCACTGAGTAGTCGGGAACGTTGGTGACGACGATCCCCGCCTTCCTGGCCGCCTCGAGGTCCACGTTGTCGATCCCGATCCCGTAACGGGCGATCACCTTGCAGTTGTCGAGGCGTGCAATGGCGTCTGCGTCCCACGGAAGGTACGTGTTGAGGATGCCGTCGGCGTCGGCCGCGACCGCCAGGACCTCCTGCTGGTCCCCCGAAGCGACGATCAGCTCGGCGTCGATGTCGGCGAGCAACTTACGCTCCAGGTCGACCGTCGGGAACACCTGGTCACTCACTACGACCTTGTATGTCGACATGGCGGCCTTTGCCGAGTGGGAGCTCTGGCCTGATCCTATCTCACGCCGAGTCTGCCCGATCCTTCCTGGTCGAGTGCGGAATCTCGTCGATCTCGGTGAGCCCGACACATTGAGCCCGGTTCGGCTGGCGGTCGCCGAGGCCGAGCGCCGGCCGGCGAGGGGCCCGTCGATGGTCGCCACTGGTTGACTGCCGACGCCACCTA
>CAYFYE010000042.1:0-2839 GCA_964347285.1 uncultured Acidimicrobiia bacterium
TCGGTGCCAGCAGGCTCTTCATGATCCCCGGACATTAACTCGGAGTCCTTATCGCGGCTCTCACCAAACGGCTGGGGACGTCGACCACCGTGGCACAATTCGGATGATGGCCGAGTACCCGCAAGGTTGGGAGTTCGACGTAGTCCTCAAGGACGGGGGCGTGGCTCGCCTCCGGCCCATCAGACCTGATGACGCCGATGAGCTGCACGCCTTGTTTCACCGGGCCGGTCCGGCGAGCGTCTATCAGCGCTTCTTCCGCGAGAAGGACGATCTGACCCCCGAGGAACTGGAGTACTTCTCCAACGTCGACTACCAGCGCCGCATGGCCTTCGTGGCCCTGCACGAGGACGACATCATCGGCGTCGGCCGCTACGACCTGCTCGACGACGAGCCGGCCATGGCCGAGGTGGCATTCCTGGTCGCCGATGCTCAGCAGGGCCGGGGGATCGGAACACAGCTGCTGGAGCGACTCACCGACTACGCACGTCTCCGCGGCATCACCGCGTTTCGCGCCTACGTGCTGGCCGACAACCATGCGATGCTGCGGGTGTTCCGCAACTCCGGCTTCTCTCTCACCCGGGACGACGTCGCCGCCGGCGTCTACACCGTCGAGTTCCCCACCGAGGCATCGCCGGAGGCACGTCGGGCCGAGTGGGAGCGGGAGAAGAGGGCGGTGGCCGCCTCTCTGATGCCGATCTTCTACCCCCATGCGGTGGCGGTCATCGGTGCCAGCCGTGACCCCCAATCGATCGGTGGCCGGCTCTTTGCCAACCTCCTGTCGGGTAACTTCACCGGCCCGCTCTACCCGGTCAATCCCTCGGCGGACGTCGTTCACTCGGTGAAGGCCTATACATCGATCGGCGACGTGCCCGGGCCGGTCGACCTGGCCTTCATCGTCGTACCGGCCCCGCTGGTCACCAAGGTCGTGGAGGAATGCGCCGAGAAGGGCGTCAAGGGCTTGGTGGTCATCACCGCCGGCTTCTCGGAGACGGGAGACGCAGGCGGGGTCGCCGAGGCCGATCTCCTCGAGGCGGTGCGGGCCGCCGGCATGCGCATGGTCGGTCCCAACTGCATGGGCGTGCTCAACACCGATCCGGCCGTCTCCCTCGACGGCCAATTCGGGCCGATCTTTCCGCCCCGGGGCAACGTTGCCATGTCGAGCCAGAGCGGGGCGCTCGGCATCGCCATCCTCGACTATGCCCGCCAGCTCAACATAGGAATCTCGACCTTCGTCTCGGTCGGCAACAAGGCCGACATCTCCGGTAACGACCTGCTCCTCTATTGGGAAGATGATCCGGCCACCGACGTCATCCTCCTCTACCTCGAGTCGTTTGGTAACCCGCGGCGCTTTGCCCGGATCGCCCGCCGCATCGGCAAGCGCAAGCCGATCGTGGCGGTCAAGTCGGGACGGACCGGGGCCGGAGCCCGGGCTGCGGTCAGCCACACCGGGTCGCTGGCCAGCACCGACGTCGCCGTCGATGCCTTGTTCCACCAGGCCGGCGTGATTCGCACCGAGACCCTGGAGGAACTGTTCGACGTCGCCGCCTTGCTGGCCAACCAGCCGGTTCCCGAGGGACGCCGGGTCGCCGTGCTCACCAATGCCGGAGGTCCCGGGATCCTGGCCGCAGATGCCCTGGAGGCGAACGGTCTCGAGGTCCCCGAGCTCTCCGCCGACCTCCGCGAGCGGCTGGCCGCCGGGCTCCCCGCCGAGGCATCGACCCGAAACCCGGTAGACATGATCGCCTCCGCCGGGGCGGAGCACTACCGCGCCTGCCTCGATGCTCTCATGGAGAGCGATGAAGTCGATGCGGTCATCGTCATCCACATCCCGGCGGCGCCGGCCGGATCCGACCAGATCGCCGCAGCGATACGCGAGGAAGCCGAACGCCATCGAGGCGGCAAGACGATGCTGGCCGTCTTCATGAAGGCAGAAGGTGCTCCGACGGAACTGGCCGGCGATGTGGTCCGGGTGCCCACCTACCTCTTCCCCGAACCGGCTGCGATGGCCTTGGCCGGCGCCGCCCGCTACGGCGAATGGCGGAGGCGGTCCGAGGGGGAGGTGGCGGCCTTCGCCGGGGTGGCTATCGAGACCGCCCGGCTCGTAGTGGAAGAGGCGATCGAACGTCTCGGGGACGAGGGAGGTTGGCTCGAGCCGAGAGAGGTGGAAACGGTCCTGGGGAGCTATGGGATAGGGCTGGCCCGGGCCGGCGTGGCTGCGTCGGCGGCCGAAGCCGCCTCCATTGCCCGCGATATCGACGGCCCGGTGGTGGTGAAGGTGATCTCGCCGTCGGCGGTGCACAAGTCCGACCTCGGGGGAGTCGAGCTCGATGTCGAGGGACGACGCGAGGCCGCAGCGGCGTTCGAGCGAGTGACGAGCGTCGTCGATGATGCCGAAGGTGCTCTGGTGCAGGAATTCGTTCCCGGGGGCCACGAGGTGATCCTGGGCATGACCGAGGACCCGTCCTTCGGCCCTCTGCTGGCATTCGGGCTGGGTGGAGTCTTCGTAGAGCTGATCGGCGACGTAGCGTTTCGCATCCATCCCCTCACCGACGTCGATGCCGCAGACATGATCGGCGAGGTACGCTCGGCCCGCCTCCTCGAGGGCTACCGGGGGGCAGAACCCGGCGATATCCCCGCCCTCATCGAAGCGATGCAGCGTATGTCCCAGCTGGTGGATGAGCTGCCGGAGATCGTCGAGATGGACCTGAACCCGGTGAAGGTGCTGGCCCCCGGCCGCGGTGTCAAGGTGGTGGACGCCCGAATCCGGGTCCGGCCGGTCGAAGGACCGTTCGTGCCCAGCCGCAAAGACGTTCCTTCGACGGCGCGCCGACGGATCTGA
>CAYFYE010000042.1:2939-20728 GCA_964347285.1 uncultured Acidimicrobiia bacterium
CGCGGCGACGCTTGAGGGACGTCTCTCGTAGCCCGGGGCCCAAAGGCCTCTGGGAACGGGGCGACGCCCGCCGTAAGTTGGAGACGGCCGTGGAGTCACGGGATCTATGGCTCTCGTGTGGATTGCCGTCATGGTGGTCGGTTTCGGGGTGGCCGTCGTCGCCAGCCGCCGTGCCATCCATCACGGCTCCGCCCTCGCCTCCGCCACGAGAATCCCGCCGTTCATCGTCGGCATCACCCTCTTTGCGGTGGGCACCGACTTGCCGGAGATTGCCAACTCGATCGTCGCCTCGGCGAGCGGTCACGGCGACATCAACGTCGGAGACTCCGTCGGCTCGGCGGCCACCCAGTCCACCCTGATCCTGGGGATTCTTCCTCTGGCCGGGGGAGCGTTCGTGGTCGGGCGGCGGCGAATCACCGGCATCGCGCTGGCGACGGTGGTCGCCCTGCTGGGAGGGGCCTGGCTGATGGCGGACGGCAGGTTGTCGCGCATCGATGCCCTACTGCTGGTGGCGGGGTGGCTGGCCGGTTCGCTGATCCTTTTTCGCCATCCACCACCCGGGTCGGAGGCGGTGATGGCGGTGCCGGTTCGCCATCCCATCCACAACGCCGTGGCCGCCGTGATTGCGCTGGGGGCGGTGGGGGTCGGGGCCTCCCTCGCCGTGCTCGCGTTCGTGCGGCTGGCCGAGCTGCTGTCGGTGTCGGAGTACATCATCACATTCATCGTGGCGTCGCTCGGCACGTCTCTGCCCGAGCTCGTCGTCACCGTCATCGCGCTGCGGGCGGGGGCATGCGATCTGGCCATCGGTGACATCACCGGGGCATCGTTCGTGGATTCGACCCTGTCGATCGGCATTGGGCCGCTGTTTGTTCCCACCGCCGTCACCGCGTCGCTCGCCGTCCGGGGCAGCCTGGCGACCGCCGGAGCCATCATCACCGTCGTGGCATTGTTGGCCTTCACCCGGCGCAACGACCGGCGCACCGGGCTGGTGCTGATTGCGATCTACGGCGCCGTGTTCGCCACCGTGCTGATGTAGCTGTTCACACCAGCCCGACCACATCCCACAGCCACGACACCACGGTCACCAGCAGGCCGATACCGGCCAGATCCAGGATGATTCCGGTCCGGAAGACCTCGGTCGTCGTGAACAGGCGACTGGAGTAGGCGATCATGGTCGGCGGGGTCCCGATGACCAGGGCGAAGTCCACCGACGAGGCGATGGCCACGACGACGACGAGAAGAACCGGGTCGACGCCGAGGATCCCGGCCAGCGGGATGGCCAGCGGCACCAGCATGGCGGCGGTGGCCGTGTTGGAGGCCACGGTGGTCAGGCCGAGGGCGAGCAGAGCGACCGCCGCCACCCCGATGCCGGACGGCACACTGGAGATGCCTTCCAGGCGGGTGGCCAGCCAGTCGGAGGTCCCCGAGGAGACCAGGAATACCCCGAGGGTGAGGCCTCCCCCGAAGGTCAGCAGCGACGCCCAGGAGATCCGCCCCAGGTCCTCGGGCCGGGACTTGCCGAGGACCGCCAGCACGACGACGCCGGCCACGGCCACGATTCCGGTGTTGAGACCGTTCCACGTCTGCGTGAGCCACACCGCCATGACGGCTGCGAAGACCCCCAGCACGACCAGCTGATCCCGAGTGGGTCGTCCGGCTTGGTCGAGTTCGGCTGCGGCCGCCCGGCGAGAGCGCTCGAAGGCCGCCCGATCTACGACCACCCGGGAGCGTCGCCATAGGTACAAGCCCATGAGCGGCAGAAAGATCACCACCATCGGGAGGCCGAACGCGAACCAACCCACGAAGCTGATCTGGCGACCCACGAACGTGTCGAGGAACTCGATGGCGAGCGGATTGGCCGGCGTGCCGATGGCGCTGCCGACTCCACCGATGGTTGCCGCATAGGCGATACCGAGCACCATCGCCTTGCGGTAGCGGAGGTGGGCGATGGGAGCGGTGACGGCCAGGGCAATGGGTAGAAGGACCGCCGTGGCCGCCGTGTTCGACATCCACATCGACATGAATGCCGATACGCCCAGCATCGCTCCGAACAGCGCCGCCGGGCTGCGACCGGCCCGGGCCACGATCGAGATCGCGGCCAGATGGTCGAGGCCGACGCGCCGCATCGCCTCGGCCATCATGAAGCCCCCGAAGAACAAGGCGATGATGGGGTGAAAGAACGGGGCCAGGGCGTCTGGTGCGGTGGCCACGTCGCCCACCACCAGGACGACCGGGATGATGAGGGCGGTGACGAAGAGGGGGACGGCCTCGGTGATCCACAGGACGATGACCAGTCCCAGGAGGCCGAGGACTACGCCGGAGCGCACCGGGGGACGGCGAACGGCTTCGAGCACCCGGTCGTCGGGGTCCCAGCGCAGCACCGGGATGAGTTCGTCGCTGCCGTCGGCGAGGGTCACCTGAAGCGTGACGTCGCTCAGATCGGGCCTCAGGGCCGCGTCGTTCCGGGCGGCGGCGATGGTTGCCCGGATCGGCTCCGTGTTGCTCACTCCCTCGGGGAAGCGGGCGGCGAGGCTGATCCCGCCGACCCGTCCCTCCAACTCCACCGATGGGTCTGCACCGATCTCGACGGCGGCGCTATCCACCACCGTCTCCCGGTATGAGAGCGAAACGCGACCCGGACCCGCCGGCCAATCCGGCGGAGCCAGCAGGGCACCGGTCAGTGTGGCTGCGACGGCCGCCAGAGCCACCCATCCGCTGAGCCGTATTCCAGCCCGGGGATCGTAAGGCTCGGTGATCCGCTGCTGATCGGGAGGAGGTGCGTCGCGACTCGCCATCGTCTCCATGCCAGAGCGGCTACCCGGCATTGTGCAGGGCCGGCCGGGCCGGCACGAGGCCCAGAGGTCACCCCTTCGACCGCAAACGTCCCTTGAGGTCGGTTGTCGGGCTCAGAGCCGGCCGGGTCGGAGTCGGGGCTTGAGGTCCCGACCCGAGCTGCGTCCGGTCACCTCGTCGATGGGGACGGCGACGACCTTGCTGGCGTCGGCCAGGTTGGGGCCCTGAGAGAAGGAAAGCACCGAGGGAATGGCCTCGCGGTACTTCTCCAGGAGCAGCGCAATGGCCTCGCCGGCCTGGTGGGCATCGTCGACCACGTAGGCGTCGCCCCAGACGCACACGCTGTCCCAGGCGTCGTGCTCGGCGTCCACCGCACTCGCTTCGACGCACACCCGGGGATGCTCGGCGATGGCATCGAGGCGCCGCCCTCCTCCGGTCCGGAAGTAGAGCTCGTTCTGGCCGACCGCGAACGAGATCGGCGTCACGTAGGGTTCACCGCCGGCGACCACGGCCAAGTGGGCTACGTCCTGACCTCTGAGGAAATCGATCGCTTCTTCCGGGGAGAGGTCGCGCATCACCCTAAACCGAAGCCTGTCCCCCGGCTTCACCGAGGGCCGCCTGAGCGGCGGACAGCCGCGCTACCGGAACACGCGGCGGACTGCACGAGACGTAGTCGAGGCCGGCCTTGTGGAAGAAGGCGATGGAAGGAGGGTCTCCTCCGTGCTCGCCGCATATCCCAACGATGAGGCGGGGGTTGACCGCCTTGCCGTCGCTGGTGGCCCGCTGAACCAGCTGGCCGACACCCCGGGTGTCGAGGACTTCGAAGGGATTCTCGGTCAGCAGGCCCTCTTCCTCGTAGCGGCCCAGAAACGAGGTCTCGGCGTCGTCTCGGCTGAGCCCGAAGGTGGTCTGGGTGAGGTCGTTGGTGCCGAAGGAGAAGAAGTCGGCCTCTGCCGCGATCTCATCGGCGGTGAGGGCTGCCCGGGGTACCTCGATCATCGTTCCGATCTTGATCTCGGGGAAGTGCTTGTGGCGGCCGGACGCTTCGTCGATCTCTGCTTCGATCATCGTCCGCATCCGGCGCAGCTCCTCCGCCGTGGACACGAGGGGAATCATGATCTCCAGCATGGGGCGCCCCCCATCGGCCAGTCGCTTCTCCACCGCCTCCAGGGCGGACCGGACCTGCATCCGGTAGATCTCCGGCAGCAGGACCCCGAGCCGGACGCCGCGCAGCCCGAGCATCGGATTGGCCTCTTCCCACTTGGCCACGGTGGCCATGAGCTCTTCGATCTCGGCGGCGTCTTCCCCGGCCAGCAGACGTGCCACCCGCTGGTTCTCCAGCTCCCAGCGGTCGGGGAGGAATTCGTGAAGAGGCGGGTCGAGCAGGCGGACCACGACCTCCAGGCCGTCCATAACCTCGAGTAATCCGGTGAAATCGGACACCTGCAGGGCACGCAACTGCTCGAGAGCTTCGGCCCGATCGTCCTCGGTCTCGGCCAGTATGGCTTGGCGTACCACCGGAAGGCGCTCGCCGAGGAACATGTGCTCGGTGCGGGCCAGGCCGATGCCTTCGGCTCCCCAGCCCCGAGCCACTCGAGCATCCTCGGCGGTGTCGGCGTTGGCCCGGACCCCGAGGCGCCGGTAGCGATCGGCCCAGCCCAGCAACAGCTCGAGTTCGGGCGTGGGTTCGGGCTCCACCAGGTCGAGCCGCCCCAAATACAGTCGACCGGTGGTGCCGTCGATGGTGATCTCATCCCCCTCGGCGATGACGTGACCACCAACGGTGGCGCGGCGGTTCGCGGCGTCGACATCGAGGGCCGCGGTGCCGGTCACCGCCGGTGTGCCCATGCCCCGGGCCACCACTGCGGCGTGACTGGTCTTGCCACCGTGACTGGTGAGGATGCCGGCCGCAGCCGCCATGCCGTGGATGTCGTCGGGCGTGGTCTCCCAGCGCACCAGGATCACCCGACGCCCGTCCTTGGCCCATTCCTCGGCGTGGTCGGCGTCGAAGACCGCCTGCCCTGCGGCTGCCCCCGGCGACGCGGCCACGCCGGACGCCACCGGCGTCTCCTCGACGTCCGGCGGCACGTAGGGATGAAGCAGCTGATCGAGCGCGGCCGGGTCGACCCGCAGCACCGCTTCACTCCGGTCGATGAGCCGCTCCCCCACCATGTCGGTGGCGATGCGGATCGCCGCCCGGGCCGTCCGTTTGCCGACCCTGGTTTGGAGGATCCACAGCTTCTCGCGCTCGATCGTGAACTCGATGTCGCACATGTCGCGGTAGTGGCGCTCGAGCGAGTCCATGATCTTGACGAGCTGGGCGTGGTTGGCCGGATGCCGCTCGCCGAGCTCCTCCAGGGTGAGGGTGTTGCGGATGCCGGCGACGACGTCCTCGCCCTGGGCATTGGGGAGGTAGTCGCCGTAGCGGATGTGCTCGCCGGAGCCGGGATCGCGGGTGAAGCACACCCCAGTGCCCGAGTCGTCGCCGAGATCTCCGAACACCATCATCTGCACGTTGCAGGCGGTTCCCAGCTCGTGCGAGATGTTGTGGAGGCGCCGATAGGCGATGGCCCGGCGGTTGTTCCACGATTCGAACACCGCCCGAACCGCCGCCTCCAGCTGTTGGTGCGGTTCGGCAGGTATCTCACCCCCGTGGTCGGCGACGACCGCCTGGAAGCTCCGGGTGGCCCGTTCGAGTTCATCGGCGTTGAGTTCGGCGTCGTCCGCCACGCTGCGCTCACCCCGGAGTTCGGCGAGGACCGCCTCGAAAGCGTCGCCGGGAACGCTCAGGACCACCTTGCCGTACGTCTGGACGAACCGCCGGTAGGCATCCCAGGCGAAGCGCTCGTCTTCTGCCCAAGCCGCCAACCGGATGACCACCTGGTCGTTCAGGCCGAGGTTGAGGACCGTGTCCATCATGCCCGGCATCGAGAACTTTGCCCCCGAGCGCACCGATACCAGCAAGGGAGCCGCCGTTGTGGATCCGAACTGACGGCCGCTGCGGGCCTCCAGGCCGCGCAGGGCGTCGAGGGTCTCGTCCCACAGCCCTTGCGGAAACTCGTTGGCGCTGAGGTAGGCACGGCACGCCTGGGTGGTAATTGTGAATCCAGGCGGCACCGGCAGCCCCAGCCGGGTCATCTCGGCCAATCCGGCACCTTTGCCCCCCAAGAGATCCTTGGCACGGCCGTCTCCCTCGTGGAAGTCGTAGACGTAGCGCATCGCCATCCCCGCAGATTGCCTGGCAACAAGTCTGTTCGCAAGCAGATATTCGGCCAGGGTCAATAGTCACTAGGTGAGGGGCCGGACGCCGGTCGTTCAGCGGAGGGGCAGGTCGGCGCGCACCGTTGTCCCGGTTCCCGGGGCACTGTGGATCTCGGTGGCTCCGCCCGCCTCGGCGACCCGGCGCCGCAGATTGTCGAGGCCCAAACCGGGCCGTACTGCTCCGGGGTCGAAGCCGATGCCTTCGTCGTGGACCTCGAGGGACAACCAGTCGCCGCGCCGAACGGCCCGCAACTCGATGCGAGGCGCTCCCGAGTGGCGAATGGCATTGCTGACCGCCTCCCGGGCGAACTGGAGGGCATTGTCCGATACGTGGTCGGGCAGGTCGGCGAAGCGGCCGCTCGTGACCACCTCGACCTCGGCGGACACGTCGTGGGCGGCCTGATCCGCTATGCGGCGCAACTCGACGTCGAAGCGAACAGGCGTTCTGACCGGCTGGCGGATGTCGAAGATGTAGCGCCGGAGCGTGGTCATCGCACCGTCGATGCGGTCCACCGCCTCCTCGATGCGGGACCGCACCTCCTCGGTCTCTTCGGTGTGGGCCGAGGCGGCCTTCAGCGTGAGCCCCACTGCGAACAGCTCCTGAATGACCCCGTCGTGGATCTCGCGGGCAATCCGCTCCCGATCCTCGGCAAGCGTTGCCCGCTGCAGCCGCTCGTTGAGGCGGGCCCGGGCCAGGGCCGATCCGGCAATGAGAGCCAGAGCCTCGACGGTGCTCTCATCCTCTTCGGTGAAGCCTCCCGGCTTGTCGGTGAGGTAGAGGTTGCCGAAGACCACGCCCCCGGCGCGTACCGGAACGCCCAGAAACGTCGTCATGATTGGATGATGAGGCGGAAAGCCCGCTGCGTCGGGGTGCCGAGAGACGTCGTCGATCCGTACCGTCTTGCCGACCCGAGTGATCAGCCCCAACAGCCCTTTGCCGTCGGGGAGGCGGCCCACCTGTTCGGCGACCGATTCGCCGATGCCTTCGTAGACGAAGTCGACCAAGGAACCGTGGTCGCCCACGATGCCGAGGGCGGCGTAGGGGGCCCCGGTGATCGTCATCGCAGTATGGACCGTCGTGCGCAGCACCGACTCCAGATCGAGTTGGCTCGCCACGCTGGCGGCCGCCTCGATCAGGGCGCTGA
Source organism: uncultured Acidimicrobiia bacterium (assembly GCA_964347285.1). GTDB lineage: Bacteria > Actinomycetota > Acidimicrobiia > Spongiisociales > JAOTWH01 > CAYFYE01. The sequence goes on from CAYFYE010000042.1 coordinate 10,139, forward strand.
CTGATGCGCTGAAGGTCGCCCGCGACACATCGAGCAGGCTAGTGGGACTTTCGGCACAGCCCTCGAAGGCCGAAATCCCGGTCCGAACGACCGCAAAGAGAGTTAGCCTCCGACTAGGAGGCGGAGATGCTCAAGGTCTTGCTGGTCGACGACCACGAGGTCGTGCGGGCCGGTTTGTTGGCCCTTCTCAACGCCGAGGACGACATCGAGGTGGTCGACGAGGCCGGGAGCGTTTTCGATGCGGTCCGAAAGGCGGGGTACAAGTCGCCCGACATCGCCGTCGTCGACGTCCGGTTGCCCGACGGCTCTGGGGTCGAGGCGTGCCGCGAGATCAAAGAGCGCTGGCCCGAGGTCAAGGTGCTGATGCTCACCTCGTTCGCCGACGACGAGGCCCTCTTCGCCTCGATCATGGCCGGGGCATCGGGTTACGTGCTCAAGCGGGTCGGGGGCGACGAGCTGGTCGACAGCATCCGGCGGGTCGGGGCGGGGGAGTCCCTGCTCGATCCCTCCTTGGTCGAACAGGTGTTCCGGCGCATCCGCGGTGAGGACGAAGAGGATCCCCTGATGGGCCGGCTGTCCCCCCAGGAGCGAAACATCCTCCACTACATAGCCAACGGACTCACCAATCGTCAGATCGCCGAGGAGATGTTCCTCGCCGAGAAGACCGTGAAGAACTATGTTTCCAATCTGCTCGCCAAGTTGGGCATGAGCAGGCGAAGCGAGGCGGCCGCCTACGCCGCCCGCCTGGAAGCAGAGCGGGAGCGCCGGTTCCCTCCCGAAGATTGGGGATAGCGATTTGTTGATCGTCCTCGGAGTCGATGCCTCCTCTCACGCCGAGGCGGCAACCCGCCGGGCCGTCGAGATGGCCGGCCAGCTGGGAGCCGATCTGCACGCCGTCCACGCCCTCCACATCCCGGGAACGGTGTACGCCGCCCTCAGCAACATCCCCGACTCGACTGCCGAAATCGGCAAGTTGGAGCGCCAGGCGGTGTGGGAGCGGATCGGCCCCATCCTGGACGAGGCGCGTGGTGTCGTCGAGCGGGTCGAGCTGGACGGCTATCCGCCCGACGCGGTAGCCGAGTATGCCGATACCAAGGATGCCGATCTCATCGTGGTGGGCAGCCGGGGGAGGGGAGTCCTGGCTACGCTGGTGCTCGGCAGTACGAGCCACCGGCTCGTCCACCTGGCCCATTGCGACATCCTCGTCGTCAAGGAGAGGCAACAGGAAGAGCAATGAGAGTCCTCGACTTGATGACCATCGACGTGGTGACCGTGCGGGCGGACGACACGCTCAAAGAGGCGGCCCGCCGGATGATCAGGCACCGGGTCAGTGGCCTGCCCGTAGTGGACGACCATGGCAAGCTGGTGGGCATCGTTACCGAGGGCGACTTTCTGGCCCGGGAGATGAACCGCGACCATCCCGAGCCCCCCGGCTTGTTGTCGGCGTTGTTCGGGGCCGAGGAGTACCACGACGAAGCGGTCACGGTGGGCGAGGTCATGGCCAAGTCGGTGGTCACCGTCTCCCGGGACAGTTCGCTGTCGGAGGCGGCCCGGATGATGGCCGGTCACGGAGTGAAGCGCCTGCCGGTAGTAGACGGGGACGGCATGCTGCTGGGGATACTCTCCCGGGCCGACGTCGTCGAGGCGTTCACCCGGCCCGATGAGCTCATCGAGGACGAGGTTCGGGAAGATGTTGCCCGCCGCATCCTCTTCATCGAGCCGGACTCCATCACTGTGGACGTCAAAGAGGGCTTGGTGACTCTCGGAGGGGAGCTGGCGTCCAAGACCGATGCCCGGCTTCTGGAGGAGCTGGTCCGCCGCTTGGACGGTGTGGTCGGGGTGGAGAGCCGGCTGACCTGGAAGGTCGACGACACCAAGATCTCCCAGGATTGACTGACCGGCCGACGTCTCCCGATGGCGTCGAACTGGCACTGCTGCGGCGACCTGGACCCGACCCGGTGCTCTTTTGCCATGCCACCGGCTTCTGCAAGGAAATCTGGCTTCCGGTGCTCGACGAGCTTCACTCGGCGGGTTTCGGCAATGGGGCGGTGGCGTTCGACCAGCGTGGGCACGGAGATTCGGACCTCCCCCCCGGTCGGCCCGACTGGTGGGATCTCGGCCGCGACGCCCTGGCGGTGGTCGACGAGGTCGGTCCTCTCGGGCTGGGGGTCGGGCATTCCTCGGGAGCAGCGGCTCTCGTCATGGCCGAGCTGCTCCGTCCCGGCACGTTTCCGGCACTGCTCCTCATCGAGCCGATCATCTTTCCTCCGGGCTACGGAGACGAAGTCGGCCGGTCGTTGAGCGAGGGGGCCCGGCGGCGGCGGGCCGAGTTCGATTCGAGGGAGGATGCCCGGGCCCATTTCGCTTCCAAGGAGATCTTTTCCAGCTGGGATCCCCGGGCGCTCGACGCCTATGCCGCTCATGGGCTGGAGGACGTCGGCCAACGGGTGGTCCTGAAATGTCGGCCGGCCATCGAGGCGGCGTTCTACCCGGCCGGCATGGTCCACGGAGCCTGGGACCGGCTCGGGGAGGTTGGAGCTCCGGTGCTGCTGATGGCCGGCGAGCTTTCCCACAGTCATGGACGCGGCTTTGTCGGGTGGCAGGCCGAGCAGTTCGCCGATGCGCGCTGGCAGGTGGTTTCGGGGGCCGGCCATTTCCTCCCGATGGAGCGTCCCGGGGTCGTGGCCGAAGCCGTCTCCGGGTTGCTGGCCGGCCGCCGGTAGCATCGGAGCCGTGATCCCGGCGGCCGTGCTCGACGAGCTGGCGCGCTCGCTCCAGGGACCCAGCGACCGTCTGCGGCTGGCGTCGACGCCGTGCGCCTTGGATGGTTTCGACCTGGTGCGGGCGGCAGGCACGTGGGGGCCGGCCACGTACTTCTCGTCCCCTCGGGTGGTGATCGGTGGGATCGGGTGCGCCTGGCAGGTTGAGGTCGAAGGGGCCGGTCGCCTCGAGGCCCTATCCGGTGCGGTCGCCGGGCTTCCCACCGATCTCCCCATTCCGGTGGCGTTCTCGTTCCTCGATGGTCTGTCCGCTCCGGAGTGGGAGGGTTTCCCGGCGGCGACGGCCCGTCTCCCGGAGGCGGCGGTCCTCGTCCGCGACGGCCGTTCCGCCCTGGTCGCCGTTCTGTCGCCGGGCCGGGAGGCGGGAGAGCTCCTGGATCGGCTCGGCTCGCTGGAGTCACCTCCCCCGGCGGATTCGGCAACGTCGTTGGTCGAAATCGTTCGAGAGATGCCGGCTTCCGTCGACTGGAAGGCGACGGTCGCCCACCTGGAAGCCGAAATCCGGGCGGGACGGGCCGAGAAGGTCGTGCTGGCCCGGGCGGTCGCCGCTGCCGCTCCCATCCCTTTGCGGCCGTTCGAGCTCCTTGCCCACCGCAGCGGCGAAGTCGGTTTCGTCTTCGGCTGGCAAGAGGGCGATGCCGCCTTCGTAGGAGCCAGCCCCGAGCTGTTGGTGTCGCGACGGGGGAAGAGCGTCCGGTGCCGGCCGCTGGCCGGGTCGGCTCCACTCGGAGCAGAAGGGGCCGCCGCCCTACTGGCCGACCCGGTGCGCCGCCGCGAGCACGCCCTCGTCGTCGAGGACCTGGTGACTCGCCTGGGACCGCTCGTCGCGGGGCTGGAGACTGCGGCCGACCCCTCCGTGGTACGCGCCGAGACCGTCCAGCACCTGGCCACCGAGGTATCGGCCTCTGTGGCCGGGGATGTCTCGGTGCTCGAGTTGGCCGCAGCCATCCATCCGACCGCAGCGGTGGCCGGCGTCCCTGCTCTCGAGGCTCTGGCCCTGATCGCCGAACTGGAATCGTTCGAGAGAGGGTGGTACGGCGGAGGGATCGGCTGGAGCTCGCCGTCCGGCGAAGGGGAGATCGCCCTTGGACTGCGCTGTGCCCTCGTGCGAGGGTCTCGGGTCTGCCTCTTTGCCGGCAACGGCATCGTGGCCAGCTCCGACCCGGCGGTGGAGCTGGCCGAGAACCGCCTCAAGATGGAGGCGGTGCTGGGCCTGGTCGGGGCTGCTCCCCCTCCTCCGACGACTCGAGGTCGAGAGCTGCCGAGTTGATGCAGTAGCGCTGGCCGGTGGGCTCGGGGCCGTCGTCGAAGACGTGCCCGAGGTGTGATTCGCAGGCGGCGCACCGCACTTCGGTGCGCACCATTCCGTACCCCCGGTCCTCCTCGTAGCGAACGGCTCCGCCGTCCAACGGCTCCCAGAAGCTGGGCCACCCGCTGCCCGAGTCGTACTTGGTGGCGGAGTCGAACAGGGGTGTTCCGCAGGCCACGCACGAGTAGATCCCATGTTCCTTGCTGTCCCAGTACTCCCCGGTGAACGGCGGCTCGGTGGCCCCCCGGCGGGTGACCGCGTACTGCTCGGGAGTGAGCTGGCGGCGCCACTCTTCGTCGGTCTTGGTCACCTTGGGATGCGGCATGATCGACCTCTCGTTGCGCGCGAGGAATGCTATCGGGGGTGGTTCACTAACCCAGTGCCTCCGCCACCGCCGCAGTCGCCGCCCTGTGGACGTCGACGTTGCGAGCACGGTCGGTGCGGACCTCGACCAGCCGGGGTGCCACGGGCGGGACGGAAAGGGCAGCAGCGAGTTCGGCTCGGCTCCGGGCTCGCTGGGCGGCGATCCCCAGCGCCTCGGCCACCGCCACCAGGTCGAGGCCGTGGGGGGTGGTGAAGTGACGCTCGAAATGGTCCGGGAAGCCGACTTGGGGGAGGAAATGGAAGATGCCTCCGCCATCGTTGTTCACGGCTATCACGGTGGCCGGGATGTCGAGGCGGGAGGCGGAGTGCAGGGCCCCGAGGTCGTGGAGGACCGAGAGGTCGCCCGCCAGGAGGTAGGTGGGACTGGGATCGGCCAGCGCCGACCCGAACCCTGCCGAGAGGAAGCCGTCGATGCCGTTGGCGCCCCGATTGGCGAGGATCCGAACCGGCCGATCGATGCGCCCGAAGAAGGTGTCGACATCCCGCACCGGCATCGAAGATGCCACCCACAATGCCGCTCCGGAAGGCACGGACTCGGCCACAGCCTGTACGACGCCGGGCTCGGTGGGGTATTCCTCGGCTGCCATGACCGCGGTCAGGGCGGCCGAAGCGAGGTCGTCGGCCTCTCTCCACGTCTCGAGCCAGCCCCCAGGCGCCGGGACCGTCGTCGCCTTGGCCATCGCCGACAGCGTTGCGGCCGGGTCGGCTCGCACTACCCAGCCGGCGACCGCGTCCGGGTCGCGCCAGCCGGCCGGCTCGATCAGCACGTGCGGCACTCCGGAGGCGAACCAGTTGAAGAGAGGGGTAGAGGTGGGTACCGCCCCGATGCGGAGCACCACATCGGGCCGGTTGTCCTCCAGCCATCCCGCCTCGAGGAGTGCCTGGCCGTGGGCGATCACCGCCTCGAGCGGGTGGGCACCGGCTCGCAGCCCGGACAGGGCATCGGCCACGATCGGGATGCGCTGGGCGGCGGCCAAATCGGCGGCGGCGGCCGGCAGGGCCGGGTCGTCGGTGGGTCCGGCCATCACGACGGCCTTCTTCCCGGCCAGCGAGCGGGCCAGGCGGGTCACGGTCTCCTCTTCGAGACGGCGCATCGCCGGCTGATATCGGGGTGCCGCCACCTCCGGGAAGGGGTCGGGGACATCACCCGGCACTTCTTCGGGAACCAGCGGCTCGCGAAACGGGAAGTTGAGGTGCACGGGGCCGGAAGGGGCCTCGAGGGCCTCGGCCCAGGCCCGGGCCGCCAGAGCAGGCGCGGAGCGGATGAACGCGGCGGAGGGCTCGGGCACCCCGACGTCGTGGAACCACTTGGCGGCATCTCCGTAGAGCTTCACCTGGTCCACGGCTTGCGGGGCGCCGACATCTCGCAACTCGGGAGGCCGGTCGGCGGTGAGCAGGAGCAGGGGAACACGGCCCCCCCGGGCCTCGACCGCGGCCGGGAGCAGCTCGGCGGCCGCCGTACCCGAGGTGGTGACCACGGCCGCCGGAGTACGGGTCGCCTTGGCCATGCCGAGGGCGAAGAACGCCGCCGATCGCTCATCGTGGAAGGACCAATCCCTGACCGCCGGCTCGGCGGCGAGGGCCAGAGACAGCGGGGTATTGCGGGATCCCGGACAGATGCAGGCGTGCTCCAGACCCAGTGAGGCCAGAGTCTCCACGAAGGGGACCACGAAGGCGTAATTTCGGTTTGCCGTCTTCACCCCGGGCAGGTTACCGGCCGACATGATCGGGGCCGGTCCCTCGGGACCGGCCCTCAGCATCGGGATGGGCGTCCGGCGATTGCCGGCAATCGATCGATGCAATCGGCATGCGCAGCCCGGCGTGATCAGTGCCGAGCTATAAGTCCATCGGAAGTTTCCGGCTTCCACTTGAGCACTAACCGAGAGCGGCTCCGGTGGCCACCAGCAGGCCGAACACCGCCTGGAGCTGGGCCGTTCCCTTGAGGGCGACGTTGAGCCGGCGACCGTCGGCCTCAGCCAGCACCATCTTCACCAGCGGGTAGGCGGCGGGGATGGCCGCCAGGCCCAGGGCAGTCCATGCCGGAACTGCCCCCCAAAGGGCATAGGCGGCCGCCAGCCCGAAGGCCGACCACACCAGGGCGGCGTAGAGGAGCCCGGTGCGGCGGCGACCGATGATTACGGCCAGGGTCCGCTTGCCGGCGGCCGCATCGGTGTCGATATCGCGCATGTTGTTGACGACCAGGATGGCGGCGATGAGGAAGCCCACCGGGACCGCCAGCAGCCAGGCGTCGGCCGGGGCGGTGCGATCGTGGACGTAGCGGCTTCCCACCGTCGCCACCAGGCCGAAGAACACGAACACGAACACTTCTCCGAGTCCCCGATACCCATAGGGGTAGGGCCCGCTGGTGTAGCCGAGGGCGGCCACGATCGACGCCGCACCGATGGCGATGATCACCCACCCGGCGATGGCAGCCAGATACACGCCACCGATGGCTGCCACCAGGAAGGCCCCCCACGCGCCGGCCCACACCTGGCGGGCGGTCAGCAAGCCCGACGCCACGGCCCGGGGCGGGCCCAGCCGATCTGGGGAGTCGGCACCTCTCCGGGCATCGGCGGCGTCGTTGGCGTAGTTGACCCCGATCTGGATGGCGAGGGCCGCCGCCAGGGTGACCACGAAGGCATCCCAGCGAAACGCTCCGGCCGCCTCGGCCAGGGCGCATCCCACCAGCACCGGTGTCACGGCCGCCCACAGGGTGGCCGGCCGGGCTGCGAGCAGCCAGGCCCGGGCCGTGCTCACGGCAGTCTCGGGAACCGGTCGAAGCGGGGCTTGCGCTTCTCGAGGAAGGCCTGCTTGCCCTCCTGAGCCTCCTCCGACATGTAAAAGAGCAGGGTGGCGTCTCCGGCCAGCTGCTGGAGGCCGGCCAGCCCGTCGGTGTCGGCGTTGAATGCGGCTTTGAGTAGACGAATGGCCAGGGGGGACTTCTCCAGGATCTCGTCCGCCCAGGCCACCGTCTCTTCCTCGAGCCGCTCCAACGGAACGACGGCGTTGATCAGCCCCATCTCGTAGGCGTCCTGCGCCGAGTACTGCCGGCACAGGTACCAGATCTCCCGGGCCCGTTTGTGCCCGACCATGCGGGCCAAGAGGCCGGCTCCGTAGCCGCCGTCGAAGGACCCGACTTTGGGTCCCGTTTGGCCGAATACCGCGTTGTCGGCGGCGATGGTGAGGTCGCAGACGATGTGGAGGACGTGGCCGCCGCCGATGGCATAGCCGGCCACCATGGCGATCACCGGCTTGGGAAGGGTTCGAATCTGTCGCTGCAGATCGAGGACGTTGAGGCGGGGCACCCCCTCGGGATCGAGGTAGCCGGCATCGCTGCGAATACGCTGGTCGCCGCCGGAGCAGAAGGCCTCGTTCCCGGCTCCCGTCAGGATCACGACGCCGATCGACGTGTCGTTCCGGGCCCGCTCGAAGGCCTCGGAGAGTTCGAAGAGCGTCGTCGGGCGAAAGGCGTTGCGGACCTCGGGGCGGTTGATGGTGATCTTGGCGATCCCCTTGCGGGTGTCGAAGAGGATGTCCTCGTAGTCGCCTGAGCGTTCCCAGTCGACGGGCATGTCGCTCCTCGGGGGTGGGGGCGGACGGTCGGTACTGTAGTGGGGCCCCGTTCCCCGATCGGTGGGAGGCAGCATTGACCCCGGATCCGGTGGCGGTCACCGCCCGGAAACGCCCGGCAGCGGCGGCGCTCGTCGTCCCGGGTGGTGAGCTGAATTACGGCGAACTCGACGCTGCGGTGCGGCGAGCCGCCGGAGCCCTCCACTCGGCCGGCGTCGGGGCGGGCCAGACGGTTGCGGTCTGGGCGACCAGCGAGCCGACCTCGGTGGCCGCGTTGTGGGCGATTCCCCGGCTCGGGGCCACGTGCGTTCCGATCAATGTGCGGCTCACCGCCGGCGAAGCGGCCGAGCAGGTGGCTCGGGCCGGCGCGATCGCGGTGGTCGCCCCCGCCGGTGCTCCCGATCTCGGCGTCTCCAGGGTTGCGCCTTCCCGGCTTGAGGAAGGAGAAGCGCTGGGTGTGGACGGCGGGGACCCCTCGGCTCCTCACTACGTGGTGTTCACGTCGGGAACATCCGGAGCGGCACGCGGGGCGATACTCACCGCGACCAACATCAGCTCCTCGACGGCTGCCGCGCAGAGACGCCTCGGCACCGGAAGCGCCGATGTCTGGCTGGCGGTGCTGCCCCTCTTTCACGTGGGCGGGCTGTCCATTCTCTGGCGCTCGGCGCTGGCCGGGGGAGCAGTGGTCCTGGAGCCGCGCTTCGATCCGGAGCGAACGGCGTCCCTCCTGGCCGGCGGTCCCGTCACCGTGGCGTCGTTGGTGCCGACGATGCTGAAGCGAGTCCTGGAGGTCAACGGCGGACCCTACCGCAGCGCACCGAAGGTCCTGGTGGGAGGAGGGCCCGTTCCCAGCGGTTTGCTGGACCGGGCCGTTCGGGCCGGCCTGGTGGTCCTCCCGACCTACGGCATGACCGAGATGGCCTCTCAAGTCACCACTCTGGGACCCGATGATCCGCCGGCTCACCGCCGCACCTCGGGTCGCCCCCTCGATGGGGTGGAGCTGACCATCGTCGACGAATCGGGATGGCCGGTGGCAGCCGGGTCGTCCGGGGAGATCGTCGTCGGCGGGCCGATGCTGTCTCCGGGCTACGTGGGAGAAGCGCAACGGAAGGCCGGAGTGCCGCTGGCCACGGGCGATCTCGGGATGCTCGACGAAGACGGCTATCTGACCGTGCTGGGGCGCCGGGACGATGTCATCGTCACCGGCGGCGAGAACGTCCATCCGGCCGAGGTCGAGGAGGTGCTCCTGGCCCATCCGACGGTCGCCGAGGCGGCGGTGTACCCGGTGGCCGACTCCGAGTGGGGGAGCGTGGTAGGGGCCGCGCTCGTGGCCGCCCCCGGTGCACGAGTGGAGACCGCCTCGGTGGAGCGCCATGCCCGCGGCCGACTGGCCGGATTCAAGGTGCCTCGCCACTGGCGGGTGGTGCCGGCCCTGCCCCGCAACGAGCTGGGGAAGGTCGACCGAGACGCTCTGGCCGCCGGCTGAACCGCCTTGGCCGGCGCCGCCCGGCCCCCATACCATGCCGGGAATGGACCTCGGCCTGACTGGAAAGCGGGCGGTGGTGGCCGCCGCCTCTGGCGGCCTCGGGTTTGCCGTTGCCCGAGCGCTGGCGGCCGAGGGGGCATTGGTATCGATCTCGAGCCGAAGCGAAGAGCGCATTCGGGAAGCCGCCGCACTCATTGCCGACGCGGGCGACCAGGTCATGTACCGGGTCTGCGACGTCCGCGACCCGGCCGCGATCGGCGCATGGATCCAAGAGACCGGCGATAGGCTCGGGGGCCTCGACATCGTGATTCCCAACGCCGGTGGCCCCCCGCCGGGCCGCTTCGACGACCTCGACGACACCGATTGGGAGAGGGCCTATCGGCTGACGCTGATGTCGGCGGTGAGGACCGTCCGTTCGGCCCGTCCCTACCTGGAACGGGGCTCTTCGGTCCTGTTCATGACGTCGAGCTCCGTCAAGGAGCCGGTCGACGACCTGGTCCTCTCCACCGTCTTTCGATCCGGCGTCGCCGCCCTGGCCAAGACCCTGGCCCGCGAGTGGGCCACTGCCGGCATCCGCGTCAACCAGCTGATACCGGGGCGGATCGCCACCGCCCGGGTGGAGATGCTCGATCGGGCGGCCGCCGCCTCCGACGACATTCCTTACGAGGAGGCCCAGCGGAGAAGAGCCCACGGGATCCCGCTGGAGCGTTACGGATTGCCCGAGGAGTATGCCGCCGCGGCGCTCTTCTTGGTCTCGGATGCGGCGTCCTACGTCACCGGGGCCACGCTGGCCGTGGATGGGGGCATGATCCGCTCGGTCATGTGAAGGGGGTGCCCCCACCGGCTCACTCGAGCCCGAGATACCTCAGGAAGGCCTCGTTCGAGGGCTCGCGACCAAGGAAGTTGCGCAGCAGTTCGGCGGCGTTGCTGCTTCCTCCCGGGGCCAGGATCTGCTCCCGATAGCGACGGCCGACGGCCGGGTTGGTCGTGCCCTCGGCCTCGAACACCGAGAACATGTCGTCGCCGTACACCTTCGACCACAGGTAGCCGTAGTAGCCGGC
>CAYFYE010000043.1:0-6828 GCA_964347285.1 uncultured Acidimicrobiia bacterium
GAGGCGGAGCGCAAATACCTCGCGGGCGTGACCGCGCAGTATGAGTCCGAGGTGGTGTACCACCGCAATCGTGAGGACCTCGAGAAGCTGGGTGTCCTCTTCTGCGACATGGACACCGCCGTCAGGGAATATCCGGACGTCGTTCGCGAGTACTTCGGCACGGTGATTCCCCCCAACGACAACAAGTTCGCCGCCCTCAACTCCGCGGTGTGGTCGGGAGGGTCGTTCATCTACGTACCGCCGGGAGTCCACGTGGAGCAGCCCCTCCAGGCGTACTTCCGCATCAACGCCGAGAACATGGGGCAGTTCGAACGGACGCTGATCATCGTCGACGAGGGCGCTTCGGTGCACTACGTCGAGGGCTGTTCGGCTCCGGTGTATTCGACCGACTCGCTGCACTCGGCGGTGGTGGAGATCGTGGTCAAGGAGGGGGGCCGCTGCCGCTATACGACCATCCAGAACTGGTCCAACAACGTGTACAACCTCGTCACCAAGCGGGCCGCCGCCTACCGCAACGCCACGATGGAATGGATCGACGGCAACCTCGGCTCCAAGCTCACCATGAAGTACCCGGCGGTGTGGCTGATGGAGCCGGGCGCCCACGGCGAGGTGCTCTCGATCGCCTTTGCCGGCGAAGGCCAGCACCAGGACGCCGGAGCCAAGATCGTTCATGCTGCTCCGAACACGACCTCGCTCATCACCTCGAAGTCGATCTCCAAGGACGGCGGCCGGGGCGGGTACCGGGGGTTGGTGCGAGTGGAGCCCGGCGCCGAGCACGTGAAGTCGTTCGTGCGCTGCGATGCGCTGATCCTGGACGAGGACTCCCGGTCCGATACCTACCCCTACATGGAGATCGAGGAGGCCGACGCCCAGATCGGACACGAGGCCACCGTCTCCAAGGTCGGCGATGACCAGCTCTTCTACTTGATGAGCCGGGGGCTCACCGAAGAGGAAGCCACTGCGATGATCGTGGCCGGGTTCATCGAGCCGGTGGTGAAAGAGCTCCCCATGGAGTATGCGGTCGAGCTCAACCGGCTGATCGAGCTCCAGATGGTGGGGGCGGTGGGCTAGCTGTGAGCCGACCGAACGCGTCGGAAGGGCCTCTCAACCGGTAACCGGACCAGGGGGTAGGTCACACGCCCACCGGGCCGGGTCCGAAAACTCCAGCTAACTCCGCTGATAGGTCCCGACCAGTTCGACGGCGTCGAGCACGTGACCGTCCAGGGCCAGCATGAGTTCGGCCTTGGTCGGCTCCTCTAGATCGGGGAGCACCGTATCGAGGGCGTACAGCTTGTGGAAATAGCGGTGGCGCCCGATCGGAGGGCAGGGACCGCCGTAGCCCGTCCGGTCCCAGTCGTTGCGTCCCTCGAGCGTTCCGGCCGGGAGGCCCTCGGATTCGACTTCCTCACCCAAACCGGCGGCATCCGGCGGGATGTTGTACAGGACCCAATGGACCCAGACCATCTTGGGCGCGGCGGGATCGGGAGCGTCCGGATCGTCGACGAGGAGTGCCAGGCTCTGGGTCGCGTCGGGGAGTCCGTCCCAAGCCAGCGGCGGTGATACGTCGGCTCCGTCGCACGTGTACTGCTGCGGTATCTCGCCGTGGTCTTCGAACGCCGTCGAGGTGAGCTGCATCCGATCTCCCGCACCATCCAGCGTACAGAAACGGAGCATCGACGGACGGAACCCCTCCCGGGGAGCCGAGCGTTTCCTTGAAGGAGTGCGAGGTCGATAGGAGGGAGCATGCGCAAGCAGACAGTCCTGATCGTTGCCGCCGGCCTCTTGCTGGCCGTTGCAGCCGGCGCCGGAGCGGTGGCCTTGTCCGCAGCCACCGCCCCCGACGATCCACCACCCCGGGCCGCCGAGAGTCCACTGCCTGAGGACCCCGATGAGCTGGCGGACCTGGTGGGAGCCCTCATCGATCGCTTCCGATCTCTCTTCGGCGCCGAGATCCGAACCGCACCGGAGCCGGAGCCCGGTGACGCCGCTCATCGGAGTTCGCTCGAGGAGATCGCCCGGGTGCTGGGGATCGACCCACGCCAACTCCTGGCCGAGTGGTCCGCCGGGCGCTCGCTCGAGGAGATCGCTGATGATGCTGGGGTTGATCTCGACGAGGTGGGCGAAGCGGTGGCCGGAGTCCTCGAGGGCCGGGTCCATGCTGCGCTCGAGCGTGGCGAAATCGCGGAAGACGAGGCCGAAGCTCTGCACGACTTCATCGACGACAACCTCGCCGCCATCCTCCGCCTCCCTCTCGGCGTGCTCTTCGACGGCACGTTGAGCTTCGGCGCTGCACCCTTCGGACCCGATCTCCTCTTTCGGTTCCGGCCCTTCGAGGGACTTCCTCCCTTTGACCAGTACGGCGGCGACCTTCCCGAGGAACTGCGACGACTCCTCGACCAGTTCGACGGCTTCCATGGCGACGGGCAGACCGACGAGCGGCTGCGGGAGCTCATGCGGTGGTTGCGAGAGCGCCTGCCCGATCGGGGTTTCCACCCTCCCGGTTCCCCCGACCCACCTCACGACTGCGCCTTCGGATTCATCGAGCCCTTCGACGGTGGGCTGTTCCGTTTCGGGGCCGCATCGTCGACGACCAGGTCGCCGGATCTTTCAGCTTCGACGGCGATCGTTTCGAGTTCACGTCGCCGATAGCCGGCCTCTTCGAGGCGATCGACGAGTACGTCGACGGTCTCACCGAGGACGGCTCGATCGGCGCCGACGAGGCCGAGGCGTTGCGGGATGCGCTGGAACGACTCGCCGAACATGGTGTGGCCGACGGGCCGGGAACCCCCTGTCTCCTCTGCCTAGAGTCGGCAGCGGTCATGGATTCGTCGGAGTGGGACAGCCGGTACGCCGAGCGAGAACTGCTCTGGACCGCCGAGCCCAACCAGTTCGTGGCCGCCGAGGTGGCCGGCGAGGATCCGGGAGCGGCCCTCGACGTGGCCTGTGGTGAGGGCCGCAACGCCGTGTGGCTGGCCGAGCAGGGCTGGCGGGTCACCGCGGTGGACTTCTCGGCCGTGGCCCTTGACAAGGCCCGGGCCCTCGCCGCCGGCCGCAATGTGACCGTCGACTGGGTCCTGGCCGACGTTGTCGAGTACCGGCCCCGCCCTGCGTCGTTCGACCTGGTGGTGGTCGCCTATTTGCACGTGCCCCCTCCAGAGCGGGCCGCGGTGCTGGGAGCGGCCGCGGCTGCCCTCGCCCCGGGCGGGCTGGCGCTGGTCATAGGACACGACTTGGAGAACCTCGAGCACGGGATCGGCGGCCCCCAGGATCCGGACATCCTGCTCACTCCGACGGCGGTCGTCGCCGACCTGAAGGGACTGAAGATCGAAAAAGCGGAAAAAGCCCTTCGCGAGGTCGACAAGGACGGCGTCGTCGGCATCGCAATCGACACGCTGGTGCGGGCCCGCCGGCCCCCCGGCGCCTAGGACTCGAGCCTCAGAGCAGCGACTCGAGGTCGAAGTCGCAGGAGGGGTGACGGAGCTTGGCGATGGCCCTGCCCTCGATCTGGCGGACCCGCTCCCTGGTGAAGCCGTACCGTCCCCCGACGTCGGAGAGGGTCCTGGGGTTGTCGCCGTCCAGGCCAAAGCGCAATCGCACGACCTCTTGCTCGCGCTCGTCGAGCATGGCCAGGGCCCGGTCGAGGTGCCGCTGCCTGCTGGCGTGGACGGCCAACTGGAAAGGATCTTCGGCCGCAGTGTCCTCCACGAAGTCACCGAGGTCGGCGTCGGTGTCGTCGCCCACCGGGCGGTCGAGCGAAACCGTGTCGTCGGGCGTCTCGAGCGCCAGCAGCACCCGGTCGGCGGCCAGCCCGCTCGCCTCGGCAATTTCGGCGACTGTGGGGGTGCGCCGCAACATCTCGCTGAGGCTCAGGGCGGTTTCTTGGACCGTGCGGACCATATCGACCATGTGGACCGGGAGACGGATCGTCCGGGCCTGGTTCCCCAGCCCGCGAGTGATGGCCTGACGTATCCACCAGGTGGCGTATGTGGAGAACTTGAATCCCTTGCGCCAATCGAACTTCTCGACGGCCCGTATCAGCCCCAGATTCCCCTCCTGGACGAGGTCGAGGATGTCGAGCCCCCGGCCCATGTAACGCTTGGCTATTGAGATCACCAGGCGCAGATTGCACCTGATGAACTCGGCCTTGGCTTCGTCGCCGGCATGAGCCACCTTGAATAGGGCCGCCCGTCGGGTCTTGGAGAGCCTGGAACCACCGTTCCTGAGCTCCTGTTCCGCTCGGCGGCCGGCTTCCATGGCCTGCGCGAGGCGCACTTCCTCCTCGGCGGTGAGCAATTCGTGCGTAGCGACTTCTTCGAGGTAAAGCCCCACTCCGTCGGCGAGACTCGTGTCCCGCTCCGCTTGCGCCACGCCCGTTCCCCCTCGCTTGTGGCCCTCCCGGCCCTGGGAGGTACTACCACGCTACCGAAGGTGGCCCATGTTATCAACGGGAATCGCGCAAACTAACCTTCCGGACGTGAACCGGCGCGAACACGCTCCCCGTGGACGCGTTCCCCCCAAGACCCGCTGGACATCGCCGCTGCCCGGGGCGGCCCTCGCACTCCTGGTGTCGGCGTGCTCCGGACCATCAATGGTGTTGGGGGGGGAGACCGTCCGTGACCCCGGCCCGCCCCCCGTAACGCTGCAGGTGCGGGTGGTTTCCGCAGAGGACCTGGCACCGGTCGAGGGGGCCGAGGTCACCTTCGACGGCGAGTCCAAGGCCACTGGGCCCACCGGCACCGCTTCGGTCATTTGGTACGAGCGGTCGATCACGGTGCGCGCCCGGGCGGCCGGGTTCGTTCCGGAGCGGCTCGATGTGGTCGAGTTGCCTGAGGAGGGGCCGGTTCAACTGGCTCTCACCCCGGTGATCATCACCGGCACGGTCAGGACCGTGACGGGAGACCCCGTCGAAGGGGCCACGATCTCCCTGAACGGAAGTCGGGCGGTTACCGACGCCGAGGGCAATTATCGGCTCATCAGGGCGATAGCAGGGCTGATGACGGTGACCCGGGCGGCCTGGGAGTCCGATGCCAGGCCGTGGAACGGGCGGTCCGACAGCGTGGATTTCGTCATCTCGCCGATGTCGATTCGGGGAATCAGGGTGAACAGCCCCAACGCCGGCAACCCCTCGTTGTGGTCTGAGTTCCTGGAGATGGCCGAGGGGTCGGCCATCAATGCCCTTGTGCTCGATACCAAAGACGAGGCCGGTGAGGTGCCGTACAACACCGCAGTGACCACGGCTCACGAGATCGGGGCGGTCAAGGTTCGTTATGACGTCGAGGAGCTCCTCGCCGACATGAGGCGCAACGATCTGTATGCCATCACCAGGATCGTGACCTTCCAGGACAATCCGATGGCGACCGCCCATCCTGAGTGGGCGGCAGTCAACATCAATACCGGAGGAGTGTGGCGCAGCAACCGGGGTCAGGCGTGGATGGACCCGACCGACCGAGGCTCATGGGAGTACCCACTGGAGCTGGCCATCGAAGCTTGCCAGCTCGGTTTCGACGAGATCCAGTTCGACTACGTTCGCTTTCCGTCGGACGGCCCGGTCGAGGCGCTGAGCTTCGACGGCGGGAACGACGAGCAGACCCGGGTGACCACGATTGCTGCGTTCCTGACCGAGGCCCGCAATCGTCTCAACCCCCTCGGATGCGCGGTCGCCGCCGACGTATTCGCGGTAACTATCTCCAGTCTCGACGACCAAGGCATCGGCCAGAAACCCGAAGAGCTGTCGAAGGCCGTGGACGTTCTCAGTCCGATGATCTACCCGACCCACTACACCCCAGGGTGGGACGGCTTCGCCAACCCCAACGACCATCCGGCCGAGATCGTGGGGGGGTCACTGGACGACGGACTGCCCCGAATGCAGGGATCAGCGATCATGCGTCCCTGGCTGCAGACCTCGACCTACGGGCCGACGCAGGTCGAGATGGAAATCCAAGAAGCCCGGGAGCGGCGCCTCGGATGGATGCTGTGGCAGTCCGTGAACCTCTTCGACCCGCGCGACCTGCCCAACCAGGGCTTTAGCCCGCCGGAACCGACGGATACTTCCTCGCCGGGCGAAGCTCCCCCCGGGGCCGGCGGCTAGGGCTCCAGGACTCCCACCACCTCGTCCACGTCCCAGGACACCGAGGTGGCCAGGTCCACTACTCCGAGATCGATCCATCCGGCGTCGTACCGGTAGCGGCCCGTCCACGAGAAGGTGACCGTCACCGGGTAGGCCTCCAGGGTGGGATGGCAGTTGCCGCCGGAGGGATGGGTGACCCGATAGTCGGGCGGGCAGGTCTTGAGGGAGTATGTGTGGGTGGCCGAGCCGGCCGGGAAGGCGGCCAGATCGGCCGGGTCGTGACGAGTGGTGGTGCCGTCTCCCCAGTCCACCGTCGCCGCCACGACCTCCGCTCGTACCAGCAATTCCAGGCCGGACGGCATGGCCTCGCGGTGCTCGAGGGGGACCGGGGTTGCGGCGGAGACGAAGGTGGGTAGGCCGGTGATACCCCGATCGGGCGGGGCGAAGGTGAGCTCGGGTCGGGGAAGCGTCCAAGAACGGAAGACTTCCCAGGCCCGTTGGGCAACGGTCGTGGCACCGGCGGGCTGCGCCGATGCGGGCGGGCAGGCGGGAAGGGCCAGGAGAAACGTCATGTCGCTCGCCGCCGCGCCGGGGTCCCAGGTATCGATACCGCCCGGGGTACGGGACCAGTAGCGGCAAGGGCCCAGCGTCGGGTCGCGGCCGCCCACCAGGTAGCGAATGGGTGGTAGCGGTGTTGGGGTCGCCGCGGCTCCGGCCGGGTCGCCGGGAGTGGCCGTGAGGGTGGAGCCGGTGATGTGGCA
>CAYFYE010000043.1:6928-20647 GCA_964347285.1 uncultured Acidimicrobiia bacterium
CTCGTCCTCCCGGTAGAGCGCATCGAGGCGCCGGAACTCGAGATCCCGAAAGATGGCTTCCACCTCGGTGAGCCGGTCGACGGTCGTGGTCACCACAGCAATCGGGGCCGGCGCGGTCGTCGTGGTGGTGGCGGGAGCCGGTGTCGCGGTGATGACTCCGGGGGCAGTGGCCGGCGTCGTCGCCGAATCGGAGCACCCGGCCACCAGCACTGCCAATCCCACGCCCAGCCTCCCGAAGGCACGCCCGGGTGCCGACAACCGCATGCAGAGCACCGTACGGACGGGCGATCCGGCCTTCAAGAGCCGCGGTCGTGATTGTTTCGCGGGCAACCGCTTTCATCGCCGGGACATCACCGAATCGCCGCCCCCGGTACCCTCGCCGGGTGGGAGCCCCCTACCGCAGCCTCGACAAGCTGAATGCCGACCTGGTCGAATGCCGCAGCTGCCCGCGGCTGGTCCACTGGCGAGAGCAGGTAGCCCGCGAGAAGCGGGCGGCGTTTCGGGACGAGGACTACTGGGGGAGGCCGCTACCGGGCTTCGGCGACCCCGAGGCGCGGCTGTTGGTGCTCGGTTTGGCACCGGCCGCTCACGGCGGTAACCGCACCGGCCGCATGTTCACCGGGGATCGGTCCGGCGACTGGCTCTACCGGGCCCTCCACAGGGCAGGGTTCGCCAATCAGCCCACGTCGAAGGACCGCCGAGACGGCTTGCGGCTCGAGGGCGCCTACATCACTGCTCCGGTCCGGTGCGCCCCGCCCGCCAACAAGCCGACTGCGGAAGAGCGCGACAACTGTGCCCTCTGGCTCGACGCCGAGCTGTCTCTGCTGGCGAATATCGGGGCCGTGATCTGTCTCGGGCAGTTCGCCTACCAGCAGGCGGTGCGGGCCTTCGGCCGGCGGGGCCATGCCGCCCCCAAGCCGCGTCCTCGCTTCGGCCACGCCGTCGAGGTACCGCTCGGAAACGGCGGTCCGGTGCTGCTGTTGAGTTACCACCCGTCCCAGCAGAACACATTCACCGGGAAACTCACGGAAGGGATGCTGGACGCCGTGTTTGCCCGGGCTCGAGAGATCGGCGGTTCGTCTGTCAGAGGACCCGGTTCCCCATATCCCAGCGAAAGTTCAAGAGGTCCCAGACCCTCTTGAGATAGGGGTAGGGGTTGATGATCCGCTCGTTGTGATGAACCTCGAAGTGGGTATGCGGCGTGGTTCCCTCGGCGTTGCCGCTGTCGCCGACCCATCCCAGCGGCTGACCGGCGGCGACGAAGGCGCCCTCTTCGATCCCCGGGGCGACGGCCTGCAGCGGCCCGATGCTTCCGTCGTCGGTGCCCGGAGAGTCGTTGTTGAGGTGGATGTACCACGTTTCCCAGTCGCCCTGATGGGCAATCACGACGTAGTTGCCGGCGGTGGGGCTGTGGGCAACCACTTTGACCACTCCGTCGGCCACCGCAACGACTGCCATGCCCTTGTCGCCCAGGAGGTCGGTGCCCTCATGCCGGTGACCGGCCCGCGCCGCCCCGAAATCATTGCGGAATCTGGTGGCCGAATCCGGTTGGGGGAAGACCTCGAACGACACCTCCTCGTGGCCGGCCAGGGGTGCAGCCGGACCGGCCAGGAAGGCGGTGGCGATGAGCAGCAGCGGTCCGAGGCGGGTGAGCATGAAAAAGAAAGGCCGGCGGGTGCCGGGAGCACGGCACCATAGTGGGATCTGTCCAGCAGGCAAGGTTTTCGCGACTTTCGCCCCTCGAGAGCCATCGATCGAGCCCGCCTTCCGTGCCCGAGGCTTGACCGCTCTTGGACCGGCAATATCCTTCGCCGGTCGTCAACGGAGGCCGACAGATGCTCCCCCTCAACGAGGGGACGCTCGAGCGCCTCGCCGCAGACTCACCGAAATGGGTAGCCGAGTTGCGTGCCGAGGGGTTCGGAAGCTTCGAGAGAATGGAGATGCCTTCCTCCTCAGAGGAGGCGTGGCGCTATGTCGATCTGGACTTCGACCTGTCCGAATTCGCCGTCGCCGACGGGTCGGGCGAGCCGCTCGAGGTGGATCCGGCCGTCAGCGGCGCGCTCGGCCCATTGGCGGGACGGGCGGTGGTCGTGGACGGCAGGCCGGTCGATGTTTCGGCCGGAGCCGGGGACGGGGTGGTGTTCGAACCGCTCTCGGTGGCCTGGCGCGACCACGAGACCGAGGTCAGGGGAGCGTTCGGCCGCGGCATTCCCCCTTCCTCGGACAAGTTCGCGGCGGCCCACCTCGCATTTGGAGGAGACGGGGTCTTCCTCTACGTGCCCAAGGGGGCCGTCCCCGAGGGTCACTTCCTCGTCGACGTCCAGGCCACGGCTCCGGGCTCCGTATCGTTTCCGCACATCACTGCGGTGGTCGACGCCGACAGCGAGGCCTCGGTGGTGGTGCACTACAACTCACCGCGCAACCAGACGATTCTGGTGGTCCCTCAGATCGAAGCCGAGGTCGGCGACGCCGCCCGGTTTCGCCTCACCGCTCTTCAGGAGTTCGCTTACGACACGACCTCGCTGGCCCGGCTCCGCATGGCTGCCGGTCGAGACGCCACACTGCACCTCGGTGAGATCGGGCTGGGCGGAAAGCACGCCCGGCTTCATCTGACGATCGACCTCGCCGGAAGCGGGTCGCGCGGCGAGGTCTCCGGTATCTACTTCGGGGAGCAGCGGCAGGTGCTCGACTATCGAGCGTTCATGAACCACAAGGCCCCCAACACCTCCTCCGACATGTTCCTGAAGGGAGCGGTCGAGGACGAGGCCGATTCGGTGTTCACCGGGCTCATCCGCATCGAGAACGAGGCCCAGAAGACCGATGCGTTCCAAACCAACCGCAACTTGGTCCTGTCGGACGGCGCAGAAGCCCAATCGGTGCCCAACCTGGAGATCCTGGCCAACGACGTGCGTTGTGGTCACGGCTCGACGGTGGGACCGCTCGACCTCGATCAGCGCTATTACCTCATGAGCCGGGGTCTGGAACGGGTGCGAGCCGACCGGCTCCAGGTGAGGGGCTTCTTCGAGGAAGCGATCCGGAGGCTTCCCGTTCCCGAGCTGGCCGATGTGGTGCGGCGCCGGGTCAACGCCAAGTACATCGCGGCGCAGCGGGAGGGCCGGGTGTGACCGATTTGGTGCGCGTCGGGACGCTGAGCGACCTCCCCGAGGGCCGTGGGATCAGGGTGGAGGTCGGCGGCCATCGCATAGCCGTCTTTCGCATCGAAGACGCCGTCTATGCCATCGGGGATCGTTGCTCCCACGCCGAGGCGTCCCTCGCCGAAGGCGAGCTGTTCGACTTCGATGTGGAGTGCCCCCGTCATGGCTCTGAGTTCGACGTGCGTACCGGAGAGCCCGACTCGCTGCCGGCGACCAGGCCGGTGCCGGTTTACGACACGGTCATCGAGGATGGGGACGTGTTCCTGGTGATGGAGCGCCACTCGTGAGCCTTGCTTTGCGGGTCGAGGACATGCGGGCCCGGCTCGGCGATCTCGAGATTCTGCGCGGGGTCGATCTGGAGGTCCCGTTTGGCCACGTCCACGCTCTCATGGGACCCAACGGTTCTGGCAAGTCGACGCTGTGTCATGCGCTGATGGGCAAGCCGGGCTACGAGGTCACCGGCTCGGCGCTGATCGACGGTGTCGAGGTCCTCGGCAAGCCGGTGGACGAGCGGGCCGCGGCCGGACTGTTCGAGACGTTCCAATATCCGATCGCAGTCCCCGGCGTGAGCCTGCGCGAGCTTCTCACCGAGATGAGCGCCGGCGATGGAGAGGCCGTCTGGGATCGTTTCCGTGAAGACGTTGCCCGGCTCGACATAGAGGCCTTCCTCGACCGGCCCGTGAACGAGGGCCTGTCTGGTGGTGAGAAGAAGCGGTCGGAGATCTTCCAGCTCCTGGCCAGCCGTCCCAAAGTGGCGGTGCTCGACGAGATCGACTCCGGGCTCGACATCGACGCCGTTCGTGAAGTGGCCGCTGCCGTCGAGCGCATGCGGAGTCCGGATTTGGGCGTCCTCATCATCACCCACTACAGCCGAATCCTCCGGTATCTCCACGTGGATCGGGTCCACATCATGCTCGGCGGCCGCATAGTCCGCTCCGGCGGATCCCACCTGGCCGATGAGCTGGAGGAAAAGGGATATCAGGCCATTCGCGAGGATCTGGGGATGGGTCCGGCAACTCCCGAGGAAGCCGCCGGCGATCCGTTCGCCGATCTCTGATTGCGTGTAACACCGGCGGACCCTGTGGTCGAGGGGGCCGGTCCCACGGGTATCCGGAGCGGCCTCGTCTCCATGTGCCCGAAGTTCCAACCGATGCGGCGGCAGGCCGGTTTTGGCGACCGGGGCGCTGAGTAACCTCGAATATATGAGAACCGAACGCGACTCCATGGGCGAGGTCGAGGTCCCCGACGGCGCCTATTACGGAGCCTCCACCCAGCGGGCCGTAGAGAATTTCCCAATATCCAGCCTTCGCTTCGGCCGGCGCTTCATCTGGGCGCTGGGTCTCATCAAGGCCGAAGCGGCCCGAGTCAACAGGGAGTCGGGAGCCATCGAGGCTGCCAAGGCGGATGCCATCAGCCAGGCTGCCGAAGAGGTGATGGAAGGACGCTTCGACGAGCATTTCGTGCTCGACATCTTCCAGACCGGGTCGGGCACCTCCACCAACATGAACGCCAACGAGGTGATCGCCAACCGGGCCGCCGAGATCATGGGCGGCGACCTGGGCTCGAAGCTGGTCCATCCCAACGACGAGGTCAACGCCGGCCAGTCTTCCAACGATGTGATCCCGGCCGCCATCCACGTGGCGGCGGTGGCCACGCTGCGCGAGGCAACCATCCCGGCCCTCGAGGCCCTCGCCGACGAGCTGGCCGCCAAGGCCGATGCCTTCGACGGCATCGTCAAGTCGGGCCGGACCCACCTGATGGACGCCACCCCGGTGCGGCTCGGCCAGGAGTTCGCCGGCTATGCGGCCCAGGTGCGCAAGGGCGTGGGGCGCCTCCAAAAGGTGCTTCCCGAGCTGGAGGAGCTGGCACTGGGTGGGACGGCGGTGGGCACCGGGATCAATGCCCCGCCGGGCTTCGCTGCGGCCGTCATCGCCCGCATGGCCGAGCGTACCGGGTACCCCTTCCGTGAGGCCGATGATCATTTCGAGGCCCAGGGGGCCAAGGACGCGGCGGTGAGCGCCTCAGGGGCTCTCCGCACGGTGGCAGTGTCGCTCTTCAAGATCGCCAACGACCTTCGCTGGATGTCGTCGGGGCCCCGTACCGGCATCGCCGAGATACGTCTCCCCGAGCTGCAGCCGGGATCGTCGATCATGCCCGGCAAAGTCAACCCGGTGATCCCCGAGATGATGATGCAGGTGGCGGCTCAGGTGATCGGCAACGATGCGGCCGTGGCCTGGAGCGCCGCCAACGGCAACTTCGAGCTCAACGTGATGATGCCGGTGCTGACCCACAACCTCCTGGAGTCGGCCGAGCTGCTGGCTTCGGCCGCAGAGACCTTCCGGTCCAAGGCGGTGGCCGGTGTCGAGGCCGATGCCGAGCGGGCCACCGAGCTCCTCGAGCGAAACATCATCGTGGTCACCTCTCTGGCGCCCAAGATCGGCTACGACCAGGCCGCCACGATCGCCAAGGAGGCCTTCGCTTCGGGGCGGAGCGTGCGCCAGGTCGCCCTGGAGATGGGGGTGCTGTCCGAGGAGGAGCTGGACGCAGCCCTCGATCTGCGCCGGATGACCGAGGGCGGGATCGTCGGCTAGGGGCGGCTGGAGGCCACCAGCTCCTCGAGAAAGGCGAGGTACTCCTCGCCCCAGTCGGGGTCGGCAACGGCCAGGATCGCCTTGGCCTTGGCCAGACCGAGGGGTGTGCCCACGTCCAGCAGATCGTCCTCGGTGACCAGGCCCAGGCAGCGGCCCTCCCGGGCCAGCCGGGCGATGGCGTCGGTGAGCTGCACCTCTCCGCCGTAGCCGGGGCCGAGGTCGGCGAGCGCATCGAAGATCTCGGCGGTGAACAGGTAGCGGCCGATCAGCGCCAGGTTGGAAGGGGCGGTGCCCGGAGCCGGTTTCTCGACGGCGTCCACCACTTCGACGGCCGTCTCGGTCAGCCAGGCCCCGGTGGCCACCGCACCCTTCTTGGTGAGCACTTCGTCCGGCAACCCATGCAGGCACACCACGGAGCGTCCGTCGGAGGCCTCTGCCATACCCTCCAGGACCGATCGGCCCGGCAGCGGGAGATTGTCGACGAGGAGGCAGAAGAACGGCCGGTCCCCCACCGCCGAGCGTGCCATCAGCACGGCATCACCGAGGCCCCGGGCTTGCTCTTGGACGATGGCCCGCACGTCGACGTGCTCGATGCCACGCAGCGGCTCTTCGAAGTGGCGCGGCACCAGCTCGGCGAATCCGGGGTCGACGATCACGACCACCTCTTGAGCGCCGGCGGCCGCCGCTTCCTCGACGGTGTGTTGCAGCGCCGGCCGGTCGAGCACGGGAACGAACGCCTTGGGAACCGTTCGGGTCACCGGCAGCATCCGGGTGCCCCGTCCTGCCGCCGGCACAACGGCCACCTCTACGTTCAGCACGGCTGTTGTTCTCCTCGTCGGGGCGCCCATCGTAGGCGGTGCCCCCCTCCCCGAATTCGCACAGCCGGCCCGGCCGCATATGCTGCGGGCACTCGATCCAGCAGAGCCTCCGGTGCATCTCTTCAAATCACAACGCCCCGCCCTGGTCGCTCTGTCCGCCCTCCTGTGGGTAACGCTTCCGGCCGCTGCCTCGGCGGACCACGGCGACACCGCCGGTCTCGTCGACCCTGCATCGGGGCGGTGGCATCTCCTCAACGAGGCGGGGGAGGCGGCGAGCTTCTTCTACGGCAATCCCGGCGACATACCCATGATGGGGGACTGGGACTGCGACGGGGTGGATACTCCCGGCCTCTACCGCCAATCCGACGGCTTCGTTTATCTGCGTAACTCCAATACCCAGGGAGTGGCCGACGTTCGTTTCTTCTTCGGCAACCCCGGCGACGTTCCCCTGGCCGGCGACTTCGACGGCGACGACTGCGACACGGTCTCGCTCTACCGCGGCAGCGAGCAGCGCTTCTACGTCATCAACGCCCTGGGATCGGGGGACGCCGGGCTCGGGGCGGCCGAGGCGGCCTACGGGTTCGGCAACCCCGGTGACCAGCCCTTCGCCGGCGACTTCGACGGCGACGGGGTGGATACGTTCGGCCTGCACCGGGCGTCCACCGGGCTGGTGTACTTCCGCAACTCGCACACCGAGGGGATCGCCGACCACAGCTTCATTCTTGGGGACCCCGGCGACCGTCTGGTGGCCGGGGACTGGACCGGCGACGGCACCGATTCGCCCGCCCTCTTCCGCCCGTCGGCCTCCACCCTGTTCTTCCGCCACAGCAACACGCAGGGGACCGCCGACGACCAGATCGTCTTCGGCGAGGCCGATTGGCTGCCGGTGGCGGGAAGGTTCGGCGCCCTGGTCGGAGTGCCCCGGCTGAGCCTGGACCGAGTGGGCACGTTCGATGAGCCGACCATCCTCACCGCACCTCCCGGCGATCCGCGGCTCTTCGTGGGGGAGAGGGACGGGGTGATCCGCGTCGTGGACGGGGGGACCGTCTCCACCGTTCTCGATATCCGCAGTCTCGTGAGCACCGGCGGCGAGCGGGGCCTACTCGGCCTCGCTCTCCATCCGGCCTTCTCCACCAACGGGCGCATGTTCGTGTCCTACACCGACAATGCCGGAGACTCCGTGCTCGCCGAGTACCGGGCCATCGCGGGGGGCCCGGCGACCTTCAGTCGCACCGTGCTCGGAGTCGACCAGCCCTTTGGCAACCACAACGGGGGACACGTCGCCTTCGGGCCGGACGGCTACCTCTACTGGGGTCTGGGCGACGGAGGAGGAGGCGGCGACCCCTTCGAGAACGGCCAGAACCCGGGAACCCTGCTTGGCTCACTGCTGCGTCTCGACGTGGATGCC
The DNA here is from genome assembly GCA_964347285.1 of uncultured Acidimicrobiia bacterium. Classification (GTDB taxonomy): domain Bacteria; phylum Actinomycetota; class Acidimicrobiia; order Spongiisociales; family JAOTWH01; genus CAYFYE01. The sequence goes on from CAYFYE010000043.1 coordinate 14,901, forward strand.
GGCGTTCCCTATGCGATCCCACCCGACAATCCCTTCGCCGGCGGCGGGGGAAGGTCCGAGATCTGGGCCATCGGCCTCCGCAACCCGTGGCGGTTCTCCTTCGACGGCGGCGACCTGTACATCGGCGACGTCGGCCAGAACGCCTGGGAGGAGATCGACGTCGCCCTCGCCTCCGAAGCCGGGATCAACTACGGCTGGGATGTGATGGAGGGCAATCATTGCTTCGAGCCCTCGGTGGGCTGCAGTGCCGCCGGACTCCGCATGCCGGTGTACGAGTACCCCACCGGCCGGAACTGTTCGATAGTGGGCGGCTACGTCTATCGAGGTGGGGCCATGCCCGGGCTCCACGGCCGCTACTTCTTCGGCGACTACTGCTCGGGCCGCATCTGGAGTTTCGTGCTGGGGGGCGGGGCGGCCACCCAGGTCACCGAGTGGACGTCGCAGTTGGGAAGCGTGCCCGAGCTGTCCTCCTTCGGGCTCGATGCTGGTGGTGAGCTCTACGTCGTCAGCCTGGCCGGCGACGTGTACCGGATCGTTCCGGCGCCGTGAGCGACGATCGGGCCCTGGTGCTTTTCGTGTGCACCGGAAACATGTGCCGGTCGCCCTTGGCGGAAGCACTGGCCGAGATGCTCGTTGCCGGGACGCCCATCGAGCAGACGTTCGAGTTCGCCAGCGCCGGTACCCACGCGGTGGCCGGCCTCCCGGCCGCTCCCGGGGCGCTGGTCGTGGCCGAAGAAGCCGGCGTGCCGCTCGCGGCGCATCGATCTCAGCCGCTGACCGGCGAGCTGGTGGACCGAGCTGCGACCATCTTTGCCCTCGACCACGACCACGTCGATGAGCTGGTCGCTCGCTGGCCTCACGCGTCGGGCAAGGTCAGGCTGCTCGATCCCGACGACAGGGCGATCGCCGACCCGTTCGGCCAGGCGCTTCCCGCCTATCGAGAGACCCGGGAGCGCATTTCCGGGGCGCTGCGCCGGCGGTTGGAGGAGTGGGCCGGGCTCCACTCGGAGTCCTGACCCGAGGGGCCGACCGGGGGAGAAAGTAGGCCACCGCCCGTCGGTATCATGCCGCGCTGAGGGTGCAGCCGGCCTGATTTCACCGTCCCCGGCCTAGGCTGCGGCGAGACCGATTGGAGGAGCGAACGTGCCAGATCCTCCCATGGCTACCTCGATCGGGGGTCGTCGAGCCGGTGGCGCGTCATGACCGCCGCTCTCGGCTACGCCGGCATCCTGGTGGCGCTGATCTCGGCGCTGGTGCTGATCGTCCAGGGATGGCGCGTCCTGCAGCAACCCGAGCTGGGCCGCAAAGCCCTCCGATATCCCGTGTACGGCCTCGTGGCGGGGGCGGTGCTGGCGATGGCGGCACTCGAGGTGGCCCTGCTCGGCCACGATTTCTCGATCGAGTATGTGGCTCGCAACTCTTCGAGGGCGACTCCCCTGATCTTCCTCATTGCGTCGGCATGGGCCGCCCTCGAGGGCAGCATCGTGCTGTGGGGGTTGATGCTCGCCGGCTTCACCTGGTGGGTGTGGCTGCGCCTCCAGAACCAGGACCGCTTGGGCGCCGGAGCCCTAGCGGTGATGGGGCTCGTGGCGGTGTTCTTCTTCGGCCTGATGGCGACCGCCGCCAATCCGTTCACGACCCTCGAGGTGGCCCCGCCCGACGGCACCGGGGCCAACCCTCTGCTGCAGAACAACCTGCTGATGGCGGTCCATCCACCGCTGCTCTATCTCGGATTCGTGGGACTGACCGTGCCCTTCGCGTTTGCGTTGTCCAGCCTGGTCTTGGGGGCCCAGACCTCGGAGTGGCTGGAGCGGACCCGTCGCTGGACCCTGGTGGCGTGGGCGTTCCTCACCGGCGGGATCGTCGTCGGCGGGCTGTGGGCCTATGCGGTGCTGGGATGGGGAGGCTATTGGGCCTGGGATCCGGTCGAGAACGCCTCGTTCATCCCCTGGCTGCTGGCGACCGCCTTCATCCATTCGTCGGTGGTCCAGCGGCGCCGGGGCATGCTCCAGGCCTGGAACATCGCCCTGATCATCTCCACCTTTGCCGCCACGATATTGGGCACGTTCTTGACCCGATCGGGGGTCATCTCCTCTGTGCACAGCTTCACCCAGTCCGCCGTCGGACCGGCGTTCTTGGGGTTCCTCTCGGTCGTGCTCCTCGGCTCGTTCACGTTGTTCGCGTTGCGGGCCCACACGGTCTCGTCGGCCCCCCGACTCGACTCCCTCTCGAGCCGGGAGGGGGTCTTTCTGTTCAACAACCTGCTCCTCACCCTGTTTGCCTTCACCGTCCTGGCCGGGACTCTGTACCCCATCCTCGTCGAGGCCTTCTCGGGCGATCAGGTGTCGGTGGGCCGGCCGTTCTTCGATCGGGCCGCGGTCCCCATCGCCTTCGCATTGTTGCTGGCCATGGGCTTGGGGCCGATCGCTCCGTACCGGGTCGCCAGACCGGCCGTGGTGTGGGAGCGCATTCGCAACCCGGTCCGGGCGGCGCTGGTCGCCGGTGCCCTCACCGTGCTCGCCGGGGTGCGCAAGGCCTCGGTGATCCTCATCGTCGTGTTCGCCTCGTTCGTGATCTCGGTCATCATCCGCGAGCTGTGGTCGCAGTCCCGGGCCGCATCACAAGGAAAGGGAGTGGCGAGGTCCGCTCTCCGGGTGATGCGGCGCAACCCCGGTTACTGGGGCGGCCAGCTCTCCCACATCGGCGTGGCGCTGGTGGCGGTGGCCATCAGCGTCGCCAGCGCCTTCGGCACCAAGGCCACCATCGCCCTGTCGCCCGGCGAGTCGGCCTCTTACGACGGCTACACGCTGGTCTACGAGGAGCCTTTCACGAGGAGTGAGCCCCAGCGCCTGGTCAGCGGCGCGGTGGTACGGGTGCAGCGAGGCGACGACACCATCGCGGTACTGGAGCCGCGCCTCAACCAATACCCCAACATGGTGCAGTCCATTGCAACGCCGGCGGTGCGGATCGGGCTCACCGAGGATCTCTACCTGAACCTGGCCCGGCTCACCGACGGGGGCGACATCACGCTGGACGCGTTCCGCTTCCCGCTCATTTGGTTGCTGTGGATCGGAGGAGGCATCGTGGCCGGCGGCGCGGCCTGGTCGCTGCTCGTTCGCAAGCCGCAGCGGGCGGATCTCGTCGCCGAGAAGGAGGCGGCCGGTGTCTGAGGGCGTGCGAAGACTGTTTGCCGCCGTCATCAGCGTGGCTGCGCTGGCGGTGATCGTGGTGGGACTGGCCGCCGGTGATGAGGGCGAACGTGACCGGGTCGAGGCTCTGGCGGACCGCCTGCGCTGTCCGGTGTGTCAGAGCGAATCGGTGGCGGATTCGGGGTCGGAGACGGCCCGCGAGATGCGGGCGGTCATCGAAGAGAAGGTCGCCGCCGGCCAGTCGGACCAAGAGATCGAGGACTTCTTCATCGCCCGCTACGGCGAGTGGATCCTGCTCGATCCCCCGCCCCGGGGCAAGAACCTGCTGTTGTGGGCTCTGCCGGCGCTGGGACTGGCGGTCGGCGCCGCCGCCATCTTCACGCGGCGCAAGCCACGCCGGGCGGAAGCCGAGCCGGACGAGGCCGCCGAGGCGCGCACCGAGTGATGAATCCCGAGCGGAAGCGCCTTCAGGAACAGCTCGACCAGGCCCTCCGGGACATCGAGGAGGTGGAGGACCAGGTTGCCGCCGATGAACTCGACGAGGCCACCGCTCGGCGCCTCGTTGCCGACTACGAGGCCGAAGCCGAGGCTCTCCGCTCCGAGCTGGAAACGTCGAGTGCTCCCGACGAGGAGGAGCCGCGCCGATCGCCCCGACGGCTCATCGGCGTGTTGATCCTCTTGGTCGGGGCGGTGGTGGTGGTTGTGGCCGTGGTCAACGCCGTGGAGCCCGAAGAGGGCGGGCCGGCCAGCGGTATCGCTGCCCAAGACCCCGGGGAGTCGAGCGCAGGCGTGGGTGAGCTGGGGGTCGACCCGGCTTCGGTCACCAACGAGCAGCTGGAGGCGGTGGTCGCCGCCAATCCCGAGATCGTGCCGATGCGTCTGGCGCTGGCCGACCGGTACTACGCCCAGGGCGTGTTCGGCAAGGCCCTGGAGCACTACCAGATCGCTCTCGAATACGAACCCGACAATCCCCACCCGATGGCGTACGTGGGCTGGATGAGCTATGTCGTGGGTGAGTTCGATACCGGCATCGGCCTCCTGGAGGCGGCTCTGGAGGTAGACGACCAATTCGCGCCGGCGCTGTGGTTTTTGGCCCAGGCTCGTCTCGACAGTGGCGACACGGAGGGCGGCGTCGAGCTCCTCGAGCGCCTCCTGGCGGTCCCCGGCCTTCCCGACGAGGCCGCCGCCGCCGCCGGCGATCTCTTGGCTCAGGTCCAGCAGTCGTGACCGAGACCGCCTCACGCCGCAGCGTCCGCCGGTGGGCGGGCTGGTTGGTGGGAGCCACCGTCGTCGTCGGCAGCATCGTTCTGGTTGTGGCCTTCAACTCCCGTTTCGGCACCGACCCCAGCCTCGTCGATACCCCGCTCATCGGCCAGCCCGTTCCGGCCGTGTCGCTTCCGTACCTCGAGAAGGAGGGCTCGCTGGCCTTCGACGACACCCGGGGCGAAATCCTCGTGATCAATTTCTGGGCCTCGTGGTGCTTCCCGTGCCGCCAGGAGCACGCGGCCCTGGTCGGGGCGGCGAACGCCTATCGCGACCAGGGAGTCCGCTTCGTCGGGGTCGTCTATCAGGATCGCCCCGGAAACGCCATCGCGTTCCTCGACGAGCTGGGCCGCGGCTACGACTCGGTGGTCGACGAGCGGTCCCGAGCCGCCATCGAGTTCGGCGTGTTCGGGGTTCCGGAGACGTTCTTCGTCGATCGGGACGGCACGGTGGTCGGTAAGTTCAGCGGCCCCACCGATGCGGCCGGGCTCACGCAGACGATCGAGGCCATCCTGGCCGGCGAGTCGATCGAGTCCCGGCGCACCGGCCCGGTGCAGGAGGCGCCCGGCGGTTGACCTCTGGGCGGCCGGCTCAGCCCCCCTGGACCTCCCGCAAGTAGTCGAGCAGGGCCCCGATCTCCTCATCGCTGAGGCTGGCGGAAAACCCGGGCATGCCCCCACCGCCCTGGGCGATCTGAGCGATGATCTCCTCGTCGGAGCGGTCGACCGATGCGGATCCGGAACCGAGCGCCGGAAAGGCTCCGACGCCCTCGAGCCCGGCGCCGTGGCACGTCGCGCAATAGGCGGCGTAGAGCGCAGCGCCGTCGGCCGCAACGTCCTCTGCGTCCTCTTCCTCTTCCCCGGGCTTCTCCTCGACCATTGCGGTGTCCTCTTCGGGAGCGGCGAGGGGCTGCTCCCCGCCGGGATTGCGCCAGTTGGGAAAGCTCGGGGCGCCCTCCTCCAGCGAGCGGATGTACACCACGATCGCCTCGATTTGCTCACTGGTGAACGGCCCGCCGAAATCGATCGAGTAGCTGGACATGGATGTCCCGGGAACACCCACCGAGATCAGCTGGCGGATCTGCTCGTCGTCGACTTCATCGAGGAACTCCTTTGAGTTGAAGGCGGGAGCGATGCCGCCCGTGGCGTCGACGCCGTGGCACTGGGCGCAGTTGACCTCGAACAGCTCTGCACCCACTGCCGCCAGATTCTCAGTGCGATGCTCCAGGGCGCTGTCGCGACGACTCGGCTCCAGGGCTCGATAGATGGGAAAGGCGAATACGAAGGCGAAGAGCAGTAGCGTGCCGGCCAGCATCCAGTGGTTGGTCGATCGCTG